>CAKZXL010000515.1 GCA_937883885.1 uncultured Aquincola sp. | reverse complement strand
GTTCCGTCGCCGCCAGTGGACCCACCACGTGACCGCACCGCCCACCCCGGCCAGGACGAGCAGACCCGTCGCGAACGGCGCGAACTCATCGGCGCACGCCAGCAGCGCCGAGCCCGCTGCCGCCAGGGCCGCCGTGCCGGCGGTCAGCGCAGCGAGGCCGCCGACGAGAGGTATCGCGCAGCAAGCGGCGCACGCGGCGCCAACGCCAAGAACAGCCGTCCAAGGTCTCATCCGACCGTCTCCAATGCCCGGGCAAGCCGCCCACATTGCGAAGGTAGGACCTCAAGCCGCTTGAGGGTCAAGCCGCCATCGACAATCGGCGCATGGATGCGTTCAAGACCTTTCTCCTGTTCGTCGTCACCGCCGTGGCAGAGATCGTGGGCTGCTACCTGCCCTACCTCTGGCTCAAGCAGGGGCGCTCGGCCTGGCTGCTCCTGCCGGCAGCCGCGAGCCTCGCGCTGTTCGCCTGGCTGTTGACGCTTCACCCGACCGCGGCGGGACGGGTCTACGCTGCCTACGGCGGGGTCTACGTTGGCGTGGCGCTGATGTGGCTGATGCTGGTCGACAAGGTGAGACCGACGACGACCGACTGGATCGGTGTCGCGGTCAGTCTGGCAGGCATGGCCATCATCATGTTCGGGCCCCGTTCCGATTCATAGCTCGGCCCGGCCGGCGACCAGCTGGCAAGAGAACTCGACGCCCCCCCATGAGGAAGACATCCGGCACGTTGGCCAGCATCGATCCGAGGGTCGAGCCAGATGAAGCCGAATTGCACCCATGCAGCGCTGCGGCCGCGAAGAACAGGTTCGACTCGGCGGCAGCGCCAGCGTTGGCGAGATTCCTACTTGCCCGCGGGCGGAGGCGGCGGCGTCATCCATTGCTGACGCTGCATCATGTGGTCCATCATCATCTGCTGCATGCCCAAGTAGGGGTAATCGTATCTTTCCAGCATATTGACACGGTGGCCGCTGGCCAAGCCGTCACCAGCTCGATGCGGCTCCTGGGCATGTAGGGATTCGCGCCGCGCCCGACCCAGGTAGATTGGCGGTTTCGACTGCCAGAACGGTGTCACCATGTCCTTCGCCAAGCGCTTCATTGGCGCGGAGAACCTGCCCACTAGGCTGTCGGAATTCGACGTCCAGCAATCTTTCTGCATGAGCGCGGACGACATCGCCGCGGTCTCAGGGCGCTTTCGCCACGATCGCCGGGTCGCGGCAGCCATTCAGATGCTGTTCCTGCGGGCCAGCGGCCGCCCGATGGACCGGTTCGCGTCGGTGCCCAAGACCCTGCTGCGTGCCATCTGTGAGGCGTTTCAAACCCCGGCCGTGAGCATCGCCAGTCTGCGGTCCCTCTACGCTCGCCGCCAGACGCTGTACGAACATCAAGCATGGGCTCGCACCTACCTCGGCCTGCTAGACCTGGATGCGGCTGGTGTCGACCAACTTCAAAAGGTTCTGGTAATCTCCGCACTCGAGGCCGCGCATCCCGACGATCTCGCCGAAACCGCCCGCATGTGGCTGTACGAACGGCGCATCGTCATCCCTGGGCCGCGCCGCCTTGCAGACTTGGCGCGCGAGGCCTTCGACGCCACCGAGACGGCCATGGCAGCCACGATCGAGGCCGGCGTCGGCAAGGCAGCCTTCCTCAAGGCCATCGACTGGTGCTACGCAACGCAGTCCGGGGGCGTAGGCACCCGGCTTGAATGGCTCAAGACGCCACCCAAGCGGCACTCTCCGAGCACGATGGCTGAAACGCTGGAGAAGATCCGGGCGTTGAAGGAACTGGGCGTGCACGCCTGGCCCCTGGACGCCGTGGCCCTGAGCAAGCAGCAGGCCTATGCCGCCCACGTCCAGATGCGGCGTCCGTCGATGACCGCACGCATAGAGCGGCAGCGCCAGACCGTCGAGATCACCTGCTTCCTGCGCGTCACACTGTTGGAGCTGACCGACATGGCGCTGTTGCAGGCTTCGCGCCGCAGCCAAGACCTGTTCCGTCGCGCCGCCGAGCGTGTCGAGAAAGGACGCTCGCGCAGCGGCGGCGCGACGCTGCAGCAGGCCCTCAAAGCCAAGTCGGTGCTCCACGACGAGTCCAAGCCCTGGCGCGATCGCGTGCTCGAAGCCCGCGCCTTGCTCCACGACATCGGCGAAGCTGGCACAAGCACTTTCGCGTCCCAGGTCCGTAGGGCGCTGGCCGAGGACAACCGGCGCGTTCATGCCCACCTGGCGGGCCTTCGCGACATCGAGTTTGCCGGCGCGTCGGGCGACCCCGGCCACGACCAATGGCAGGCCTGGCAGCGTCTGCAAGCTCTCGGCACCAAGGAGATCCCGCAGGACTTCGAGCTGCCGCCGGTGGGCGCCGCATGGAACACGATCGTCAGCGACCTGGATCCTCAGTCTCGGTACCGGGCATTCGAGGCCAGCACGATGATGGCGCTGCGCAAGAGCCTGCGACGCGGCAGCGCGTGGGTGAACCACTCGATCAGTTTCCGCGCCCGCGAGTCGATGCTGCTGGCAGGTGCCGACTGGAGCCGCACGAAGGAACTGCACCACCAGATTCTCGGACTGCCTGACCAGGCCATGGCGTTTTTGGAGCCAATCCTGGCGGGTGTGTCGGTCGGCCTGACGGCCTTGGCTGAGGCCGCCGGTCGCGGTCAGATCGAGATCGGCGCAGACAAGCTCCTGCATTTGCCGCCAATCCGACCGATGGACGAGGAAGTGGAGCCACGCAAGACCCGGGAGGCTGTCTTCAAGCACATCGGCTCCGTCCAGTTGCCAGACCTGCTGCTGGAAGTCGACGCCGCCACCCACTTCAGCGAGGCGCTGCTGGCCCGCCGTCCGTCGTCGAGCAACGAGCTGCGGGCCATCTACGGCGCGCTCCTGGCCCATGGCACCGATCTCGACGCCAAGGGCGTGGGCTCGATGATCCCCGGCATCGACGCGGCGCACATCTCCACGGCGATGCGGGCCGTCGAGCTGAGCGGCAGGCTGCGCCGGGCCAACGAACGGGTGTCGGAGTACCAGAACGCGCTGCCGATCGCGGCGCTCTGGGGCGACGGCACCAAGGGTTCTGCCGACATGATGGCCATGGACGTCAGCCGGCACCTTTGGACGGCCCGGGTGGACCCGCG
Organism: uncultured Aquincola sp.; assembly: GCA_937883885.1. The sequence continues at coordinate 56,572 of CAKZXL010000515.1, read as the reverse complement.
CCGGCGCACCTATGCCGCGGGGCTGTACACCCACGTTCGCGACCGCTGGGGCTTGTTCTACGACCAACCCGTCGTGCTCAACGAGCGGCAGGCAGGCGTGGCCGTCGAAGGCGTCGAGCAGCACAACCGTGCCGAAGACCGGATCCGAATCTCTCTGCTGGCCGTTGATACCCACGGCGTCACGAACGTGGCGATGGCCATCGCCAAGCTTTTGGGTTTTGACCTGTGCCCGCGCCTGCGCGATCTGCGTGAGCGAAAGCTGTTCGTGCCCAGGGGTTGGCCGGTGCCGGAGAGCCTGGAGGGTGTGACCGTGCGCCGGGTGTCGGTCAAGGCGATCGAGCGCGGCTGGGACGACCTGGTGCGCCTGGCGGCGTCGATTCGGGCGGGCAAGGTGTCCGCGGCGCATGCCATCCACCGGCTGGGGTCAGCAGCGGTTGGCGACCCGCTGCACCGCGCTGCAGAACACCTTGGGCGCCTGCTGCGAACGCTGTTTCTGTGCGACTACCTGGCCATCCCGGACTATCGGCGCGAGATACACACCCTGCTCAACCGGGGCGAGTCGGTGCATCAGCTGCAGCGTGCCATTCATGGCGGCCAGGTGGCCCCTGAGCGTGGCCGCCGGCGGCAAGAGATGGCGGCAATTTCGGGAGCTCACGCACTGTTGACCAACATCGTGTTGGCGTGGAACACGAATCGCATGGACACAGTGGTGACGAAGCTCAACCGGGATGGCGTCGGCATCGAGGAGGACTGGCTGCGGCGAATTGGCCCGGCGCACTTCTCGCACATCAACTTCCGTGGGACGTTCCGGTTCAACGTCGAGCGCTACGCGGACGTGCTGGTAGAGGGCACCGCCGGGCTTGGCGCGGCCAGGCCTGGCCGGTGAGCCCGCGGTACCGTCCCGAAAGCCGGGATGTCGGCGATGGGACGGTCAGCTGACCTTCAGCGGCGACAGGTGACGGGCGGCCAACGACCCTGAAGAGACATTCGCTGTCCCAATCTCGCCGCCCTGAAGATGCCGGTCGGACACCCCCACAGTCGCCCGCAGGAGGCCGGAAGGCACACGTCCGCGGGCACCATTCAAGGTGAGTGAGGCGCGGCGCGCGGCCGGAGACCGAGCGGGCTTACCTCACAAGGAGCCCAACGTGCAAGCCACGGCGCAGCAGCCCCATCGTGCGCCCGATGGCACCCCGCTCCACTACGACGAACGCCACCGCCCCGAGCAGAGCACGCTGTACCGCCTGGTGCGGCAGCATGCGGCTGTCGCCTGAGGTAGCCGACCCGAGAGCCTGCGACCGTCGGAGCTGACGGGCGTTTCCTCGTCTGTTCCTGCCTTGGTCCCGCGGGCCGCGGCCGATACTGAGCTTGAGCTTCAAGCCGCGCGTGCATGAACGCTGCGCTTGCAGGTTGCTTCCCTTCCAACCGATCAGTCAGGTTCCGCATGAATCAGCTCTCACTTCGCACCAAACTGAACCTGCTCGTCGCCCTGTGCACGACGCTGATGATCAGCGTGGCGGCCTACCTCGTTTTGGATGGCTATCGGAACATTGCCAGCGAGCGCCGGCTGGCGGTCAAGAACAGTGTCGATGTGGCCCTGTCGATCGCTCGCTGGGCGCACGCTCAGGAAACCTCCGGTGCGGCAACGCGCGCACAGGCGCAAGCGATGGCGACCAAGGCCATCAACGACGCGCGCTACAGCGGTAACGAGTACTTCTGGATCAACGACCTCGATCTGCGCATGGTCGCCCACCCGATCAAACCCGAGCTCAACGGCAAGGAACTCGGTGGCATCAAGGATCCCGAGGGCAACGCCGTCTTCGTGCTCTTCAACGACATGGTGCGCAAGAACGGCGCCGGCTACGTGGACTACCTCTGGCCCAAACCCGGCTCCGATAAGCCGGTGCAAAAGGTCTCGTTCGTCGCTGGCTTCAAGCCTTGGGACTGGGTGATCGGCAGCGGTGTGTATGTGGACGACTTGCGTGCCAACCTGTATGCCGAGCTGCGCAACGTCGCGCTGGCACTGCTGGTCGCGCTCTCCCTGCTGTGGGGGTTTGCCCGGCTGATCTACCGAGCCATGGCGGCCAGCCTTCAGGCTGCGGTGAACGTCGCCGACTGCATCGCGCAAGGCGACATCGCCCAGACCTTCACCGCGGACGGCAGCGACGAAGCGGGGCGGCTGCTCAAGGCGATGCAGCGCATGCAGGCCAGCCTGGTGAGCGTGGTCGGCGTGGTGCGCCAAAGTGCCGACGGTGTGGCCACGGCCAGCTCGGAGATCGCCCAGGGCAACAATGACCTGTCCGCCCGCACCGAACAGCAAGCCAGCGCGCTGGAAGAGACGGCCGCGTCGATGGAGCAGCTGAGCTCGACCGTCAAGCAAAACGCAGACAACGCCCGGCAGGCCAATCAGCTCGCGCTGGGCGCTTCGACGGTGGCCCTCAAGGGCGGCGACGTCGTCGGCCAGGTCGTCGCAACGATGAGGGGCATCAACGACAGTTCCAAGAAGATCGCCGACATCGTCAGCGTGATCGACAGCATCGCCTTCCAGACCAACATCCTGGCCCTCAACGCCGCCGTGGAAGCCGCTCGAGCGGGCGAGCAAGGCCGCGGCTTCGCCGTTGTTGCCAGCGAAGTGCGCAGCCTGGCCGGACGCGCTGCCGAAGCGGCCAAGGAAATCAGCAGCCTGATCGCCGCCAGCGTGGAGCGGGTCGAGTTGGGAACTGCGCTGGTGGACCAGGCCGGTACGACGATGAACGAGGTCGTGGCCTCCATCAAGCGCGTGACGGACATCATGGGCGAGATCAGCTCGGCCAGCACCGAACAGAGTGCCGGCGTGTCGCAGGTCAGCGAGGCCGTCAGCCAGATGGACCGGGCGACGCAGCAGAACGCGGCGCTGGTCGAACAGAGCGCGGCTGCGGCCGAGAGCCTGAAGAGCCAGGCCCTGCAGTTGGCGCAGGCGATGGCAGTGTTCAAACTGGCGCCCGGCGGTGCCGCGCAGCACGCCGCGGCAGCAACCGAGGCTGGCCGTACCGTCGAGCGCCGTGGCCCCGACCGCGCACAGAACGTGAGCCGGCCCGCCTTCGGTCGCAAGAGCGAGGCCTCACCCGTCCCCTTGGCCAAGACCGGCACCGACGGCGAGTGGACCGGTTCCTGATCCCCGCCCCTCTGGCCGATCCACGACATCCAAACTGCGAAGGAACCGATCGACCGGGCCGGGCCTGAGCCGTCTCGACTTCGCATTCGTCGCCGCCTGCTGGTGGGTCCCTCTGTTCGTCACCCCGTTCGCGTGATCGGCTTGCGATCGCGTCGGGACGCCAGGAAGCGGCCGTTCTTCAATGACCGTTGATGGCCGAGTGGAGCCGACCGGTTTTCGCCGGCGAACGGCCGGTGTACATCAGGTTGCCAACCTTCGGGTTCGGACCGCGGCGCCGTCAGACCGCGGTGACGTTGAACCGATCGCAGAGGTCATCCACCTGCCGTGCCTTGAGCTTCTCGGCGCGCAGCTTGCGGAGCCCGCTGCGCTCGAATATGGCGTAGGCGAACCCCTTGTTCATCTGCCGCGAAACGTACCTGATTCCATCCCAACGCGGACACGCACCGTGGATCGCCCGTGCCCAGGCCTGGCTCGCCGTGTAGTCGGCGGATGCACTGATGTCGTTGTTCAGACCCAGGGCCTTGAGCGCCGCCCCGGACAGGTCAGCCAGCACCAGCGTCTTGCGCCGTTCGCAAGCAAACCGCACGACCGAACGTTCGGTCAGTTCGGCGGTCGGCACCTCGTGGCTGCCGCCGAGGAACCGCCCGCATTCATGAATGACGCTCTCTGCGAAGGCTACCTCGATGGTGCTGGCGGTGTAGCAGGTGCCGAAGGCGTCGGCACCGCCAGGATCTGGATCATCAAAGCGGTAGACGCCGGCCGACCAGTACGGCTCGGTGGCCGGATGCCGGCTCAAGCGCACGAGCGACGCGACTTCGATCCTGGTCGGTCGAAGCAGATCCTCGAAGGAGCCGGGCTCAGGCAGCCGCAGTGACACGCGAGGCGCCTCTCTCGCGCGCCCATGCCGCGGCCAGGCGCTCCACCTTGGCCAAAGCAGTCCCCGCCTCCAGAGCGGCGGCAACGCTCTTTCCTGCTAGGGCGCCGTGCTCGCGCAGCCAGAACATCAGCTTCTCGCTGGCGCCGAGGTCACCGAGCGCGCGGCAGATGGCTGCCACGGCCTCGCGATCCATCCCCAGGAATGCCTGCGGGTAGTAAAGCCGGTTGCCGACCTTCACTGCAAAGACTTCGCCACGGTCCGCGGCCGGCGCCAACGCTTGGCGCGTCAGCCCCCAGGCCTGCGCGAGTTGCTCGCCGGGCACGACGAGGCCATCCTTGACCCACTGGACACGCGCTGCCTCGCCGCGCGCGGCGGCGCCCTCCAGGCCACCGGTTGCCTGAGCATGCAGGCCGCCAGCGGCGGCGGAGTCGACGTGCGCCACCCGGGCTCGAACGCCTCGTGTCCTCGGTAGCTGCAGCCCTTGCTTGCTGACCGCAGAGCGAAGAGTGCCGAGGTCTTCGCTCAGGCGCCCAACGGTGGCCTCGAGCTGCGCGATGCGGCGGAGCAGGACTGGAGTGCTGAGATCGGTGCTCATACGCGGATTGTAAGCAAATCTGGACAACCAAGCAAATACGGAAAATAGAGACAGCTGGCAACGACGAGCGGTGACGGCCGCGGCGACTCCCGCTCGTGCTGACCAAGGGCGAGCCAAGCCCGAACCCGGCGGTGCAAGTCTGAAACGCGAGGCCTCTTGTCGCTTCTATGCCGATAATTAACCTTAGCGGCATAGCACTGCCAAACGAGTAAACTGGCTCGCGTGGAAACCGGCTTGTCTGTAACCGCAAAGCTGCTGTCGCTGCCTGAAGCGGCGGAGCTGGCGGCACTTCGGGCCTGGCACGAGGGGCTGTCGTCGAGGGATGCGGTGGCGCGGTACCTCGGTCAAGCGCGGTCGGCGGGACAGTCGTCGCGCGGCGTCATCGGGGCGATCCGCCGTGACATCGCGGCCTTCGCTAGGTCGCGCCATCGGGACGACCTGGCCAAGCTTTTCACCGGACCTGCCCGCAAAGGCCCCGCAGCCGCACGCGCCGTGGCCACCGCCATTGAGCAACTCCGCAGCGCGCCAGTTCCCGTACCTCTGATCGGCGACGGGGTCGACCACTGGCTTGAGCCACGCGTAGCCGCTGCGTTGCGCAAGGCTGGCATCAAGACCTTGGCCGACCTCACGCTTCGAGTACCCCGCCGCAGACGTTGGTGGGTCGACATCGACGGCATCGGCAAGGCCGGTGCGCGCCGGATCGAGGCGTTCTTTGCCGCGCATGAAGACCTGACCGACCGTGCTCGCGCGCTGCTGGTCACCCAGGCGCCATCGGATGTAGTTCCGTGGGAGAAGCTCGTCGTGCCACATGAGGTCGACGGCACCGTGGGCCTGCATCGTGCGCCGCGCGCGTCGTGCGCCCTGCGGGCCAACAACGACTACGAGGCGGTCCAGGCTTGGCTGTCGCTGCACGAAGCGCCCGCCACGCAGCGGGCCTACCGCAAGGAAGCTGAGCGGCTGATCCTGTGGGCGATCGTCGAGCGCGGCGTGGCCCTGTCCTCGCTGGCCACCGAGGACGCCGTGACGTACCGGGCATTCTTGCGGCAACCGACGCCGAGGCAGCGTTGGGTAGGGCCGGCGTCGCCTCGCCACTCCGTCGAGTGGCGGCCGTTCGCTGGCGGCCTGTCCACGCGCTCCAGGGCCTATGCGCTGTCCGTGCTGAGCTCGATGTTCCGGTGGCTGATCGAGCAGCGGTACGTACTGGCCAATCCCTTCGCCGGCATCAAGGTCCGCGGCGCCAGGCAGACGACCCTGGACACGACGAGATCCTTTTCCGAGGGTGAGTGGAAGCTTGTAAGGACGGTCGCCGAGGGGCTGGAGTGGACGTACGGTTGGCAGCCGGGCGCAGCCCAAAGGCTTCGCTTCCTGATCGACTTCAGCTACAGCACCGGGCTGCGTGCTGGCGAACTGGTGCACGCCAAGCTTGGATCCATCGAGGTCGACGCGCACGGCGATACCTGGCTGCACGTGGTCGGCAAAGGCAGCAAGGCCGGCAAGGTGGTGCTGCCAGGGCTGGCGCGTGGTGTTCTGGACCGGCACCTTGCTCAGCGCGGCCTCCCCGTGACGCCAGCGAAGTGGAACCCCGCCACGCCGTTGCTCGGCAGCCTCGATGGCGAGGTCGGCATCACGTCCAAGCGGTTGTGGGCAATTGTGAAGAGGTTCTTCGCCACAACGGCCGATGTCCTGGCCGACACGAATCCGGCGCTGGCCGAGCAACTGCGGCGGGCCACACCGCACTGGATGCGCCACACACACGCGACCCATGCGCTTCAGCGCGGAGCGGAGCTGACTACGGTGCGCGACAACCTGCGACACGCGTCCTTGTCGACAACGTCCATGTACCTGCACTCGGACGATCTTCGCCGGGCGAGGCAGATCGGTGGGGCGTTCGAGGCGCCTGCGGCGTGAACGGTCGGGGCAGGTTGAAGCGTGTCAATCTGCACCGAAAGCACAAGGGGTCCGCGAGAGCCGGTTTTGCAAGTGCTTGTCGCGGCTAGAGTTTTTCTGGGTCACCGTGTCAATCTGCAGGAAAAATACGATTACCCCACGATGGTGACCTTGGCAGCCGGATTGCCAAACACGGGTGAACTTGCCCTGATCAGCGCATCGCTGTTCGACTGGGCGGCCTGGCTCACCTGCTGCGTTTCGCGACCCTTGAAGACAACGGCCCCCGCGATGAACGCGACCACGACGGCCACCACGGAAGCGACAACGATCCACTGCTTATTCATGCTCTTACCCTTCTGTTAGCAACCCACAGCAGCGCAAGAATGCCCGTGAATGCGATGGCTGAGAGCAAGGGGATCGGCACGACTCCGGCCACTTGCACCTCTGCGTCTGCACAGGAACCGCCCTTGCCGCAGGGCACCAGCCCCTCGGTCACCACGCCCCAGAACACAGCGCAGTGGTAGACCGCCAAGCCCCAGCCTGCCCAGGCGAAGGGCCACGCATACCGGATGCTGCGACCATCGGCTTCCAGCAGTCCCAATCCCAGGATCACCACCAACGGAAACATGGCGATGCGCTGGTACCAGCACAACACGCAAGGCGTCATGCCCATCACTTCACCCAGGAACAAGGCACCTGCCGTCGCCAGCAGCGCAATGAGCCACGCTGCAAACAACGGCGCCCAGTGTCTTTGCGCAGCCGGCATCAGCGCTCCTCGTCGCGCAGCAGTCGTTCGAGGTCCGGCGGCAGCGCCATCGGCTCGAACGGGCTGACGTTCGACGCGCCGGTGTTGCCCAGGGGCAGGCGACCGCTCAGGTGTCCGATGGGGGTCAGCGCCAGGCGCAGCAATTGCCCGCGCAGTTCTCGGCCGTCACGCAAGACCCACGCCGCACGGAGCATCAGCAGGTGCACACGCAGGTGCGGGCCGATCTCGCGCTGACCCAGCACATGGGCACGCTCCAGCAAGGTCATCGCGGCAGCCGGATTCGATGCGGCCATCAATCTCTGGGCTTCGGACAAGGCCGCATCGTAGGCCACGGCGCGGGGCGACATCGGCCTCACCGGCTCTGCACGCCGGCCTTCAGCAGGCGCAGCCCGTTGACCACCACCAGCAGGCTGGCGCCCATGTCGGCGAACACCGCCATCCACATTGAGGCGTTGCCAAACACCGCCAGCACCAGGAACACCGCCTTGATTCCCAGGGCGAGCGCGATGTCCTGCCACAGCACCGCATGCGTGAATTTCGACAGGCGCACCGTCTCGGCGATGCGTCGCAGGTCGTCATTCATCACCACCACGTCGGCTGCTTCCATCGCGGTGTCGGTTCCGGCCGCACCCATGGCCACACCGATGCCGGACTGGGCCAGCGCGGGAGCGTCGTTGATGCCGTCGCCGGTCATCGCGGTCATGCCGTGCTCGGCCTGCAGCGCCTTGATGGCAGCGAGCTTGTCTTCCGGCAGCAGGTTGCCCCGTGCCTCGGCGATGCCTGCCTCGTGCGCGATGGCTGTGGCGGTGGCCTGGTTGTCGCCCGTCAGCATCACGGGGGTGATGCCCAGCGCCTTCAGCTCGGCCACCGCCTCTCGCGACGACGGCTTGATGGTGTCGGCCACCGCAAAGAGAGCCACGGGGCCGGCGTTGGATGCCAGCAGGCTGACCGTGCGGCCAGCCTCTTCGTGCGTGCGCAGTTCCGCCTCGAGAGCGGGCGAACACTGGCCACGCTCTTCGATCAGCCTGTGATTGCCCAGCACCCAGAGCTTGCCGTCGATCTCTGCTTGCACGCCGCGGCCGGCGATGGCTTTGAAGTCCTTGGCTTCGACGCTGTTGGACTTGAGACCGGCCGCAATCGCGCGTGATACCGGGTGGTCGGAGTGGCCTGCCAGCACTGCAGCCATGTGTTCGGCCGTGGCCGCGTCCATGCCGGCCGCCATGGCCGTGTCCAGCACCTTCCACGCCACCAGTTTCGGCTTGCCTTCGGTGATCGTCCCGGTCTTGTCGAGCGCGATGGCCTTGAGATTACGCGCGCCTTCCAGGTACACACCGCCCTTGATCAGGATGCCGCGCCGGGCCGCCGCTGCCAGGCCGCTGACGATGGTCACCGGCGTCGAGATCACCAGCGCGCAGGGGCAGGCGATGACCAGCAGTACGAGCGCTTTGTAGATGGATTGCATCCACGTCCAGTCCAGCAGCCAGGGCCCCAGCAGGGCCACCGCCAGTGCAACGACGAAGACGGCCGGGGTGTAGACCGCAGCGAAGCGGTCCACGAAGCCCTGGGTGGGCGCGCGCGTGCCCTGGGCTTCTTCCACGGCGTGGATGATGCGTGCCAGGGTCGAGTTTGAAGCCAGTGCCGTGACACGGAACTCGAAGCTGCCGGTGTCGTTGATGGTGCCGGCAAACACCGGGTCGCCCACGGCCTTGTCCACCGGGATGCTCTCGCCCGTGACGGGTGCCTGGTTGATGCTGGTGCTGCCGGCGGTCAGGACACCGTCCATGGGCACCCGCTCGCCCGGCCGCACCTGCAGCACCGCGTCGAGCGCCACGCTCGCCACCGGCTGCGTCAACCAGGTGCCGTCGGCCTGGCGCACAGCGGCTTCTTCGGGCGCCATCTCCAGCAGGCCCTTGATCGCATTGCGGGCGCGGTCCACCGCGCGCGCTTCGATGGCTTCGGCGATGGCGTAGAGGGCCATGACCATGGCGGCTTCGGGCCATTGACCGATGGCGAAGGCGCCCGTGACAGCCACGGTCATCAGCGCGTTGATGTTCAGCCGCCCGCGCAACAGCGCAGTCAGCCCCTTCTTGTAGACATCGAAGCCTGCCAGCCAGATGGCAGCGGCGGCCACCGCGAGGCCGATGCCTTTCCAGATTTGCGTGTCCGGCGCGAAGTAGCCCACCAGCTCGGCGGCAATCGCGAGCAGCAACGCCATCCCCAGGCGCCCGTAGCCTGCCGGCCCAAAGGCGTGGTCCTGCCCGTGATCGTGCCCATCATCGGCCGCGTGTTCGGGTGCGGCGCCGGGCTTGCCCTCGGCCAGCGGCTGCGGATCGAAACCTGCCTTGCGGATGGCCGCCACGGCCAGTTCCAGCGCTGGCCCCGGTGCATCGAGCGCCAGGCTGCGCTGCCCGAGCTGGAAGGTCAGCGCCCGAATCCCGCTGATGCCCTCAACGGCGCGCCTAATCTCGGACTCCTCAGCGGCGCAGTCCATCGTCGGCACCCTAAAGCGTGCCCAGCCCGTACCCGGCGGTGGCACTGCGGCGGCAGATGCAGCAGGCGCAGCGGGCACTTCGCAAGCGCCGCAGTGGTCATGGCCATCGGCTGGCGGTGGTGCCTTGGCGGGGGGTGCGACGACAGGCGCGGTGGGGTTTTCGGAACGGTTCACGGTGGCATCCTTCAATCGGCAGACTGCATTGAAGACCCTGAAGTCGGTGTAAGGTCAAGCTCTTTTCGACATCGAGGGGACACCATGCGCATCGGAAACTTGGCTGAATCCACCGGCACGCCCGTCGAAACCATCCGCTTCTACGAACGCGAAGGCCTGATTCCAGCGGCACAACGCAGCGACAACAACTACCGCATGTACACCGCGGCGCATGCCGAGCGGCTGGCTTTCATCCGCCATTGCCGTAATCTGGACATGGCGCTGGACGAGATCCGCTCCCTGCTGCGCTTGCGCGATGCGCCGCCCGAAGACTGCGGTGAGATCAACCAGCTCCTGGACGAGCACATCGGGCATGTCGCACAACGCATCCGCGAGTTGCGTGCGCTCGAAAAGGCCCTGAAGGCGCTGCGGGCACGCTGCAGTTCGCCGCACTCGATTGACGAGTGCGGCATCCTGAATCAGCTGGACAGTGTCACTGCCCAAGGCCCCAAGGCAGCAAACCACCGGCACATACGTGGATCGCACTGACCACGCGGGCAACAACGCCTGAACCTCCAACGCCAGGCCGGCGTTCTGACTGCCATGGCCATGACGGCCACAACGGACACATCGGCGTGGAGCCCGCACATGACGCATCTGTCATCTGCTGGTCCCATGTCTGTTGGTCACCGGTTTCTAGAGTCCTTCCTGATGCCACCCCAGTGGCATTGCCAGCCATGCAGCGGCATGGCCGGGAAACATCAGACAAGGACAAGTCATGCAGAAAACCCGACTCTTCGCCGCCTTCGCCCTGTGCGGCGTGGCCGCCGCACCGCTTGCCAGCCTCGCCGCCGGCGCAGATACGTTTGCCAACGGGCAGTCCTACTACGGCCAACCGACCTCGCCGCAGGCCGCCACGCGGGCGGTCGATCTGGGATCGGCCAGCGCGATCAACGTCGCCTATGGGGAGTCGGTGACTTTTCGCAGCGGGGGTCAGCTGTTCACCTGGACTTTCAATGGGCTCGACCGTCGTGCGGTCGATGTCACCAAGATCGCCCCGGCAGGCTTCCCCACCAAGCCGCTCGTGGTTTATGTCGGTCTGAACCCGGCCAATCGCAGATAGTGCGCGCTGGCGCGTACATCGACGACGACAGTCCGAGGCGGGAGGCCTTCAACATCGTCTTCTCGATGCCAGTGGGCACGCCGCCAGAGGCGGTGCTTGCGGCCACGGCCGAGGCCGCGCGCGGCCGCCCTGCACGCAATGAAATTCGAGGGTGACCGTTCAAATGGCACGCGAACCGCGCCTGCTCCAATGCGAGATCGAACTCGTACGCCGAGTCGTTAGCGCGAAGGGCATCGGCGCCCTTCGGAGGCCCGACGATCGCATGACGACTTCGGGTCTGCAAATGGAGTAGCTGGCCCAGCAAGCCCCTTCGAACCGACGGCCGCCAGGTCGCGAACTTCTTCACGTGGCGTCAGCGGTCAAGGGCGAAGGGCGTCGTGAAGAAATTCTGAACCACCAAGACTCGAAACCCGCAGTCCCCGCAGGTCGCAACGTGCTTCGTTAAACTCTCACTTCCATGCGCCGCTCCGCCGTCCTTCTCGTCATGCTGTTCGCCATGCTCTGGCAAACGGTGGCCGTGGCACGCGCCGGCTCGACGATGAACGCCCTTGCCGACATGGAACATGCTTCGCTCCATTGGCAGGAAGAAGGTCACCATCACCATGAGGATGGGTCCTACCACCTGGACGATTCGAACGCTTCGGCACAGCACGTGCTCAGCGATCACTTGAGCGCGACAGCGGCATTCACGGTTACGGCGTCGCACCACTTCCCTCACATGGGTTCGACCGCTCCCGGCGGACTGCGCGAGAGCGTCGTGCCCGACCCCACCCTCGACGGCCTACTCCGGCCGCCTCGGCCCCGCTCCTGACCCGCCTTCACGGCGGGCGTCCACCCATGGACGCCCGGCCCGCCGGACCGGTTCCCCACGCAAGCCTTTGTCCGCCCCTGGCGTGACTTGAACTGTGCGTCCGGCCGGCCCCGGCTGTTGAATCGTCAGGAGCATCGTGAGACTTTCCATTTGGCTGTCTGCCGGCGTCATCGCGGGCGGTCTGGCCGGCGCGCCCGTCGGGGCCCAGCCTGCCGCATCTCCGGGTAGCCCCCCGGCCGCCCTACCGTCCCCGGCCTATGAAACTGCCGGCAGCATCACGCTTCGCGCCGCCCTGGACGCCGCGTGGCAACGCGCCGTCGCCGCCCGCGAAAGCCAGGGTCAGCGCCGTCGTGCAGAGGCCGACCGAACCGCCGCAGGCAGCTTCTGGGCCGCGCCTCCATCACTGGAACTGAGCCACCGAAACGACCGCCTGCAAAGCAACGCGGGCCGGCGCGAGACCGAAATCAGTGTGGCCGTTCCTCTTTGGCTGCCCGGCCAGAAGGCGGCCCGCGCGGGAACCGCGGACGCTGCGGCAGCACAGGCACTTGCTGCAGAGCAGGTAGCCCGCCTGCGCCTGGCGGGTGAATTGCGTGAAGCGGCGTGGCAACTCGCCGCGTTGCAGGCCGAGGCGGCCCAGGCCGAGATACAGATCCAGGCACTGAAGCAGCTCGCCGCCGACGTGGAGCGCCGCGTGCGTGCTGGCGATCTGGCGCGGGCCGACTTACTGGCCGCCCAGGCCGAGTTGCTGGCGGCGTCCGCGCTTCAGTCCGACGTGAGCCAGCGCCTGCAGGCCGCGCGTGCGCGCTGGACTCTGCACACGGGGCTGGCTGCAACGCCCGATGTGTCCGTCGAGGCCCTCGAAGGGGCCCCTCGTCCGGCCGCATCGCACCTGGAGCTGCAACTCGCGAGCCAGTCCACCGACCTGGCACGGAAGCGCGTGGAACTGATGCGCCATTCGCGGCGCGACGCCCCCGAACTGACTGTGGGCGTACGCCAGGACGTGCCCGGCCGCGCCGAAAGCTCCCAAGGCAGCCTGGTCGTCGGACTGCGCCTGCCCTTCGGCACCGACGACCGCAACCGGCCGCTGGAATCGGCCGCACTGGCCGAGCTGGACGTGGCCGAGACCCAGGAGCTGCGGCTGCGCGAACGCATCGACAGCGACATTGCCGCCGCACGCAATGCGCAGCGATCGGCCGAGGCACAACTCGACGCCGAAAAAGCCCGCGCCCGCCTGCTGCGCGAACGCGCCAGCCTGATCGACAAGTCCTTCCGTGCCGGCGAGACGCCGCTGCCCGACCAGCTGCGTGCGCTCGCTGCCGCATCGCAGGCCGACAGCGCCGTCGCCCGCCAGACCGCCGTGCTGGGCCTCGCCCGCGCCCGCCTCCAACAAGCCCTCGGACTCCTCCCATGAACAACCACCTCCAAATCCGCACTCCGATGCCACTGCGCGCGCTTTCCGTCATGGCCCTGGCCGCATTGCTGCTTGTCGCCAATGCGCCCGCCCTTGCCGCCCCTGGCGCCCACGGCCCCAATGGCGAACACCTCGACGGCCCGACCAGCATGCGCGCGGCATCTGCCCTGCCGCGTGTCGAAGCCAAGTCGGAAACCTTCGAACTGGTCGCCGAACTGCGCGCCAGCGAACTGGCCATCGTGGTCGACCGCTACGAGTCCAACGAGCCCGTGCTGGGCGCGAAGCTCGAAGTCGAGAGCGGCACGCTCAAGGCGGTGGCTGCGTTCCGTGCCGAGCAAGGCGACTACGCCGTCACCGATGCAGCCCTGTTGGAGGCGCTGGCGGCGCCGGGTGAGCACGGCCTCGTCTTCACGCTCGTGGCCGGCAGCGACAGCGACCTGCTCGACGGAGCGCTAGTAAGCGCGGCGGGGCGCGTGGCCACCGCAGCGGCTAAGGACGACCACGGGCACGCCCACGGCAACAACGACCATGGCCATGGACACGACCACGAACTGGAGCGCGCCGCCTGGATCGGCGCGGGTGTGGCGGCCCTGGGCCTGATCGGCGGCATCGCCTGGTGGCGGCAACGCCGCCGCATCGCCGGCAGGCCGCAGGGAGGCCTGTGATGACGCAGCTGGAATCGACTCGACCCTGGCTGCGGGCCATGGCCAGCGCAACGGCGCTGGCTGCGAGCGTGCTCTGCGCTTCGCCAACGCTTGCCGCCCCCGGCGCCCACGGCCCCAACGGCGAACACCTCGACGCCCCTGGCGCGGCCGTCAACGCCTCTGGCCTGGCGCGCCTGCCCGATGGCAGCGTCAACGTGCCCAAGATCGCCCAGCGGCGCATGGCCATCCGCACCGTGCTGGCACCCGAGTCCGAAGCCGCAGCCTCGGTCGAAATGCCTGGCCGGGTGGTGATGGACCCGAACGCCAGTGGGCGTGTTCAAGCCGCGCATGGCGGGCGCATCGAGGCCGGCCCCAAGGGGCTGCCCGTCGCTGGCCAGTCGGTGAAGCGCGGCGAGGTGTTGGCGTACGTGCGCCATCACGCCGAGCCCTTTGCGTTGGGCACGCAACAGGCCCAGGTCGCCGAACTGAGGGCGCAGCGTGAACTGGCCGAGCAGCGCTTGAAGCGCCTCGAAGGGCTGGAAGGCACGGTGCCGCGCAAGGAGATCGACGCTGCGCGCACGGACGCCAGGAGCCTGGCCGAGCGCGAGCGCAGCATCAGTGGCAGCCTGGTGGCGCGAGAAGCGCTCACCGCACCGGTGAGCGGCGTGATTGCCCGTGCCGACCTGGTGGTGGGCCAGGTCGTCGAGTCGCGCGACGTGCTGTTTGAGGTGGTGGACCCGGCACGCATGCTGGTGGAGGCCACCACCGCCGACGCCAAGGTGGCCGCCCGCGTGGCGGGTGCTTCGCTGCAGGGTGTGCCGGAAGTGAGCTTGCGCCTGCTGGGCGCGTCGCGCTCGCTGCGCGACGGCGTGTTGCCGATCACCTTCGCCGTCAGTGCATCCAAGCCGGGCACGGCACTGCCACTGGCCATCGGCCAGCCGGTCACCGTCGTCGCGCAATCGACGGAGCGCATCAAGGGCGTGGTGCTGCCGGCGCAGGCCGTGGTGCGCAACCCGTCCAACGAGCCCATCGTCTGGATCAAGTCGGGTGCCGAGCGCTTCATCCCGCAGCCGGTGCAGTTCAGGCCGCTGGATGCTGGCACGGTGGTGGTGACTCAGGGGCTGAGCGCGGACAACCGCGTCGTCGTCCAGGGCGCGCCGCTGATCGCGCAGATCCGCTGAACGGGAGCGACCCTCATGTTCAACTGGATCGTTCGCTACAGCCTGCACAACCGCCTGTTCGTGCTGGCCGTCGCGGTGCTGTTGATGGTCTACGGGGCAATGACGGCCTGGCGCACGCCGGTCGACGTCTTCCCCGACCTCAACAAGCCGCTGATCACCGTGCTGACGGAGGCCGGCGGCATGGCGCCGGAGGAAGTCGAGCAGCTCGTCACCTTCCCGCTGGAGACCGCGCTCAACGGCATGCCGGGCGTGACCCGCGTTCGAAGCACCTCCGGGGTGGGCCTTTCGCTGGTCTATGCCGAGTTCGACTGGGGCACCGACATCTACCGCAACCGCCAGCTGGTGGCCGAGCGGCTGGCCATCGTGCGTGCGCAAATGCCCGGCGACATCACGCCGGTGATGGGGCCGGTGTCGTCGATCATGGGCGAGGTGATGCTCGTCGCACTGCCCCTGGTCCCGGGTGATGGGAAGGCACCCGTGGCCACGCCCATGCAGGCCCGGGAGTACGCCGACTTCGTGCTGCGCCCGCGGCTGCTCTCGATCCCGGGCGTCTCGCAGGTCATCCCCATCGGCGGCGAGGTGCGCACGCTGCGTGTGGCGCCCGACACGGCGCGCATGGCGCAGTTCGGCGTTTCGCTGACGCAGGTCGAGCAGGCGCTGAAGGGCTATGCCGCCAATGCCGGCGGCGGCTTCATCGACCTCAACAGCCGCGAGTACCTGATCCGCCACCTGGGCCGTACGAACCGCGCCGAGGACTTGGGCGGCGTCGCGGTGGCCTGGAAGGACGGCCGCGCGATCCTGATGGAGCAGGTGGCCACGGTGTCCTTCGCGGCGGGACTAAAGCGCGGCGACGCCGGCTACAACGGCCTGCCCGCCGTCGTGATCAGCATCCAGAAGCAGCCCGATGCCGACACCGTCAAGCTCACCGCGCAGATCGAGTCGGCACTCACCGAGCTGAAGCAGGGCCTGCCCAAGGGCATGGCAGAGCCGCGTGTGCTGTTCCGCCAGGCCGACTTCATCAAGGCCTCGATCGGCAACGTCGCCGAGGCACTTCGCGACGGCGCCATCATGGTCGCGATCGTTCTGTTCGCCTTCCTATTGTCGGTGCGCACAACGGTCATCTCGCTGGTGGCGATCCCGCTGTCGCTGGCGGTCACGGCGCTGGTGTTCCAGTGGCTCGGCCAGTCGATCAACGTGATGACCCTCGGGGGACTTGCCATCGCCATCGGCGAGCTGGTCGATGACGCGGTGGTGGATGTCGAGAACATCCTGCGGCGCTTGAAGCAGGACCGACTGGCTGCGAACCCGTTGTCGGTCCTGGAAGTGGTGCGACGCGCCAGCGTCGAGGTGCGCTCGGGCATCGTCTACGCGACCGTGATCGTGGTGCTGGTCTTCGTGCCGCTGTTCGCGCTGCCAGGTATCGAGGGGCGCCTGTTCACGCCGCTTGGCATCGCCTACATCGTGTCCATCCTCGCGTCGATGCTGGTCTCGATGACGGTCACGCCGGTGATGTGCTACTACCTGCTGCCGACGATGAAGCGCCTGGACCATGGCGACAGCCCGCTGGTGGCCTGGCTCAAGCGCCAGGACACCCGGCTGCTCACCTGGTCCTTCGGCCGAGCGAAGCTGCTCATCGGCATGGCCGTGCTCGCGGTGGCCGGTGCCGCGGCGACGGTGCCCTTCTTCCCGCGCGCCTTCCTGCCGGCCTTCAACGAGGGCTCGCTGGTGCTGGGCCTCGTGATGCAGCCAGGCACCTCGCTGGTCGAGGCCAACCGCATCGGCGCGGTGGCCGAGACGCTGATCCGACAGGTGCCCGAGGTCACGCAGGTCGGCCGCCGCACTGGCCGCGCCGAGCTCGACGAACACGCCGAAGGCGTGCACTCGGCCGAGATCGACGTGGACCTCAAGCGCAGCGAGCGCGACCGCGAGACCATCATGGCCGAAATCCGCGAGCGGCTCTCGTCGCTGCCGGCACAGGCCACGATCGGCCAGCCCATCAGCCACCGGCTGGACCACCTGCTGTCGGGGGTGCGGGCGCAGATCGCGGTCAAGATCTTCGGCGACGGCACCGACACGCTGCGCGGCCTGGCCGAAGAGATGCGCGGCAAGCTGGCGACGGTGCCGGGCCTGGTCGACCTGACCGTCGAGAAGCAAGTGCTGATCCCGCAGATCACCGTGCGTCTGGACCACCGCAAGGCGGCGCAGATGGGCCTGTCACCCGGCGAGGCGATCCGCGTGCTGCAGGCGCTGACCGATGGTGCGCATGGTGCCGACATCGTCGACGGCCCGCGCCGCTACGAGCTGGTGCTGCGCCTGCCCGACCAGCAGCGCAGCCCGCAGGACCTGGCGCGCACGCTGATCGACACGCCTGCCGGGCGCATCCCGGTGTCCAGCATCGCGACCGTGGAAGAGACCGATGGCCCGAACCAGATCGGGCGCGAGAACGGCCGGCGCCGCATCATCGTCTACGCTAACACCGACGGCGGTGACATGGGGCGGGTGATCGCGGACATCCGGGAGATCATCAAGACGACCCCCTTGCCACCGGGCAACTTCATCAGTCTCGAAGGGCAGTTCCAGGCCCAGGAGCAGGCCACGCGCCTGATCGCCGGCCTGTCGGTCGTGTCGCTGGCGATGATGTTCCTGGTGCTGTACAGCCGATACCAGTCGGTGGTGCTGGCCGGCATCGTCATGGCCAACATCCCGCTCGCGCTGATCGGGTCGGTGGCGGCGATGTGGATCGCGGGTGTGAGCCTGTCGGTGGCATCCATGGTGGGCTTCATCACGCTGGCCGGCATCGCCACGCGCAACGGCATCCTGAAGATCAGCCACTACATCAACCTCGTCAAGTTCGAGGGTGAGAGCTTCAGCCAGGCCATGATCGTGCGTGGCTCGCTGGAGCGGCTGACGCCAGTGCTGATGACGGCGCTGGTGGCGGCCTTCGCGCTGACGCCGCTGCTGCTGGCGGCCGATGCCCCAGGCAAGGAGATCCTGCACCCGGTGGCGGTGGTGATCTTCGGCGGGCTGGTCAGCTCGACGCTGCTCGACACGCTGCTGACGCCGGTGCTGTTCTGGCTGTTCGGCGAGAAGGCCACGAAACGGCTGACCCAGTCCGAGCCCGAATCACCGGACGGCGCGCCAGAAGCCCAGGAAGCCTATTGAGTTGAAACCAGGCCCGGCGGCGCCGCCTGCTCCAGTGCGCCGCACCCTCGAAGGAGATCGAAGAGATGATGAAGAAACTGTTGACCGTGGTCGTGCTGGGCCTGTCGGCGCTGTCGTTCAATGCCGCCTTCGCGCATGGCGGCGGCCCGGCCAAGCACGGCGGCGTGGTGGCAACCGCCAGCGACCTGTCGTTCGAGCTGGTGGGGGCGCCCGATGGTGCCGTGATCTACGTCGAGGACCACGGCAAGCCGATGGCCCCCACGGGCATCAAGGGCAAGCTGACGGTGCTGAATGGCACCGAGAAGTCGGAAGCCGACCTGGTGGTCGCAGGCGACAAGCTCGAAGCCAAGGGCCTCAAGCTGGCCAAGGGTGCCAAGGTGGTTGCCGCACTGGTGACACCCAGCGCGAAGGCGATCACGGTGCGGTTCACCGTGCGCTGAGTTCCGATGCAGCAGTGGCTGGCGATGCCATCGGATGCCGGTGGCCGCACCCTGGTGCTGCTGACCGCCACTCCATGGCTTCACATCCTATCCCCCGGGAGGGGATAATGAGATGATAGGATGTGGGCATGTCTGAAACCGACCTCCACGCCTCGCACGACGCGGTGACCAAGCGGCTCAAGCGTGCCAGCGGCCACCTTCAGAACGTGATCACGATGCTGACGGACGATCGGCCCTGCCTGGATGTGGCGCAGCAGTTGCACGCAGTCGAGCGTGCCATCGCGGCGGCGAAGAAGCAGTTGATTCACGACCACATCGATCATTGCCTCGACCACGCCGTCGGCGAACCTGCCAAGTCGACGCGGCAGGCACTCAGCGAATTCAAGGCGATCACCAAGTACCTCTGAGCCCTCCAACTCCCAGACCTGTGCCTTCAATGACATCCAGAGCCTCGCACCCGTTGCACCAGCGTCCACGCGACGCAGGTGGCATCGTGCGCCTGGTGCTGAGCTGGCTGCTGGTGGCGGTGCTGGCCGTGGATCTGATCGCATCGCCACTTCACGGCCATCGCCACGACGGAGAGTGGTCGATAGGCGGAGCGCTCTCGGCTTCCGCAGAGCATCGGAACGAACTGCACAGCCCAGACAAGGTGCACGCCGCCACGCCAGCGGATCACGACGCGCCGGAGTTCTCGCATTCAATCTCGGCGCTGCGCGGCCAGGTCCAGGCCATGGCCGATGTGCCGTCATCGGATGAAGCCGCCGCCACGCCGTTCTGGTCCGTGACGGCGCAGCGGCCACTTTCGGTTGCTGCGGCCGCCATCTGGCCACCAGATCGGCACCGGGCCGGTTCCAGTGCCTTCCGAAGCCTGCCGCCCAACGGCAGGGCGCCGCCCCTCCGCGCCTGAAGACCGCTGCGGCGCCCTGGCGCCGCACCTGCCAACCCGTTCCTGCCCGGGAGCGAGGCCTTCTGTCCGTGGAGTTCCTATGCCTGCCATCCTTCGTCCCGGCGGCGCCTTGCGCGTCGCTGTCTGCCTGTCCCTGAGCGCCTGGTTGGTGCCGGCCCCGGCAGCTGAACCCAACGCCGAGTTCGCCGTCTCGGCAGCGCAGTTGAAGACGCTTGGCGTCACGCTGCTCAAGCTCGACCAACCCGGCGCCATCGCCGGCATGGCCTACGCGGCCAAGGTGATGCTTCCCCCGGGGCAGGAACAGGTGGTCAGTGCGCCGGTGGCCGGCGTGGTCGACCAGTTGCTGGTCGGTGAACAGCAGGCCGTGAAAGCCGGGCAGCCGCTGCTCCGGCTGAACAGCCCGCAATTCGGCGAGATGCAGCTCAAGCTGCTCGAGGCCGCCAGCCGGGCGCGGCTGTCGCAGAAGACGCTGCAGCGCGAGAAGTCGCTGCTGGCCGAGGGCATCATCCCCGAGCGCCGTGTGCAGGAAGCCGAAGCTGCAGCACAGGACGATGCGGCGCGCCAGCGCCAGGCCGAGGCCGCCCTGCGCCTGGCCGGCATCGACGCCGCTTCCATCCAGCGCATCGCCGCCGGCGGTACGGTGCAGGACGGCGTGGTGGTGCGTGCCCGTGCAGCCGGGGTAGTGCTGGGCATCGATATCAAGCCCGGCCAGCGGGTGCAGGAGGCCGACGCACTGTTGCGCCTGGCCAGCCTGCAGACGCTCTGGCTCGACATCGCGATGCCGGCTGACCGCCAGCCGGCCACGTTGGCCAAGGCCGCGACGATCCAGATTGTCGGCCGCGACGCCGTGGCGATGCCGCTGTCCGTCGGCGCCGTGGTCAGCGACAGCCAGACCGTGACGCTGCGCGCGCGCGTCACCCGCGGCGCCGAACGGCTGCGTCCCGGTGAAGTGGTGCAAGCCCAGGTGCCGTTCGCCGCCAACGCCGCGGGCTGGGCGCTGCCGCTGGCGGCGGTGGCGCGGCAGGATGACCAGGCTTTCGTGTTCGTGCGTACCGACAAGGGCTTCGTCGCCCGGCCAGTGAGCGTGGTGTCCAGTGCCGGCGCCTCGGTACAGGTGGCAGGCGACCTGAAGCCGGGCCAGGAAGTGGCGACCGCATCGGTCATCGCGCTGAAAGCGGCATGGCAGGGCAAGAGCGGGGGTGACAAGTGAACCCCGGCCGCAACCCGCTGCACATGACCGGAGTCCGGCCATGCTGAACCGCCTCGTGCAATTTGCGCTCACGCAGCGCCTGTTCGTCTTGCTGGCTGCCGTGCTGCTGGCCGGCTTCGGCTGGTACGCCTTCCGCTCGCTGCCCATCGACGCCTTCCCCGATGTGTCGAGCACGCAGGTGAACATCATCATGAAGGCCCCGGGCATGACACCCGAGGAGATCGAAAGCCGCATCGCGGTGCCGATCGAGGTTGAGATGCTGGGCATTCCGAAGCAGCGCATCCTGCGTTCGGTGACCAAGTACGGCCTGGTCGACGTGACCATCGACTTCCAGGACGGCACTGACCTCTACTGGGCGCGCCAGCAGGTGGCCGAGCGGCTGAACAACATCGTCGGCGACCTACCCTCGGGCATCACCGGCGGCATCGCGCCCATCACCACCCCGCTGGGCGAGATGTTCATGTTCACGATCGAGGCGCCGCAGTTGACGCTGGAAGAGCGGCGCAGCCTGCTCGACTGGGTGATCCGCCCCGCGCTGCGCGCCGTGCCCGGCGTGGCCGACGTCAACGCGCTGGGCGGCAAGGTGCACAGCTTCGAGGTCCTGCCCGACCCCGCCAAGCTTCAGGCGCTGGGCCTGAGCATGGCGCAGATCAAGACGGCCATCGAGGCCAACAACCGCAACGACGGCGCGGGGCGCCTGGGCGAAGGCGGTGAGGTGCTGCTGGTGCGCACCGAGGGCAGCATCAAGACGCAGGACGACCTGCGTGCGGTCGTCGTGGCGCGCAAGGATGGCACGGCCGTGCGCCTGGGCGACGTGGCCGTCGTGCGCGACGGCAGCACCACGCGCTACGGCGTGGTCACCATGGACGGCAAGGGTGAGGCCGTGCAGGGCCTGGTGCTGGGCCTGGCGGGCGCCAACGCGCAGCAGGTGGTCAATGGCGTGAAGGCCAAGATCGCCGAGCTGCAGCCCACGCTGCCGGCGGGAGTGACCCTGAAGGTCTTCTACGACCGCGCCTCGCTCGTCGAGAAGGCCGTCGGCACGGTCTCCAAGGCCCTGCTGGAAGCGACGCTGATCGTGCTGGTGTTGCTTGGGGCCTTTCTCGGCAACCTGCGCGCCGCCGTGGCGGTGGCCGTGGTGCTGCCGCTGGCGGCGCTGGGCACCTTCATCCTGATGCAGGGCTACGGCATGTCGGCCAACCTGATGAGCCTGGGGGGACTGGCCATTGCGCTGGGCATGCTGGTGGACGCGGCCATCGTCGTGGTCGAGAACATCGTTCAGCACCTGAGCCGCGAGACTGCCGGCGGCAAGCTGCCGCGCCTGCACATCGTGCTGCGCGCGGTGCGCGAAGTGGCGGTGCCGGTGGCTGCTGGCGTGCTGATCATCGTCACCGTGTTCCTGCCGCTGCTCACCTTGCAGGGCCTGGAGGGCAAGTATTTCGTGCCGGTGGCGCTGACCATCGTGTTCGCGCTGGCGAGCTCGCTCGTGCTGTCGCTGACCGTGATCCCGGTGCTGGCGTCGTTCCTGCTGAAGAAGGTGTCGCACGACGAGCCCTGGCTGCCACGGCAGCTGCTTCGCCTGTACGAGCCGGTGCTGGCCTGGGCGCTGAAGCGGCAGACGGTGGTCTTCGTGGCGGCAGGTGCCCTGCTGGTGCTGGCCGCGGGTGTGTACACCCAGGTCGGCAAGACCTTTCTGCCCGAGATGGACGAGGGCGACATCATCGTCGGCATCGAGAAGCTGCCCTCGGTGAGTCTTGAGGAAACCGCAGCGCTGGACCTGATGGTCCACCAGACGCTGATGAAGAACATCCCCGAGATCACCGGCGTGGTGGCGCGCGCGGGCTCGGACGAGATCGGCCTGGATCCGATGGGCCTGAACCAGACCGACACCTTCCTGGTGCTCAAGCCACGCCCCGAGTGGAGCATGGCGAGCAAGGACGCGCTGATCGACCGCATCCGCGAGGTGCTCGACCAGATGCCCGGCATCAGCTACAGCTTCACACAGCCGATCGACATGCGGGTGTCGGAAATGATCATCGGCGTGCGCGGCGACCTGGCGATCAAGATCTTCGGCCCCGATCTGGCGAAGCTCAACGAACTGGCCGCGCAGATCGAAGGCCTGATGAAGACGGTGACGGGCAACCAGGACGTCTACACGGTCGAGAACGACGGCGTGCAGTACCTGCGTGTGGTGGTGGACCGCCTGGCAGCGGGCCGCTACGGCCTGTCGATCGAAGACGTGCAGGACGCGCTGCGTGTGCAGATCGAGGGCCAGCGCGCCGGCACCGTGATCGACGGCAACCAGCGCATCCCCATCGTTATCCGCGGGCCGGACATCGTGAAGGTCTCGCCGGCCGAGTTCGCCGCGCTGCGCATCGCCACACCCGACGGGCAGAGCATCCCGCTGGAGACCCTGGCTAAGCTGACGCGCGAGAGCGGCCCGGTGAAGATCGACCGCGAGATGGGCAGCCGCTACAGCGTGGTCATCGCCAACGTCACCGGGCGCGACCTGGTGGGCTTTGTCGATGAAGCCAAGGCCAAGGTGGCGGCCGAAGTGAAGCTGCCCACCGGCTATCGGATCAGCTGGGGGGGGCAGTTCGAGAACCAGCAGCGCGCAGCAGCACGCCTGGCGCTGGTGGTGCCGCTGGCCATCGGCTTCATCTTCCTGATCCTGTTCTCCACCTTCGGCTCGGTGCGGCAGGCGCTGCTGGTTCTCAGCAACATCCCGTTTGCGCTGGTGGGTGGCATCGTGGCGCTGTGGGTGACCGGCGAGTACCTGTCGGTTCCGGCCTCGGTGGGTTTCATCGCCCTGCTGGGCATCGCGGTGCTCAACGGCGTGGTGCTGGTGAGCTACTTCAACCAGTTGTATGCCGAAGGGCACGACCTGTTCACCAGCGTGACGCAGGGCGCACGAAGGCGCCTGCGCCCGGTGCTGATGACGGCGTCGATCACGGCCTTCGGCCTGATCCCGCTGCTGTTTGCCACCGGGCCGGGTTCGGAGATCCAGCGCCCGCTGGCCATCGTCGTCATCGGCGGCCTGATCACCGCGACAGCGCTGACGCTGATCCTGCTGCCCATCCTGTACCTGCGCTTTGCCCATCCACGTGCCGACGCCGTCCTGAGTCGCACCTTTCCGCAGGAGGCCGCCCATGGCTGACTTTTGCCTGACCCTGATATGCCCTCCTACGGTTGAGGAGAAGCTGCTCGATGTGCTGCTGGCCAACGCCGGCAGCGAAGTCTTCACCAGCACGCCCACCCACAGCCACGGCAGTGGACAGCAGCGGCTCAGCGCCACCGAACAGGTGATGGGCCGCAGCCGTGCGATGCAGGTCAATGTGCTGCTGACAAACGATGAGCTCGGGCAACTGCGCCAGTTGCTGCAACGCGACTTCGCCGGCACGGGCGTGCGCTACTGGGCCACACCGCTGGCCTTTGACGGGGAGTTCACATGAAGCGATTTGTACTGGCGGGGATCGGTGCACTGCTGATCGCTGGCCTGGCCGCGGCGCAGGAGGTGGCGACGCCCAAGGACCTGCCACCGACGGTGCAGGCACAGGCCTGGATCGACAAGGACCCGGCCGTCGTCGAGGCGCGGCGCGCATTGGATGCAGCTGGCCACGGCGCAGCCGTTCTGGCAGCCGGGCCCCATGAATGGACGGCCAATGCCAGCACGCAGCGGCGCAACGTGGGCGGCGTCGGCAACACCACCGAGTGGTCGGTGGGCGTGGAGCGTGGCATCCGCATCGGCGGCAAGGCCGGGCTCGACCGCCAACTGGGCGAAGTCGACATCGAGATCGCACGCGCCCGCGTCAGCGAGGCACGGCACGAGGCGGCACGCGCGCTGTCCGACCTGTGGCTGAACTGGCTGGAGGCCCACAGCGCGCAGGCGCTGCTGAAGGAGCAGCTCTCGTTTGCCGAGACCAACCTGGCTGCGGTCGACAAGCGCAAGCGCGCGGGCGATGCATCCGCGCTGGACCTCAGCATTGCGCAGTCCGACCTGGCCGAGGTGCGGCGCCAGGCCAGCCAGGCCGACTCCACCTTGGCCAAGGCAGGTGCGAAGCTGAAGCTGCGCTTCCCCGAGGCCACGCTGGCGCCTGCCGCACTCTCCGACCCGGCCGAGCCGATGTGGCCGGAGGCCCGCTGGCGCGAGCGCATCGTCGCCGAGGCCGACCCGCTGAAAACGGCCGAAGGGCTGGTGCGCCGAGCCGAGCTCACCGCGTCGCGGACCCGCGCCGACAAGGTGCCGGACCCGACTGTGGGCGTGTTCACATCCAGCGAGGCCTTTCGCAACGAGCGGGTGATCGGCATCAGCGTCAGCATCCCGTTCGGCGGGACGGTGCGTGAGCGACGCCTGCAGCAGTCACTGCAAGAGGCCGAAGTCGCACGCGCGGCGCTGGACCGCGCGCGCCAGGGCATCGAGATCGAGATCGCCGAGACGCATGCCGACGCCGTGGGCGGCCTCGAGCGCTGGCGCATCGCTGAACGCGGCGCCGAGGCGGCACGCGAGAGCGCGCGCCTGACCCAGCGCGCCTACACCCTGGGCGAGGTGGACCTGCAGTCGCTGCTGCTCGTGCGCCGCCAGTCGCTGGAGGCGTTGCGCGCCGCCGGCGAAGCGCGCGCCGACGCGCTGCGCTGGAACTATCGCCTGCTGATCGACGCCCACCTGATCTGGAATCACGCCAATGACTGATAGCCGACGTCCCGCTGCGAAAGCCCGCGCATGACCGCGACGCCCGCCCCCGCCCGACCTGCCGCCGCTGAATCGGGCTGGGGCGCGCTGATGACGCGCGAGCGCTGGATCGAAGTCGGTCGCATCCTGCTCACCGGCCTCGCCGCCTTGCTGTATTGGCGGCAGGCCGTGCCCATCGAAGTACTTTGGGCGGCCGTGGCCATTGGCCTGTATCCGCTGGTGAAGACCGGCCTGCTCGATCTGGTGCGCGAACGCAAGATCGGCACCGAGATCTTCGTCACCATCGCCACGCTGGTGGCGATGCTTGGCGGTGAGACGGTGGCCGGTGCGGTGCTGATGGTCATCATCCTGATCGCTGAGTTCATCGCCGAGCTCAACACGGACCGCGCGCGCGCCTCGATCAAGTCGCTGATCGGTTCGGTACCGCAGGTCGCGCTGGTGCGCGGCAAAGATGGCGAGGTCGGCGAACGCAGCGTGCCGGTAGCGGAGCTGCGTGTGGGCGACGTGGTGCTGGTGCGCGCGGGAGAAAAGGTGCCTGTCGACGGCAGCGTGCTCAGCGGCCAGGGCGCGGTCAACGAAGCCTCGATCACGGGCGAGAGCCTGCCCAAGGACAAGCAGACCGGCTCGACCGTCTTCGCCGGCACGGTGCTGGCCAGCGGCGCGCTCGACGTGCGCACCGACAAGCTCGGCGCCGACACGATGTTCGCACGCATCATCACCCTCGTCGAAGACGCCGAGGCGCATCAGGCGCCGGTACAGAAACTGGCCGACCGCGTCGCTGCCTGGTTGATCCCGGTGGTGCTCGTGTTCCTGGTGGGGGTCTGGCTGGTCACGCGCGACATCCGGACCGTCGTCACGCTGCTGATCTTCACCTCGCCGGCCGAACTCGGATTGGCCACGCCGCTGGTGATGATCGCTGCGGTGGCACGCGCGGCGCGCAATGGCATCCTCATCAAGGGCGGGCTGTACCTGGAACTGCTGGCCAAGGTCGACGTGGTGGTATTCGACAAGACCGGCACGCTGACCGCCAACCGGCCTGCCGTGGTGAGCGTCTCGACGCAGGACGCCGCCATCGACGAACGCCAGCTGATGCGGCTGGCTGCCGCTGCCGACCGGCGCTCGGCGCACCCGCTGGCGCAAGCCGTCATGGCGCATGCGGCGGCACTCGGCATCGAGGTGCCCGAGCCGCAGCAGTACGAACAGATCCAGGCGCGCGGGGTGAAGGCGACGGTGGAAGGCCGTGCGGTACTGGTCGGCAATCCGGCGCTGCTGAGCGAGGCCGGCGTCGCGCTGCCTTCATCCACGCTGGCCACGGGGGCCACGGCAGCGGCGGACGCCGCGGGCATCGGCAGCAGCACGCCGGTGCACGTGGCCGTGGACGGCCGCTTTGCCGGCATCGTGTACATCGCGGACGCGGTGCGCCCGGGGGCGCGCGAGGCGCTGGTGGCGTTGAAGGCCACCGGCGTCAAGCGCACGGTGATGCTCACCGGCGACAACGCCGCTACTGCGCACGCGGTCGCTCAGCAACTGGGCATCGACGAAGTGCACGCCGAGCTGCTGCCCGAGGGCAAGGTGGGTGTCATCGCCGAATTGCAGAAGCAGGGCCACCGCGTGGCCATGGTCGGCGACGGCATCAACGACGCGCCGGCGCTGGCGCGGGCCGACGTCGGCATCGCCATGGGCGGTGGCGGCACGCAGGCGGCGCTGGAGGCCGCCGATGTGGCACTGATGACCGACGACCTGGCCAAGATCGGGGCCGCCCGCGCCATCGCCCGCCGCGCCTACCGCACGGTTCAGGAGAACCTGTTCGTCGGCGTGGGCGTGGTGCATGTGCTGGGCATTGCCGCCGCACTGATGGGTTGGATCGGGCCGATCGAGGCCGCGATCATCCACCTCGGACCCGATGTGCTGGTTTTCGTCAACTCGGTGAAGCTGCTGCGGGTGCGTATCCCGGGTGCCACGTGAGCCGCGGCAAACCACCTCTCAAGCGCTGATCTCTTTCAT
Organism: uncultured Aquincola sp.; assembly: GCA_937883885.1. The sequence continues at coordinate 29,072 of CAKZXL010000515.1, read as the reverse complement.
TTCCAAGCTCGGAGACACCTTCATGAAGTCGATTCGTCCCCACCTGTTCGCTCTCGTCGCGGGCGCCGCGCTGCTGGCTGGCTGCGCCACTCCGCCGCCGCCAAATCCGGCGGCCGAAATCCCGCACTGCTACAAGACCAACAAAGGCAGGACCATCGCGTGCACCAGCGCGCCAGTCCCCAGTCTGAATGCGGATGCCGACGCAAAACGCTTCGCCCCCGATCCCAGCGCCTTGACGGTGTTTGTGGTGCGCCGCAACTGGGCCGACGGCCGCAACTTCGTGAAGGTCTATTCGGATGGTGGTCCGGGTGTCGAAACCCTGCCCAACACGATGATCCGCCTGAAGTTCAAGCCCGGCGCGCATGTGATCGCCTTCGAGTTCGAGGGCAAGCGCCAGTCCATCACCGTGGAGGGCAAGGCGGGTGACGTGCGTTTCGTGAGGATCGACGGCACCGTCTGGTCCTGGAAGAGTTCCTACGAGTGGGCCGCTGAACCCGAGGCATCGATCCGCGAACGCGCCCTGAAATCCCGTCTCGTCGCCGACGTGACGGTTCGCTGAACTCGGTCCGAAAACAACACACCGCCATCGAGCACGTCATCTGAGCCGTAGCCCGGCGGTCCCGGCGTGAGACCGCACAAGCTGTCCTGCCTGATGATGTTCAAGCCATGAACCGAATGTCAACCACCTTGCCCGCCCTCAGGGGTGGGCTGCTTGCCCTGCTGGCCGCAGCACTGTTCGGCGTCAGCACGCCGCTGGTGCAGCAGTTCGGTGTCGGGCTCGGGGCATTCAGCACGGCGGCACTGCTCTACGCCGGGGCCGCTGCCGTCGGCCTGTTGTCGCGCCAGCGCATCGAACGCGAAGCGCGGCTGCAGCGAAGCGATCTGGCCCGCCTGCTGGCGATGGCCGCGTTCGGCGCCGCCATCGGCCCGGTCGCGCTGGCCTGGGGCCTGCAGAACACGAGCGGCACGAGTGCGTCACTGATGCTCACGCTCGAAGCCCTCTTCACCGCCGTGCTGGCATGGCGTCTGTACCGCGAGACCATGGACGGCCGCGTCTGGACGGCGATGGCCCTGCTGCTGGCAGGCGGGATGGTGCTGGTGCTGGAACAGGGACGCACGGGCGGCGCGCAGCTGTGGGGCCTGCTGGCCGTGCTGCTGGCCACCGCGGCCTGGGGCGTGGACAACACGCTGTCGCGCGCACTCGCGGAACGCGACCCCGGACAGGTGGTAATGGCCAAGTCGCTGCTAGGGGCGACAGCCACGGGTGCGCTGGCATTGGTCTTTGGCGAGCCGCTGCCTTCGGCGATCGCCGCGCTGGCGTTGTTCGCCATCGGCGCCACCGGTTACGGCCTGAGCCTGCGGTTCTACCTGCTGGCACAGCGCGCCTTTGGCGCCGCTCGCACGGGTTCGGTGTTCGCGTTCGCGCCCTTCATCGGCGCGGCGTTCGCGGTGGCGCTGGGCGACCGTTCGGCGAGCGGACTGATGGTGCTGGGCAGCGTTCTGATGCTGGTTGGCGTGGTGCTGCACCTGGCCGAGTCACACGGCCACGAACACGAGCACGAGGCGCTGGAGCACGAACACGCCCACCGCCACGACGACGGGCATCACGACCATGTGCACGACGTGACGCCGGTCGGCGAGCACAGTCACCGGCATTGGCACGAGCCGGCGCGGCACGCCCATCCCCACGTGCCGGATGCGCATCACGCGCATCGGCATTGAACCGAGTCGGGCTGCTCGATCGCGGTGAAGCTGCTTGCCGACGAGGCTCTAGAAGGTCTTCTCGCGATCGATGCGAAGCGCCCACCTGACCAGCAAGATGACTCAGCCTACCGAGTAGCAGGCTCACCCATTGAGCTACCCGACAGCGAGCATGCGCCATCCACACAGGAGGTCGGTCATGGCGCAGAACAGGGTTCAGTACCAGAAGGGGCTGTCGATGCCGGAGGTCTTCGATCGATTCGGCTCGGTGCAACAGTGTGAGGAGCGGGTTCGGGCTTGGCGCTGGCCGAGCGGGTTCGTCTGTCCGCGCTGCGAGCAGACCGGGCAGAGCGAGTTCCGGCGGCACGACCGCCTGTACTTCCAGTGCAGCAGCTGCCGCTACCAGTGCAGCCTGGTCAGCGGCACGATCTTCGAGTCCAGCAAGCTGCCGCTGCCGCGCTGGTTCTTGGCCATGCACCTGATGACGCAGGCCAAGAACAACGTCTCGGCGCTGGAGCTTAAGCGGCATCTGGGGGTGTCCTACCCGACGGCGTGGCTGCTGAAGCACAAGATCATGCAGGTCATGGTGCTGCGGGAGGCTCAGCGGCAACTCACCGGCCGCGTCGAGATCGACGACGCCTACCTGGGGGGCGAGGTCCGCGGAGGCAAGGCGGGCCGGGGCTCGCCGAACAAGGTTCCCTTCGTGGCAGCGGTGCAGACGACGGAGGACGCCAAGCCGGTCGTGATGTGCCTGTCTCAGCGTCCCTTCACCAAGGAGTCGATCCAGGCCTTCGCCGAGAAGTCGCTGGCGGCGCCGGCGACCCTGGTCTCCGATGGGCTGGGCTGCTTCACGGCCGTTCATGGCACCGGCATCCTGCACGAGCACCACATCACCAGTGGCGGTGCGTCCAGTGCCAAGCACCCGTCCTTCCAGGCCGTGAACACGGCGCTCGGCAACATCAAGACCTCCCTGTCAGGCACGTACCACGCCTTCGCCTTCAAGAAGTACGGCCAGCGCTACCTCGGGCAGGTCCAGTACCTCTTCAATTGCCGCTACAGGCTGAGATCCATCCTGATCCGGCTGGCTCGGGACGCCTTTCAAACTGCTCCACGCCCTATCAAGACGACCCGCTCGGCTGAGGCAGCTTGCTGATCAGGTGTGCGCATGCGACGCAGCGGCCGAACCGCTGCCAGGCATCAATTGATGGCGAACGCCAGCACGACCGCCCCGAGAGCGAGCAGTCCGAGCCCAGCAATGAACACCGTTTCGGCGTAACCCTCGAAGCGGCTTCCATGGCGGCGCGACCGCATCGACATGAACGACAGCACGGCACTGGCCAGGAACACCAGCGCGTCCACTGCCATCAGCTTGTCGACCAATACACGCTGAGTGCCCACCGGCCCGAGCAGACTGATGTAGAGCGTCGTGAGGCACACGCCGATCATCGTCGCCGACGTCGGCAGGATGTGCGCCGACAAGCCATTGCCGGCCGTTCGAGCTGAACGGCCGGGCGGCAGGCTGGGCGTCTCCTCGGCTGGCTCGCTCAAGATTTCGACTCGCCAGTGCCTGCCGTCGCGAGGAGGAGCGGCGCGCCCATCATCCGACGCGCACGGGCACGAAGATCTTGTCGCCGTCGCGCTGGATCAGCAGCGCGACCGACTTGTCGGACCTCGCCACGGCCTGCCGCACCTGGTCAATGCTGTTGACTGGCGTGCCGTTCACGGCCATCAGCACGTCGCCCGCCTGCACGCCGGCCATCGCCGCCGGACCGCCCGCATCCTCGATGAGCAGGCCATCCACGCCGGCCTCTCGCTTTTCTTGCGGCTGCAGCGGGCGCAGTGCCAGCCCGAGCTTGCCCTTGCCAGCGGCATCGTCGGCCTTCGCAAGCTGGGCCTTCTTGTCGCTGGCGTCACCCAGCCTGGCCGTCAGCTCCTCGCGCTTGCCCTGTCGCCACACCTCCAGCGTCACCTTCTCGCCGGGCGCAGACTGACCGATCAAGGCCGGCAGGTCGCCTGAGGCGATGATCGGCTGGCCGTTGACCTTGCGGATCACGTCGCCGGTCTTCAGTCCGGCCTGGTCTGCAGGCCCGCCCGCATCGACATTGGACACCAGCGCGCCTTCGGGCTTGTCGAGCTTGAAGGAATCGGCCAGCGTCTGGTTCACCTCCTGGATCGCCACCCCCAGACGGGCATGGCTGGCCTTGCCGGTGGCGACGATCTGGTCCTTGATCTTGGTCGCCAGGTCGATCGGGATGGCAAAGGACAGGCCCTGGTAGCCGCCGGTGCGGCTGTAGATCTGCGAGTTGATGCCGATCACCTCGCCGCGCGTGTTGAACAGCGGACCGCCCGAGTTGCCCGGGTTGACGGCCACGTCGGTCTGGATGAAGGGCACGAAGCTGTCGTCGGGCAGCGACCGCCCCTTGGCACTGACCACACCGGCGCTGACACTGTTCTCGAAGCCGAAGGGCGAGCCAATGGCCAGCACCCATTCGCCGACCTTCAGGTCACCCGAACTGCCCATTGGCACCACGGGCAGGTTCTTGGCGTCGATCTTGAGCACTGCCACGTCCGTCTTCGGGTCCGATCCCAGTACCTTGGCCTGGAACTCGCGGCGGTCGGTGAGCTTGACCGTCACATCCCTGGCATCGCGCACGACGTGGGCGTTGGTCAGGATCAGGCCGTCGGCGCTGACGATGAAGCCCGAGCCCTGGCCCCGCACCGGCATCTCACGCTGGCCCGGCAGACCGCCGTTGGGACCCTGGAAGCGCCTGAAGAATTCGAAGAACGGGTCATTGGGATCGATGCCCTGCGGGCCGCGCCGTTGCGCCGCCGGCGCCTCGTCGGCGTCGTTGATGGCGAGCTTCATGCCGCTGACGCTGATGTTGACCACCGCTGCACCATTGCGCGCGGTGATCTGGGAGAAGTCGGGCGCGCCGACGGCGGTGGGGGTGGCGCCCATCGGCGTCATCATGGACGCGCCGGGCAACGCCGTGGCGGTCGGAGCGGCCGCGCGGGCATGCGTGGCGGACACGAAAGTCGCACCCGCACCGCCCAGCACGCCTGCGGCGACCAGCGCGAGAACCAAGTGGGTCGGGGTCATCGAACGTGTTGTCATGAGAACTCCTGGAAGGGAACAGTGGTTGAACACAGACTCAATGTCAGGCCGGGGACTTAGACAGTTCTTAATCGGTCGGCTCTCGTGACGCCAACACCGCTGCCGATGAGCGATCAACCCGCTTCAGAGCAAGCCTCTGAGCACCCGCTGCAAGCCGGCCTCGAAGGTGCGCGCCAGCCGCGCCACGTTGGCCGCGTGCGAGAACTCCGTCATCAGTGCGGACGGCATCGGCGTCGTGACAGTGGTGACGCCACCCTGGTCGTGCATCGAGATCCGGCACGGAAGGACGTGGGCGAGCCCGGGGTCGATGTCGATGAGTTGGGCGGTCAGGCGCGGATTACAGACCTCGTAGACGCGACAGTTGTGCTCCAGTGACATGCCCTTGGCCTGGAGCAAGCGCCGGAAATCGTGCACCTGCAGGATCCCGAGATCATTGGCGACGATGCTGCCCTCCAACTGCAGGGCGACCTCGTCGAAGGGTCGGTCGCACACCACGGAAAGGGTCGACTCGCCGCGAATGAAGGCCTCGGCCTTCAGCGCCTCGAAGGAGGCGGACTCTTTGCGTTGACGCATCATTTGCTCCTCAGGGCGGGGGTGTCGCTCCTGGTTCCAAGATGGTGGGCGCCGACAGTTAGACAGGACTTAAGGCCAAACTCGGTCTGAGCTGGGACCGATGAGTCGGCCAAAGATTCTGGCAGCGAAGAGATCCGGCGGCGATCGATCAGTCTTGGCATGGCGTGCGCGATTTACTTCCCTGTTCGACGACGCTGCAACCTCAGACCAGCCGCGCCGCATCCAGTACGGACCTGCGCCTTTCGGCCCTGGTCATGTAGACGACCAAGCCGAGGATCACCGTCAGGAACAGCGCGCTGGTGCCGACCGTCCCCAGGCCCAGGCCCCCGTTGCTCGCCGGCTGCGACAGCAGGTCGCCGAACGATGCACCGAACGGACGGGTCAAGATGTAGGCGAGCCAGAACGCGAGCACGGCATTCAGCTTGAACACGAGGTGCGCCAGGGTCACGAGCGCGATGCCGGCGCCGAATGCCATGGCCGAGTACAGGTAGCCGAGCTTCAGCGTCTCGGCCACCAGGTCACCTGCCGCCGTGCCCAATGCGAACGTGAACAGGATGGCGGCCCAGTAGAACGACTCACGGCGCATGGTGAAGATCGAGTGGATCGACAAGGTCTTCTCGACGGCAAACCAGGCGGCGAAAGTGGTCGCCAGAGCGATCGCGAAAATCGTCGTCGTCACCTGCAGCGGCACGCCGAAGTGATCGGTGATGTTGTCGGTGATCAAGGTGCCCACCACGCTGATCAGCACCACCGCGACCCAGTAGATCCAGGGCACGTAGCGGTCCTTGCGGAACTGGCCGACGAGGGCTGCGACGAGCAGCGCTGCCATCAGGATCGAGGTGTTGGTCAGGCCGAGATTCAGGTTGGTGTTCAGGAAGTCCGCCGCCGTCTCGCCGACGGTGGTGGCCATGATCTTGATGACCCAGAAGTACAGCGTGACCTCCGGCACCTTGTTGAGCAGGCGCTCGGCAGACGCGGGTTCGATCTTGTTCATGGGAATGCCCTCTTGGATGCTGAGTGGTGGAGCCAGCCCCTACGCTATCGGGCCATGACTTACCAAGCACTTAACCCGCTGTGGGTTGAGTGCACACAGCATCGAGCAACGCGTCGTCGGGCACGACTTGCGGCGTGACGGCCAGTTGGCGCGTCCGCGTGCGATCAGCCTGCCAGAGGGAAAGTCACGTCGACCCGCAGGCCGCCCAGCCGCTCGGATCGGTCGAGTCGCAAGCGCGCGCCGTGCATCTCGGCAATCGACCGGACGATCGCCAGGCCCAGTCCGCTGCCCGTGGTTTCTGTGCCGGCCACGCGGTAAAAGCGGTCGAGCACCCGCTGCCGGTCGACGTCGGCGATGCCAGGTCCGCTGTCTTCCACCGACAGGCGAATCGCGCCCGCCTCGCGCACGATCTCCAGGTCCACCTTGCCACCCGCCGGGGTGTACTTCACAGCGTTGTCCAGCAGGTTTCGCATCAGGATGCGCAGTGCCTCCGCCTGGCCTGCGATCAGTCCCTCATCGGCCTGCGTCAAGCCGACATCGGTCTGGCGCATTTGCGCTGCGGGCACCGCATCGGCCACGGCCAGACGCGCCAACTCCACCAGAGACACTGGCTCCGGCTTGAGGCCCGTGGCGGCGCTCGCTTGATGCCGGGCCAGCACCAGAAGTTGTTCTACCAGGCGCGTCGCGCGGTCGATGCCCGCGGCCAGCCGACTCACCGCCAGGTCTCTGGCCGTATCGTCGGTGGCGCGCTGCAGCCCCTGGACCTGCAGCTTCAGAGCGGCCAACGGCGAGCGCAGCTCATGCGCCGCATCGGCGACGAAGTTCTTCTGGGCGTCGAAGGCCTCGCGCACCCGGCCGAACAGCAGATTGAGCTCCTGGACCAGAGGCCGGATCTCGTCCGGCAGGTCGAGGTCGCTGACAGCACTCAGGTCGTCGGCCTGTCGATCGGCGACCTGGCGCCGCACCCGTGACACCGGAGCCAACGACAGGCTCACTACCCACCACACCACCAACATCAGCAGGGGCGCCATCACGGCGATGGGCGCCATCGTGCGCAAGGCCAGGGTACCAGCCATCTCGCGCCGCGCCGCCATGTCCTGGGCCACCTGGATGACTTGTGAACGCGACTGCATCGAGAACACGCGGTAAGTGCCGCCGTGGGTCTTGACGTCGGAAAAACCCAGCACGGTACGCTGTGGCAACGCAGCGCGGGGCGCCGACTGAAACACGCGCAGGCCATCGGCGGTCCACACCTGGACCATGAAGTTCAGGTCTTCTTCGTCCTGCGAATCCTCGCCAGGTCCCGCTACCGCATTCGACGGCAGCCCCGATCGCAAAGACAGCGCCATCTGCTGCATGTGGTAGTCGAAGATCTCATCCGCCTCGGCGCGTGCTGCGCGGTAGGCGATCAAGGCCTGGACCACCGCCGTCAGTACGATGGCCGCAAGCAGCAGCCAGAGCAGCCGGGTGCGCAGGGAATGGGAGGGCTGCACGGCCATGCTCAGACCCTGGGAACCATGTAGCCGACGCCACGCACGTTCTGGATCAGGTCCACGCCGAGCTTCTTGCGCAAGCCATGGATGTAGACCTCGATTGCGTTGCTGCTGATTTCGTCTTTCCAGCCGTAGAGCTTCTCCTCGAGCTGGGCGCGCGACAACACCAGTCCGGGGCGAGCCAGCAGGGGCTCGAGCACCGCCCACTCACGCGCCGACAGCACAACAGCCTGCTCGCCAACCATCACTTCGCGGCTGGCCGGGTTGATCGTCACGCCCTTGTGCTCGTACACCGGCTCCGCGCGACCGGAGGCGCGGCGCAACAAGGCCCGGATGCGGGCCAAAAGCTCGTCGAGGTCGTAGGGCTTGAGCACGTAGTCGTCGGCACCCGCGTCGAGCCCTTCGATGCGCTGCTGCACCGAATCGCGCGCGGTGGCGATCAACACCGGTATGCGTTCCTTGCGCGAGCGCATGGCTCGAAGGACCGACAGGCCATCCCGCCGCGGCAAGCCGAGGTCCAGCAGTACCAAGTCGTAGGTCTGCGTGCGCAGCGCGGTCTCGGCCATCTCGCCGTCCTTCACCCAGTCCACCGCATAGTGCTCAGCGCGCAACAGATCCAGCACCGACTCACCGATCATGGTGTCGTCTTCTACCAGCAGGATACGCATGGTGCGCCAGGCTCCTCGGCTTGTTCAGAGTTCGTCGGATGCGCGGGTGCGGAGGCTTTGTCCGGACCGACCCCGGGGTGCGAAGGCCTGTCTCACCATGCCCCACAGCAGCATAACGGCGACACCACCCAGCGTCGCCAGCAGCGTCAGCGCACCGAACAGCCACAGCAATGGCAGCACGACCGCCAGCACCACCACAAGCGTCATGGCAAGGCCTACCCTGCGCAGGCCACGTCGCCAGCCTGCGCCTGGCGTGACATCGATGGTGGGCCGCACGTTCGCGCTCCAACGGACATGGGTGTGGTTCATGCGGCAACTCCTTGGGTGCTTCAACGAGACGACGGCCGGAGGCGGTCGCCTGATCTCGCTGCAGGTCAATCTAGGGCCCGCCACTTAGACAAGACTTAAGCCAGGACGCCGGCAAGCCAAACACCTCACCACAAGGGAACGAAGTGAAGCGGGCAGAGTCAATCCATGTCGTCCGGCACTGCGTATGGCCGAGTGAGTGGCGCATGCCCACCATCACGCCCGCACCGAGCCCACCGCATCCCCCCGCGCAGCGCTACCGTCGAGGGGGGCTGGCCCTGAGGGACACTTGGCCGCACTTCATCGTTCGTCTGGATCAGCCTTGTTGCACAGAACGAGACTCGTTTGGCAGAGCCGGCGCGTGCTGGAACCTGCAGCTCTATTGCTTGTCCTGTTCTTGTCGTTGGCGGCTGGGTTGCTTTTCTGGACGGCCGACGAGATGCGCGAGGGCGAGACACTGATGCAAGATCGCCAATGGCTTCTCGCGTTGAGAGTGACCGACGATCCGGCGCAACTGCTTGGCGGCTCAACGACCCTTCAGTTGGCTCGCGAGATCACCGCCTTGGGCAGTCCATGGTTCTTGATGCTGATCGTCGGCGGCAGCGCCGGCGTGTTGGCTGCGTCGCGCCACTGGCGAATGGCCATGTTCCTGGTGGCGGCCACAGTGGCCGGAGCGATGTTCAATACTGGATTGAAGCAGGTCTTCGCTCGTGCGCGTCCCGATCTCGTGCCGCATGAGGTGATCGTCACGAACGCCAGCTTCCCCAGTGGGCATGCCTTTGGCGCAGCCATGATCTACCTCACTCTGGCAGCGCTTCTGTCGCGGCGCATCCAGCAACCTGCAGCGCGTTTCCTGTTGCTTGTTCTGGCCATCGGCGTGACAGCTGCGGTGGGCGTTAGTCGCGTTGCACTAGGCGTGCATTGGCCCAGCGATGTATTGGCCGGCTGGGCGGCAGGCGCAGCCTGGGCGCTGGCCAGCTGGACGATCGCGGACTGGACCGGATGGATCGCCCCCCGGAGCACAGCGCTGCCGAACGCAACTGACGGTCCAAGCGCTACCGACAAGCCCCAGCGATAGCCCGGGCGCAAGCCGCCCAGGTTTGTAGCTTCACGGGCGGGCCTTGCAGCGATTGCCGACCAGCTCAGCAACCGGCTGGGCTCGCCAGCGGTCGTTGCCCATGCGAGTCCTCCGTCGGTCGAGCACCAAGCCAGTCGTGGCCACAAGGCGGGTCAGATCGAGTGGTGCAACCTCTGCACCGCGTTTAAGTCGTACTTAAGTCCTCACCCCGCACTCTCGGGTTGTTGCCGTGCATGACGCGGCGCCACCGTGGCCAAGAGCCCGGACCGCCGACAGGAGTGCCCGATGCGATGTGTTTCCCTTGCCATGTGCCACAGGCTGCTGGCGCCTGCTATTGACGGCAGTCTGGCCCCCACATCGATCTTCTCCCCCGTGCGCAGGCTGGCTGGTCGAACAGCGGACCATCACCGCACGGCATCGATTCAGCCCAGTCAGTCACGCCAGCAATGCTGACCGTGAGCCGGTGGTTCGCCCGGCGACCGGCGTTGACGAGCACGCGCCTGACGGTTTTCGCCGGCCTGTTCTTCGCGATCGGAGCCAACGCCCCGTTTCTCTCGGCGGTACTGGCCGGTCGAGACCCCTGGCTTCCGGCCAGCTGGACGTTCACCCTGGCCATGCTGGTGGCGCTGGCCGCCGTGCATGTGTTGCTCCTGTCGCTGGTCGTGGCGCGGCCGCTGGCCAAGCCGCTACTCGCACTGCTGATCGTCGCCACGGCCTTCGCCACGTACTACATGCAGCGCTTCGGGATCTATCTCGATCCGACGATGCTGCGCAACGTGCTGAAGACCGATCCCGCCGAGGCTGGCGAGCTGTTCGGCTGGGGCATGCTGCCGCACCTGCTGCTGTTTGCCGGCCTGCCCTTGCTCGTGCTCTGGCGTGTGCAGCTCGATCGCCAGCCCTGGGGCCGCGCAATGGCATGGCGGCTAGCAACGATCGCGGGGTCGTCCGCTTTGCTCGTTGGGGCGTTGCTGCTGGTGTTCCAGGATTTTTCTGCGCAGATGCGCAACCAGAAAGAGGTCCGTTACCTCATCACACCGGCCAACTTCATCTACTCCGCTGTGCGCGTGTCGGTCGACAGCACACACGAGGCCCAGGCAGCGCGATCACCGATCGGCCTCGATGCCCGGCTCGACGCTTCATGGACCGCCCGGACCAAGCCGGCCCTGCTGGTGCTGGCGATCGGCGAAACCGCGCGGGCGGCCAACTGGGGCCTGAACGGCAATGCGCGTCAGACAACGCCCCAACTGGCGCAACGCGACGTGATCAATTTCCCCGACGTCACCGCGTGCGGCACCAACACCGAGACCTCGCTGCCCTGCATGTTCGCGCCGATAGGCCGGCGCGACTACGACGAACGCCGTATCCGCACCAGCGAGTCGCTGCTGCATGTGCTTCACCGCGCCGGCTTCCAGGTGCTGTGGCGCGACAACCAGTCTGGCTGCAAAGGAGTCTGCGAGGGGCTTGCAGCAGTGCAATCTGACAACGCCAAGCTGTCCGAGTGGTGCGACGGTGGCCGCTGCCTGGACGAGGTGCTGCTCGAGGGGCTGGACACGGTCGCGCGCGACGCCAAGGGCAATCTGGTGGTCGTGCTCCACATGCTCGGCAACCACGGGCCGGCGTACTTCAAGCGCTACCCGCAGGCGTTTCGTCGCTACACCCCCACCTGCGATACCGGCGACTTGAAGCAGTGCCCGCGTGAGCAGATCGTCAACGCCTATGACAACGCCCTGCTCTACACCGACCATGTGCTGGTCAAAACGATCGATTTCCTGGAGTCGCAGTCCAAGCGCTACGACACCGCCCTCGTGTACGTGTCGGACCACGGCGAGTCGTTGGGCGAGAAGGGGCTTTACCTGCACGGCGTGCCCTTCGCCATCGCCCCTGATGAACAGACGAAGGTGCCGATGACCTGGTGGCTGTCACCGGGCTACACGGCCAGCTTTGGCCTGGACACGGCCTGCCTGAAGCGGGAGGCGGCACAGGCGCGGACCCACGACAATCTGTTCCACACCACGATGGGCTTGCTGCAGGTGCAGTCGCGCGAGTACGAGCCCACACTAGACATCACCCGGGCATGCCGCCGTTGACCGCCGTCGCCGCGCGCGGCCCGAGCGTCACCGCTTGGCGACGCATGGCCATCACCGACATCTCCGTCGCGGCGGCTGGCTTCGCCGCGCTGGCAGCCTGGGACGCCACGGGCATGGACATCACGGTCGCACGATGGCTGGGTGGGCCCGACGGCTTTCCCTGGCGACACCACTGGCTGACTGCAGGGCTGTTGCACGGGGGCATCCGCTACCTCGCATGGGCACTGCTCGCTGCGCTCGTGGTCGGCTACTGGCGGCCCTGGGGGCCGCTTCGTTCGCTATCGAAATCTCAACGGCTGTGGATGCTGGGCACCACCTTGGCCAGCGCGGCCTTGATCCCGCTGATCAAGCGCCTCAGCGCCACGAGTTGCCCATGGTCCTTGGCCGAATTCGGCGGCAGCGTCGGGCAGTACGTACCCCACTGGGTCTACGGCGTCGCCGACGGTGGCCCAGGCGGATGCTTCCCTTCGGGCCACGCGTCCACGGCGTTCGCATTCCTCGCCGCATGGTTCGTTCTGCGCGATGCTGCTCCGGCGGCGGCAAGGCGTTGGCTGACGGTCACGATGGTGGCCGGTCTGGTACTGGGCGCGGTCCAGGTTGCGCGGGGTGCCCACTACCCCAGCCATCCCCTGTGGACAGCCTGGCTGTGCTGGGTCGTTTCCACTCTGTCGTTCCACTTACTTCGCCCACGCGCCGCACTGCCGTCATGAGCCTGCCTGACTGTCCCGAACCGAGCCTGACCACCCCCTACAAGAGCCGGCCCGGACTCAGTCGCGTCTGGCATGCAGCGCGCTACTCCCGCGACGGGCTGCTGGCTGCGTTTCGCCACGAGGCCGCCTTCCGCCAGGAACTGGCTGTCGGCCTGCCACTCATCGCGCTGGCGTGGTGGATCGCACCGGGCGCATGGCATGCGCTGGCGATGACGCTCTCGATCGTGGCCGTCTTCGTGGTCGAGTTGCTCAACTCTGCGATCGAGGCGCTCGCCGACACGGTCTCGCTCGAATCACACCCACTGATCAAGCGCGCCAAGGACATGGGCAGCGCAGCGGTGATGCTAAGCATCGCCGGCGCAGTCCTGGTGTGGTTCGTGGCGCTCGTTCAGCGATAGCGCAAACTCGCGCCCGGGGGCAGCGTCGACGTACCAACCCATGGACATTCCCGCCCTACTTCACAGCCACATCTACACCGCCATCGTGCTGGGCAGTGTGGTCGAGGGCGAAACCACCGTGGTGCTGGCCGGCTTTGCCGCCCATCAGGGCTACGCGCCGTGGTGGGCGGTGACCTTGCTGGCCGGCGCGATCAACTTTGTGCTGGACCAATCGCTGTTTGCGCTCGGGCGCTGGCGCGGTGACTGGATTCTCGACAAGCTTCCGCGCCTGAAAGAAGGGGTCCATCGCATCGCACCGTTGATCCACCAACACCGCCGCTGGATGGTGTTCGGTGTCCGCTTCATGTACGGCCTGCGCACGGCGGGGCCACTCGCGCTCGGCATGGCACGGATCCCTTGGGCGGACTTCGTCATCTTCAATGCGCTCGGTGCGGCTGTGTGGGCTACCGTGTTCTCCGGGCTCGGCTATGCCTTCGGGAAGGCCATCGCACGGGTGATCGGCGTGGCAGCGCACTACGAAGCATTGGCAGTTCTGGTGATCCTGGTGGTTGGCATCGTGATGTTCGCCGTCCACCGTTGGCGCCGCGGCCGTGTACGTACAGTGGGGCTTGGACAACCATGAAGGGCGCGTGGCAGCGTATCCCGCGCACGGTGTGGGTCCTGGGCGGGGTCAGCCTGTTCATGGACATGTCATCGGAACTCGTGCACGCCATCCTGCCGGTCTACCTCACCGGGGTACTTGGCCTGTCGGTGCTGGCGGTGGGCTTCATCGAAGGCGTCGCAGAGGCCACGGCCTCGATGCTCAAGATTGTGTCGGGGTTCGTGTCCGACCGCTTCGCGCGGCGGAAGCCGCTGGCTCTGCTCGGCTATGGCCTCGCCGCACTGACCAAACCCGTGTTTCCGCTGGCCGACTCCGTCATCGGCGTGGTGACTGCGCGCTTCGTCGATCGCATCGGCAAAGGCATCCGCGGAGCACCGCGCGACGCCATCGTCGCTGATGTGACCCCGGTCGGCCTGCGCGACGCCGCCTACGGCTTGCGCCAGGGCCTGGACACCGTCGGTGCCTTCCTCGGCCCCCTGCTGGCCATGTTCTTCCTTTGGCTCTGGGCAGGTGACATGCGCGCCGTGCTGTGGGTTGCGGTGGTGCCGGCCCTGCTGGCGGTTGCGCTGCTGGCCCTGGGTGTCGACGAGCCCGAGGCGGCGGCGAATGAACCTGCAGCGGCTCGCGCACCCCGTCTCGGCTGGGCGGACATCTGGTCAGGGGTTCGCGCGTTGCCGGCAGCGTTCCGGCACTTGCTGGTGCTGGCCGCGCTGTTCGCGCTGGCACGCCTGTCGGAGGCCTTCCTCGTCCTTCGGGCGCAGCAGGACCAGCTGGCGCTGGTCTGGATTCCGGTGGTGCTGATCGTGATGAGTGTCGTCTACGCATTGGTGTCGTACCCGGCCGGCGCCTACGCGCCGCGACTCGGCAGGCAAAACCTGCTGGCGGCGTCGCTGCTGGTGCTGGCGGCGGCCGAAGCCGCGCTCGCATGGTTGCCCGGTAGCGCAGGACTCTGGCTCGGCGTGGTGCTGTACGGGCTGCACATGGGCCTGTCTCAGGGCGGCCTTGCCGCCGCGGTGGCAGAGCAGGCGCCGCCCGCGCTGCGGGCCACGGCCTTCGGCTTGTTCCACTTCGTCACGGGCATCTTCCAGTTGATCGGGGCGGTATTGGCGGGCTGGCTGTGGACTGGCTACGGGAGCACGGTGGCGTTTGCTTGCGGGGCCCTCTGGTCGCTGCTGGCGTTGTGGGCGCTCCTCTTGCCGCCTCAGGTGCGCCGACCGGGACCGACCGCATGACAGTCCTCGTCCTTCGCGCCGCGGTCGGCCTGATCAGGCTTGCTGGGCAAGACCTTGCCGTCCGCAGAGTCGACCTTGTCGTCGCAGACCTTGCTGTCGGGCGTGACGACTTCGACATCGAACACGACCGTACCCCGCTCGCCATCGCGTTTGGCCTTGGTGGCTCTCCCATCGTGCGCGCGAACGCAGACTGCCATCGGGCGATCGTCAATCCACAAGTGCCTGGCGATCGTCAGGGGCTCGAGGCGGTGGTGCAGCTTCCCGCGATGTACTCGCTCGGGTAGACGACTACAGTCTGACCGTATGGATGAGGCCAACAGTCAGGGGGGCAAGCCGCAGCTGCGAAGCGGTCCGGTGCCGCACGCCGCTCCGGCGTGGTTCCTGGCCGTTGGCGTCACTGCCACTCTTGTGCATTGGGCGGTGGTGGTCTCGCTCGTCGAGTACACCGCTGCGCGGCCGTTGACGTCGAACGTCGTTGGTTGGTTGGCCGCGGTCTCCGTGTCATTTGTCGGCCACCATAAGCTTAGCTTCCGCGGCCATGGCGCACCTGTCGATGCGGCTGCGTGGCGCTTCCTGCTTGTTTCCGCAGCCGGCTTTTCGGTGAACCAAGCCGCGTATGCGGTGCTGCTGTCGTTCACCTCGAAGTCCTACGCCTTGCTACTCGGCGCCGTGTTGGCGGTCGTTGCTGTCGGAACCTACGTCGCAAGCCGATGGTGGGTGTTCACGCGCAGCTCGAGGGCCTGAAGGCAAGTCGTTTTCCTTCAGGGTGAACGTCAACGCCAGCGAAGCAGCATGCGCTGTCCCTTCTCGGTCACGACGCTCAGGCCCTCACGCTGCGCTGGGGGCAGCGTGGCCCATGTGCGCAAGTCGACGACAACCCACGCACCCTTGTCGTTGGTTGTGGATGCGAGATCGGAGAGACTGGCCAGTGCGCGAGCTTGCCCGGCAGAGTAAAACGACGCAGAGAATGGGACCTTGCCCAAGAAGTACAGCGGCTCGCCTTTCTCGGCCTGGGCTTGATAGGCCAGCAACACGTCCTTGGCAGACCTGTTCGTGAAGCGGTCATTGACGCTGCCGCTGACCACGAACGCGGTCAGGCCGATGGCCATAGCTGCGGTCCCCGTCGTCAAGACGCCTTCGGTCAGCCGAGCGCGGCGGCGTGAGGCAGTCCAGCCACCGACCAGCAGCGCCAGCGCGGGCAGTCCAGGCAGAACATAGGTCCAGAGAATATTGCCAGCAGCCGTGAAGAAGATGCACGGCGTCAAGGCCCACATGAGCAGATAGGCTTGCTGACCTGCGGGCTGCGGCGGCGCGTCTTGAGCGAGGGAGCCGCGCCGAGCGAGCCCGACCCACGCTGCCAATGGCAGCAGAAAGCTCCAGGGCAGTGAAGCGCCGATTGCAAACAGCCAGATGCTGCCGCGTGGAAAATCGTGCGCGCTGCCATACAGATCGCCTGCCCAACCCGGCGTTACGAATCGCTGCCAGTGCTCACCGACCAGAAAGTAGTGTAGAAAACCGGGCGTGCGCGACTCCGCCAGTCCGTACCACGGCAGCGTCAGGGCCAGCACCAGCAGCGCGCCGCGCAGCCAGGCAATGCGTTCCCAAGCGAGGCGGAGACTGCCACTCCAGCAGACCCACGCCAGTACCGGCAGGCCCCACAGCACCAGTGACACCGGACCTTTGGCAAGCAGGCCGATGACCGCGCCCAGCGCAATCATCCAGCCCGCACGGTGTGTCGACGTCTTGTCGAGCGCGTCGCAGTGCAGCGAACGCCAGAAGCCGACCATGACCAAGGTATTTCCCAGCGTCAGCGCCATGTCGGTCATCACGGCGCCGCTGGACACCAGGAACAGTGTCGATCCCGACAGCAGCGCCACGGCATGCCAGGCGGCGCGATGCGACAACCGTCGCGCATGCCACCACACCAGAATTGCCACGCCAGCACCCAGAAGGTAGTGCGGCAGCCGGGCACCCAACTCACCGACGCCGAACAGCATGAATCCCAGTCGGGTGGCCCAGAAGCTCAACGGCGGCTTGCCCCAGAACGGTACACCGTCGGTGAACCAGGGCGTGATCCAGTCACCCTGCGCCAACATGCGCCGGGCCACGTCCGCGTACCGTGCCTCGGTGGTGTCCATCAGCGGATACCAGGACAGGGACAGCAGGCGCAGCAAGGCAAGCACCGCGATGGAATACACCAGCGTGCGGCCTGCGCGCGGCCCGGTGATCGAAGCGGAGCTCATGCGCTGCGAGACAGCGCGTGGACGACTGCAAGCCGGCCGCCGCAAGCAACGGCCTCCAGTTCGCCGCTTTGGTGGGCGGGCACAGGGTCCGTGCGTTCGTCAGGTCCGTTGCGCGCCTGCGGTGGTTCAAAGGCGTCGATCAGCACCAGTGGCCTGCGTTTGGTCTCCATGAACAGGCGCCCGAGGTATTCGCCGAGGACGCCCATGCCGACCAGGTTCATTCCTCCAAGGGTGAGGATGGCGACAATCAGCGTCGGAAAGCCGCCAACAGGATCACCAAACATCAAGGCCTTGGCCGCATAGAAGATCGTCAACGCAAGCGCCATGGCGCCGGCTGCGCAACCCGTCACCATTGCCACGCGCAGTGGTGCGACTGAGAAGGAGGTGATGCCCTCAACCGCCAGCCCCAGCAGCTTGCCGTAATGCTGGCGGGCCACACCGGCAGCCCGCGGTGCACGGTCGTAGTCCAGGGTCGTCTGACGGTAACCAACCCAGGCAAACAGCCCCTTCATGTAGCGATTGCGTTCTGGCATGGCGTTGATAGCGTCCACCGCGCGCCGACTCAACAATCGAAAGTCCCCCACATCAGCGGGGATGGGCACGTCGCTCAGGCGGTTGAGCAACCGGTAGAAGAGGTGCGCCGTCAGCTTCTTGAGCCAACTCTCGCCTGCCCGACTGCGGCGGCGCATGTTCACGACGTCATAGCCGCTGCGAAACGACGCGAGCATTTGGGGGATGAGTTCCGGCGGGTCCTGCAGATCGGCATCGAGCACAACAATCGAGTCGCCGGTACTGGCGCGCAGGCCGGCACTGAGGGCAAGCTCTTTCCCGAAGTTGCGTGACAAGCGGATGACACCGACTTCCGGGTGGGCATTGCGCAGCGCGTACAGCACGGCCGGCGTGGCATCGCTGCTGCCGTCATCGACATACAGCACCTCCACCGGCTCTTCGAGTGATCGAAGTACGTTGAACAGCCGTTCATGCAGATGCGGCAGCACCACGGCTTCGTTGAAGACGGGTACCACGACACTCAAGCTTGGTCGCTGCGCTCCTGCGGTCATCCCAACTGGTGTGTGCCCACACAACGGACAGTTTGATGCCTGGTTAGGCTCAGGGAAATTCATGGAAGCAAACAAGGCAGCTGGGCAATGCGAGCGATCTTGCGGCTCCGTGACTTAAGGGATACTTATTCCGCTGCAAACCCGTAAGAGCGCCAACGTTCTGCAGGTCCTTCTTACGCCGAAGCGCGGGGCGCATGGGGCATAGCGGTGAGTCAGCGGTAGGTGGGCGGCACAACCAATGCTGCGAACTTAAGCTGGACCAGATCGTAAGTCATTGATATCATTGCACTTTTAGAGTTCATTTCACGATATGAACTCAAACCTGTGCGTTTATCCAGTCCTTGTTGCTGGACCTGGCCCAAACCCTGCGCTCGGATGCATTTGCGCAGTCTGCGCGGCATCCCGATTTCCCCCGCGCCTTCACCCGCCGGCGCCAATTGCCGCTGCCGGCGCTGGTGGCCACGCTGCTTTGCATGCGAGCCTCGTCCCAGCAGTGCCTGCTGGATTCGGTGTTCGGCGCTATGCGCGACACCGCAGCCATGGTGCGTGGTGTCAGCGACCGCGCGTTTGCCAAGGCCCGTTCGCATCTGCACATGCCGGCGCTGTCGGCCCTGAACGACCAGGTGCTCGCCCATGCCGAGCGCGGCGGCATGGTGCCGCGCTGGCAGGGCCTGCGGCTGGTGGCCGCCGATGCCAGCGTCCTGATGCCGGCCATTCGCCGTTGCAAGCGTACGCAGCACCTGGCGGGGGCCGATCAACGCCTGTTTGCGCTGTATCTGCCTGGGGCCGAACTCACCGTCCATGCCGCTGTGCACTCGGCCAGCGAGTCTGAACGTGCCATGCTGGCCAATGCGCTGGACAAGCTCTCGCCAGCCGACGTGCTGCTGCTCGACCGCGGTTACCCGGCAGCCTGGCTCGTCAACCTGCTCAACGAACGGGGCCTGAAGTTCGTCATCCGCTGCGACACCACCAGCGGCGGCTGGCGCAGCTTGCGCCAGTTCATGCGCAGCGACCAGGACGAGGCCGACATCGTCTTGAAGGCGCCCAAGCCGCAGGACGCAGCCGACTGGAACTGCTCGGCCGTGGCGCCCACCGTGCGGGTGGTGCGCAGCATCGCCCCCAATGGCCAGGGCCGCGTGCTGATGACCAACCTCAGCGCCCAAGAGGCCCCGGCGGCGACCTTCGGCGCGCTGTACCACCGCCGCTGGCGAATCGAGGAAGCATTCAAGCGCTTGAAGTTGCGCCTCAAACTCGAAGCCGTCAGCGGCCTGAGTCAGCATGCTTTGCTGGTGGACGTGGCCGCCAAGGTGCTGGCCGACAACCTGTGTGCGCTGATCTGCGCTGCCGCCCAGGCCGGCGCCACGGCCTCGGCCGAGAAGCGTTGTGCACCCACTGCGGCCCTTCACATCCTGCAGCGCGCCTTGCCTCGCCTGCTGCTGGTGGTCACTAATTTGCCGACCTTGCTCCAGGACACGCTGTCCATGATCGCGCGCAGCCTCAAGCGTCCACAGCCAGGCCGAACCACACCTCGCGCCGATGTCAGGGCCAAGCCGCATCCAAATCTTGCCTACAAGGGGTGACAGGGCTTAAGTTCGCAGCATTGGCGGCACAACCCCACAAGCGAGAGGGGCGGCCGATACGGCCGCCCCTCCTCGACGGTCGATCAGACGACCTCACGAGAGGCCGCCTGCGGGGTCAGTCCTCGTCCTTTTCCTCGTCCTTCTCTCCACGATCGGCCTGATCGAGCTTGCTGGACAGCACCTTGCCATCGGCAGCATCGACCTTGACGTCGAAGACCTTGTTGTCGGGCGTGACGACTTCGACATCGAACACGACCGTACCCCGCTCGCCATCGAGCTCTGCCTTGGTGGCCTTGCCTCCGGCTTGGGCCTCGGCAGCGCTCACGGCCTGCACCAAGGTGATCTTGGCCTTGGCCAGATCGCTGACGGCATCGTTCTCCGCTGTACCGGACTGCTTGGCATACGCCAGCCCGCCTGCAGTGGCCACACCTGCGGCCAGGATGAGTGCGGGAATCATGAGGGTTCGTTTCATTTCGAGCTCCTTGCTGGATTGCCTACCAGGCGAAATTGCCTGTCGACGAGTCCACTGTGGCCTTCGACACTTAGACGTGACTTAGGCATGCCGCGCTGGGGAACCGCTTCGACCTTCATCGAGTCTTCAGACGCAGTTCGCGCAGTTCAGCGCCCAACAGCTCGGCTGTGAGTAGCTCGCTGCCGTCCTGCCTGCGCACGCGATAGGGTTGAAGCGTCACTTCCGACCGTGTGCCACACAGGCGTATGAAGTCTTCAGCCGACACGATGTCGCGCCGAAAGTACGCGTACTTGTCCAGCATGTGCCTGGCAGCCTCCGCCGACGTTGCCGTGGCGCCGTTGCGGATGAAGTGCAGGGTCGTCATGGCCGAGACTCTCTGGATCCATGCCTCGATCAGTGCCACCTCGGCATGCGCTGGTGTCGCCGAGGCACGCCGAACACCACCCAGCATGGACGCCGGGCTGATCGCCATCATCCCCGTCAGGACACGGCGCCGAGTCCCGCACAGAATCGCTTCGAAGGGGCTCGTGGACATGGTCGCGAGACCTGCAGGGCGGACTTGGCACCCACCGTCAAGGGAGATCCTGCAATCGAAGAACGACGGTCTCAGGCCCGTTGGCTCTCACCTCGGCGGTGACGACCGAGTCGATCACTTGCTGGTGGGCGAGATACACGGCGACCCAGCCGTGGCCGTCGGCTGACACACCGAAACGCTCGGCCAGGACGCGCCGGCCGACATGGGCCAGGACGAGTTGACCATCGACCCAGACGCCAAAGTGGACGCCTTGCGTGTCGTCGGCAAAGTAGGGTTCGAACGAGTCCATGTGCATCCACCCGATCTGCGGCGCCGCCGGTGTACAGCTTGCGATCGTGGCAGCCCGTCACTTAAGCTGCGCTTATGGCTGCGGCGTCGCGCGCACTTCGTGCTGGGCGAGGCCGGCGCAGCGCTCGGTCAGGGCGGCGGCGGCGCAAACACGACCCGCACCTCCAGGCCTTGCCCCGATGGTGCCCGGTGGAGGCTGACCGTGGCGCCGTGCCGGTTGGCGATCGCCTTCACGATGGCCAGCCCCAGGCCAGTGCCGCCGGGTGCCGAGGCCAGCTCACTCGCCTGTGGCCCACGGTAGAAGCGGCCGAACACCCGCTCACGCTCTGTCTCCGGGATGCCCGGGCCGGTGTCGACGACACGCACCGTCGGGCGTCCCTCCGACTCGGCGGCCACCACATCGACGACGCCGCCCGCTGGCGTGTACCGCAGCGCGTTCTCAACCAGGTTGTTCAGCAGCACGGTGAGTTGACCGGCATCGCCGTCGACAAGCACGGGCGCATCGCCGGCGGCGCCGAGGTCGAGCCCGCAGTGGTCGGCCTTCGCGCTCATCGAACCCACCACCTTGCGTGCCAGTGCCGCGAGATCAACGCGTCCGCGCTGCATCGGCTCGCCGTCAGGCTCGAAGCGCGCTACGTGCAGCAATTGCTCGACCAGGCGCTGCGACCGGTCGATGCCCCCCTGCAGATCCTCGACTGCTTCGGCGCGGCCGGCTTCGTCTTTCGCACGTTTGAGCAATTGAAGCTGCAGGCGCAATGCCGTCACTGGGGTTCTGAGCTCGTGGGCTGCATCGGCCAGAAAGCGCCGCTGGTTGGACAAAGCCAGCGCCAGTCGCTCTATCATGCCGTTGATCGATGCGACAAGCGGGACGATCTCGCGCGGAACTTCGTCCGTGGGTATCGGCGCCAAGGACGATGCCGTTCGGGACGCAACATCCTGCGCGGCTGCGTCCAGCGGCTTCAGCCCCCTTCGCAGGGCCACCACCATGAGGGCCGCAACAAACAACACGAGCGCACCCATCGGAAGAACGATCTTCGATGCGGCCTCAACGGCTGTCTCGTGGCGCGCGAATACCCGCTGCGCGGCCTGCGCCACACCGTGGACCGTGACGTCGGTGTAGACGATCCAGTCCTCCTCGGCCACGCGCACCTGTTGCAAGGCCTCGCGGTTGCTGAACGGTATCGCCACACGAGGATCCGACGAAAAGACCGGCTGGCCCGTCAGCGTCCATGTGATGGTCACGATCTCCGCGGGATCTGCCACATCGGTACGCTGCGGCATGACCGACACAGCCGGCTCGCGCAGGTCACTCTCGGGATGATTGTGGTTTCCCAGAGCTTCGGCCACGTTCTTCAGCCCGGCATCGAAGATCTCGTTCATCTCGTCGAGCGTGATCAGGTAGGTCACCATGACGATGACCACCGCGCCCAGTGCGAGCGCCCCCATGATCCAGCCCAGCAGATAGCGCTCGAGCGAGCGCACTCAACCCTCCGTGACGCGGTAGCCCATGCCCCGCACGTTCTTGATCACGGCTGCGCCCAATTTCTTGCGCAAGTGGTGCAGGTGCACCTCGATGGCATTGCTGCCGACCTCATCGCCCCAGCCGTAAACCGACTCCTCCAACTGGGCGCGTGACAGCACCGCACCCGGGCGTCGCATCAGCGCTTCGAGTACGGCGAACTCCTTGGCGGACAAGTCCACCGTGACATCGCCCTGAGTCACAAGCTTGCGCAGCGGGTCCAGCATCAGTGATCCGAACTTGAGCAGGGGAGACCCACTCCCCGCGTTACGCCTGAGCAGCGCACGTACCCGGGCCACCAGTTCATCGAGGTCAAACGGTTTGAGGACGTAGTCATCAGCGCCTGCCTCCAGGCCGGCGATGCGATCGCGCACCGCATCTCGCGCCGAGGCAATCAGCACCGGCATCGCGTTGCCCATGCTGCGCATCCAGGCCAGGATCGCCATGCCGTCCTTCTTGGGCAAGCCGAGGTCCAGCACCGCCAGATCGTAGACGTCGTTGGCCAAGGCCAGCTCGGCCGCCCTGCCGTCGGTGACCCAGTCCACGGCAAAGCCGGCATCGGCCAGGCCGCTGCGTACGGCCTTGCCGATCATGGCGTCGTCTTCGATCAACAGGATTCGCATGGGGCCGGGCTCGCAGGGTTCAGGTCTTTCGATGGGCGCGAATCCGGCCTCGCAGCAGAAGGGCCCATCGATCGTGCAGCATCAGCAGCCGCATGCAGGTCGGCGTCAAGGGCTTGCGCAGCGCACTCGCGAGCATGGTACCCGCCCATGCCACAGGCAAGGCTGCAGCGATGTCCAGCGGGAAGTGCAGGCCCAGGTAGATGCGGCTCCAGCCGACCAGCAGGCCGACCGCCAGCAAGGGAAACCCCCAAAGCGCGTACTTCCGGGTGCGCAAGGTGGCCAGGGCCAGGCTCCAGAACAGCGTGACGTGGTCGCTGGGCAGCCCTGGGCGGTGGCTTGGTTCGAGGTACTGCGTGCCCACGTGAAGTGCAAACGGCCGCGGTTGCGGCCAGACAAAAGTGATCGCCTCCGCCAGCACCAGAGCGAGGCCGGCGGCGAGCAGGACCTGCAGCAAGTCGAGGCGGGCGGCCTGGTCAGCGCGAACCCACGCGACGGCCATCGCGACAGGCGCCAGCACGATGAGCCATCTAGCCATCAGCGTGGCGAGCAGCAGTTGCTGGGGGCTCAGCCCCGGCGGCGCATTGATCAGTTGGAACAGGTGAAGGTTGCTCATCGCCCCAGGCTACGTTGGCGCCGCGCTCCGAACAGGGACACGCAGCAGTCGTTCATGCTCGGAGGCAGTTGCTTAACCGGGACTTAATGCGTGGCGGCAAAACCACTGGCCCACCGCCGCCCTTGATGGGCGATGGCGCTCCCGGCCGCGGCACGGGTCGCCCGAGGCTTAAGTCGCCCCTAAGTCGGCGCACTCGACGATGTCTGGGTGACACGCCACCTGGACATTTCCTGTGCTGCCCCTCGCTCTCCCACGCGGGCGGGTCCCGTCAGGTGGTTCCGACCGAGGGGGCTTACCTGGCTGCGCGCTATGAGCTTGCTTGCCAGCCTCCATGGGCTGGCGCAAGGGCAGGCACTGCCTGCGCAGCCCTTGCCGAGTTTTGCTGAGTTGGAAGCAGCCGGGGCCACGATCGGCGAGATACGTGTCATTCCACAGGAGATCTTCGACACGAGCGACCCGAAGGAAGACAAGTTGCTCTTCCGATGGGCCAACGCGCTGCACATCCAGACGCGACCCGGCGTCATCCAGCGCGCGCTGCTCTTCAAGAGCGGCGACCGTGTCTCGAAACGCCTGCTCGACGAGACAGAGCGTCTGCTGCGCAGCAACCGCTACCTCTATGACGTGCAGTTCCGTGCCGCCGCCTACCACGACGGCGTGGTCGACATCGAGGTGCTCACACGCGACACCTGGTCGCTGGATCCGGGCTTCAGTGCGAGCCGCTCCGGCGGTGCCAACTCCAGCGGCATTCGACTCAAGGAATACAACCTGTTCGGTACCGGCACGTCGGTCAGCTTCGGCCACTCCAGGAACGTGGACCGCACCAGCAACGAGTTTCAGTTCTCCAGCGACCGCGCCTTTGGCACGTGGACCTCGATCAGCCTGAGCCACGCCACCAACAGCGACGGCCGGCGCGATGCTGCGTCGGTCGTTCGGCCCTTCTATGCACTGGATTCACGCTGGAGCGCAGGCTTGTCGGCATCGAAGGACGATCGCATCGATTCCCTTTACAACGCCGGCAATGTGGCGAGCCAGTACCGCCATCGACAGGATCAGGCGGAGGTCTTTGCGGGCTGGTCGCCCGGCCTCGTCGACGGCTGGGTGCAGCGCTACTCGCTGGGGCTGGCCACCCGCACCGACGCCTACGCCGCGGAGCCCGGCCTGGTGGCGCCAGCGCGGTTGCCCACTGATGAAAAGCTGGTCACGCCCTTCGTCAGGTACGCCCTGATCGAGGATCGGTTCGAACGCGAGTTGAACCGCAACCTGATCGGCCGGCCCGAATTCTTCGCCCTGGGACTGGCTTCGACCGTGCAGCTGGGTTGGGCCTCGACGGGGCTGGGCTCCAGCCGCGATGCGCTGGTCTATGCGGGCAAGATCAGTCGCGGCTTCGAGCCGGCAACCAGACCCTGATCGCGGCAGCCACCATCGAAGGGCAATACGCCGGCGGCCGGATTCGGCGCCAGCGCCTGGGTGCCCAGGCGCAGTACTACCTGCCGCAGAGTCCGCGTTGGCTCTTCTATGCCTCCGCCGCAGGTGACCTGCTGACGAATCCTGACCCGGCTGACACCTTGCTGTTGGGTGGTGACAGCGGTCTTCGGGGCTACCCATTGCGCTACCAGAGCGGGACCCGGCGCGCCTTGTTCACCGTGGAGGAGCGCTTCTACACCGACCTGTATATCTGGCGGCTGTTCCGCGTCGGTGGCGCGGCCTTCTTCGATGCCGGGCGGGCCTGGGGCGGCGACAACCCCAACACCCTGAATCCGGGCTGGCTCAGCAACGCGGGATTCGGGCTGCGCATCGTCAGCGCACGTGCGGCGTTCAGCAATGTGCTGCACGTCGACATCGCCTTCCCGTTGAATGCCACGGCCGATATCAAGAAGGTCCAGTTCCTCGTCAAGACCAAGACGAGCTTCTGATTTCGCGCCGGCGCCTTGACCTGCACGCCTCGCACAACCAACTCAGCGCTTGGCGCAATTACATGCTCACGACACTGGCCTTCTCCGCCCTGTCCCTCGACCAGACCCTGGCACAGTGGGTTGCGGCCTACGGCGCCTGGGCATTGGCCGCAGTCGCCGTCGTCATCTTTGCCGAGACGGGCCTGGTCGTTGCGCCCTTCCTGCCCGGGGACTCCCTGCTTTTCCTCACCGGAACGGTCGTGGCAGCCAACGGGCTCAACGTCCACGTCACCGTGCTCGTTCTGACATGCTCGGCCGTCCTGGGCGACGCCCTGAACTTCGCCATCGGCCGGCGGGCAGCGCCCATGGTCATCGCGCGCCTGCGCGGACGATGGCTGCGGCAATCACACCTCGACGCCACGCACCGCTACTTCGACCGATTCGGATCGTCCACCGTCGTCATCGCGCGCTTGGTCCCTGTCGTCAGGACACTGGCACCCTTTCTGGCCGGTGCCGGCAGCATGCCCTACCTGCGCTTCGCAATGTTCAATGTGGCCGGCGCTGTCCTGTGGGTGGCCTTGCTCGTGTATGCAGGCGCATTCCTGGGCGCACAGGCGCTGGTGCGCGATCACCTGAGTGCCATCACGATGGGCATCGTGGCGCTGTCGATGCTGCCGATCCTCGTCACCGGCAAACGCGCACTGCTTGCCAGGCGCGCGATGGCACGGTGACCTGCAACCGCCTTCGGGATCGCTCCGACCCGAATCAACCCGTTGGCGCCGTCGACTGCCGTGTCAGCGAAGGCGACACCCGACGTCTCCTCAACATCACAGGAACACACCATGTTCAAAGCCTTCATGTCGGGCGTCGCACTGACTCTCGCAGCCTTGCTGCTCGCCTCGTTTGCGCTGCTCAAGAGTGGACTCATTCCGGCCAACGCCGACGCCGAACCCAGCGCGCTCGAGACCTGGATGGCACGTACCTCGCTCAGTGCCACGATGGACCGTTTGGCACCCACCGAGCAGAACCCTGTCGCGGCGACCGAACAGAACCTGACAGAAGGTGTGCACCTCTTTGCACAGAACTGCGCGATCTGCCACGGCTCCGCCGCCGGCGATACGTCGGCGTCACCGATCGCGAGGGGGCTGTTCCAGAAGCCGCCACAGCTGGCGACAGAAGGCGTGGAGGACGACCCCGAGGGCGAGTCGTTCTGGAAGATCAAGCACGGCATCCGGCTCACGGGCATGCCAGCGTTCGGGTCATCGTTGAGCGACAAGCAGATTTGGACGCTGGCCATGTTCTTGAAGCACATGGACAAGTTGCCGCCATCTGCACAGCAGGCCTGGCAACAGGTGCAGAACTGGCCACTGGCGTCCAAGTAGCCGCTGCTTGAACCATCAACCCTGATGTCGGCGTGTTGCGGCGGACATGGATTTGGCTTTACCAAATGACGTCCTGATAAGAACACTTCTCGAGACGTAAGCTGCGCTGAGGCGGTGGGAGCGACATCGCCGGCGCGACGGTCAGCTGGTCATCTCATGCAACCGAGGCGGCCCCAGACCTTACCCATGCCGCAACCGTCTCGGCATGGACGCCAACGATGCGCGCTGCCTCCTCCGGAGGCAGCCCTTGGTGGTACTGCAGGTGGACTGCGCGGACGACTGCGGCTTCCACTCCCAGTTGTGGACTCACGCGCAGCAGCTCGTCGTCGCCGAGCGGCTCCAGTCCTTCGTCTCGAGAAAGGTAGACCCTCGCTTTCGCGTGCGTACGTGGCGCGCAATGAGGCTCGACCTCCAGCAGCGCACGTTGCTCCCCGCTCTCGGGCTCGGCTCGGTCAAGTCGCTCAGCTAACAGCCGGTCCGGCTTCGTCCCAAGCGGCGCCGCTTCATCATCAGTCCGTGTTTTCTGCATCCGCCTCTCATCCGTTAACGGTGGTCGTGGAGGCAATCACTGTACGTGCCTCACCCCGACTGTGCGCCGCGTCGACCCGCCCTCGCCTCGATGCGACGCGCGTCGCGCTCCGCCGGCCTATCGCCGTGCCTAGTTTGGAAAAAAGTCCCGGATGTCTGCCAGCCGCGCCGAGGGATCGGCCATAAGGAAGATGGCCACCGCCTGGCGGGTGTCCGCTCGCGGCACAACTGCCTCTGGTCCGGCTTCGGTACTGCACAGTGATGCGTCGTCAGCCAGCGACAGGTGCGTGCGGCACACAAAGGGCCGATGCTCATAAATGTTGCAGCGCTGGTCGGCCCCCAGGAACGGGCAAGGTGAGCCCATGTGCCGGCTTGTCAGTGCCTGGGCGCTGTCGAGCTCGTCGACCGCCTGCTGCAGCGTCAATACGTTGGCCGGCTCGGCCGGCTTGCGCCGAATCACCTCGCCAATCAGCTGGGCCTCGGTCGAAGTGATGGTCGCCGACAGGTGGCAGCAATGGCTGCAGCCTGGCTGGCAGGCGGACACGACGGCCAGGGGCTCAAAGTGCGCGGCGCCCCAGCGGTGCAACCACACGATGCGTTGGCGCTGCGTGCGCGCGTTCGCTGCGGCGCGCAACAGGCGGTCTGCTCCGGCATCCGGTTGAACCGCCGCCACCTTGCTCTGCGCAGTGCGGACGGCGGCCGCCGTCCGCTCAGCACGCTGGTCACTCATGGGCTTGGGGGGCGCGAATTCTTTGGCCTCCGTTCCTGCCTGCATGTGGTCTCCCTGGTTTCCACGCCGCCGTTGAATCTCGTCTCACAAGCGGGTGCCTCGACCACCGGATCTGCGGCCTTATCAGGCGGCGGCGGGCTCACCACCGTCCGCCGAAGCTCCCGCTGCACTGCCCTCACTTTAGATGCGACCCCGCGGCGTACGCTCGGTTGCCGGGAGCCTCATCGGCGGCGCGCCACTCCCCCGCTGGCGTTTTCGTCCGCGCCGATCACGTCTGGCCGTTTCGCGACCTTTCCGTCAGAAGATTAGTTCCGCAGCTCGTTTGCCCGTCCCGGCCAACCATGACGTTGACGCGGCGCGCATGACACGCTCGGCGAAGACCGACGTCCACCCTACCCTGCTTGAACGGCTGCCATTGGCCGCAGGCGTCTTGCCACGGGCTTTGCCACGCTGCTATGTGATGATAACGCGTACTATCATCACATACAGCTACTCCGATTTTCTGACTCACCGAGACCCGAAACCGAGCTCCGACTGAAGCGCGACAACGACTTAGCGAAGGCACGATGATCAGAGAACACCTTCCGGCCGGCCGGCGCGAGCTCACGCGCGCGCACATCACCTTCTACCGGGCGGTCATGGACGGCGTC
>CAKZXL010000514.1 GCA_937883885.1 uncultured Aquincola sp. | reverse complement strand
TGGCGGCGACCAACGTCGGGCGCACCGAGACGGCCCTCGGCGCCTTCTACCGACGTTTGGCGGCACGTGTAGGAAAGGCCAAGGCGGTGACTGCCACGGCACGTAAGCTGGCGATCCTCTTCTATCGAGCCATGCGCTTCGGCATGCAGTATCAGGACCCTGGTGTCGATCAATACGAGCAGCGATACCGAGAGCGCGTCGTCAGGCAACTGGAACGGCGTGCCGCCCGCTTTGGCTTCTCGCTGCAGCCAGCAGCGGGCGGTGTTTCTTAGGAAAGCCGCGGCGTACTTTGCACAGGATGTACTGCAAGGTACGCCTGGATCCGGTCGATGAAGGCGCGCTGGCCGATCACGTTGATGTGCGAGGTGCTGGAGGTCAGCCCCAGCGGGTACTTCAGCTGGGAGGCTGCTGGCAAACGCCCGGAGCTGGGCAACAGACGCAGCCTCGGCAACGAGGCCGTGTTGGCGCACATCGAAGCCATCCACCAGGAGCTGCGTGGCGAGTACGGCTGGCCCCGGATGCACAAGGAGCTGCTTGCCCGAGGACTGCGGGTGGGCAAGGAGCGCGTTCGGCAACTGATGCAGCGCCATGGCATCCGGGCCAAGGGCAAGAAGAAGTTCGTCGTGACAACCGACAGCAAGCACCATCTGCCGGTGGCGCCCGACCTGGTGCAGCGCTGCTTCAGCCCGGGCGCTCCAAATGTGCTGTGGACCGGCGACATCACCTACATCCCGACGGATGAAGGCTGGCTGTACCTGGCGGCCGTGCTGGACCTGCACAGCCGCCAGGTGGTGGGCTGGAGCATGCAGCCGCATATGCAGACGGCCTTGGTCAAGGACGCCTTGCTGATGGCCTGTTTCAGGCGGCGTCCGGTGGCGGGCCTGATCTTTCACAGTGACCGCGGCAGTCAGTATTGCAGCCGGGACTTCCAGGACACGATGAAGGCCTGGGGCATCCGCAGCTCGATGTCGCGCAAGGGCAATTGCTGGGACAACGCGCCCACTGAGAGCCTGTGGGGCCGGCTGAAGACGGCCTGCGTTCACGGCCACCGCTTCACCACACACGAGCACGCTCGTCAGGCGGTGATGGACTGGATCGCGTTCTACAACCATACGCGGCTACATTCGGCCCTGGGCTATCTCAGCCCCATGCAGTTCGAACAACGCTGGTTGGCGGCGCAGCAGCAATCTGCCGCCTGATGATCGAGTTATGCACTCCGATCTTCAGGGGCAACCTCAAAGGGCTTGGGACACGGCATCAGCTTCGTGCGCTCGTCCTGCAGCACCTCGGCCACGGTCAGCGCCGGCCACTCCGGATGCGCCGTCTCTTCCCAGCATTGGCGGCAGCGTTCGGCCAGCCAAGCGTTCAAGCTGCCGAGGTCCGGCCATCGGCGCTCGCCGGCCTCTCGCCACACCTGGCGTCGCCGGTCCTGCACGTTCTTCTCGACGATGCCCTTCTCCCAGCCGGAAGCCGGGTTGCAGAACTCGGGCTCGAAGAGGTAGTGCGAGCACATGGCCTGGAAGCGCGCGTTGACCGCGCGTGCCTTGCCGATGCCGACCTTGTCCACGGCGGTCTTCATGTTGTCGAAGATGCCGCGGCGCGGCACGCCGCCGAAGGCCTTGAAGGCCTGGGCATGCGCGTCGAACAGCATCTCGTGGCTCTGCGCGGGATAGGCCGTCAGCCAGAACGCGCGTGAGCTGGCGAGCTTGGTGTGTGCCACCTCGAGCCGGCGGCGCAAGCCGCCCACGAACACGTACTCGCAGCTCCAGTCGAATTGGAACGCGTCGCCCAACTCGAAGCTCATCGGCACGAACGCCGCCCGCCGCGGGGCATTGGCCTGCTCCTCGCGCCAGCGCCGCACCCACACGACCACGCGGGGATAGCTGCCCGCATAGCCCAGCGCCCGGATCTGCTCGAACAGCGCCTTGGCGGTCCGGCGCTCGCGCACCGGGCGATGGAGATCGGCTCGCAGCGCCGACTCCAGCTGCTCCTGCCATGCGTCCAGCACGCTGGCGCTGGTGCGCGCCGGGTACTTCGGCTCGGTCACGCCCTCCTGACGCAACCACTGCCGCACGGTGTTCCTCGACAACCCCGTGCGCCGGCTCACCTCGCGCATGGACAGTCTATCGCGCAGGTGCATCCGCCTGATCTTGGCCAACATACCCACGCTGATCACTCCTATGTCCCCTGCTCAATCCTTGAGCAGAGCAGTGTGTTTGCGTGGGTCAGTTTTCGGTGATCGCAGCCCCCGTAGGTGGGTCAGTTTTCAGTGATCATCAACAAGCAGGCGTATGGCCCATGTCGCTCACGACCTCGCGCTTGGCGTTCTCGACGCGCGCCACACCCAGCGCCCAGTGGGCCGAGTTTCCGCCCACAGACCTCGATGCGCTGAACGCGCTGCCTCCCGCACGTCGTACAAGCTTCGGCCGGTGATGTTGCGGTCAAACATTCACGCCATCTCGGCGCGTACCTGTTCGGTGCCGGCGTCGACCTTGTCGCAGGAAACGTGGGCCACCGTTCGCATGTAGCGGTCCTTGCCGATGGTGGCCACATCCGCAGTTTGCCGAAGCACAACTCGGCCAGGTGCTGCTTGCTGCGGTTCCCGAACGCTTGGCCCTTCTCGGGAGAATCGATCTCCGCAAGGCTGATCTTCAGGTTTTCGAACCCCTGCACTGTCTCACAGCGCGCGGTCAAGGTGTCGCCGTCGGACACACCGATGACGACGCACGCGAGCTTGCAGCGATGGTCATGCGCTGTTGACGATCGCCTCGAACTGCCCCCCTGTGGTCAGGAACTGATGTACTACCTCAAAAACAAAGGTAGTATAAGAAAATGTTTATCGACAACAGCTCGGCAGCTCAAGCCGCCTACTCCTCCGTGCTCTCCGCAGCCCGGATGGCACAGCTAAATCGATCGCCTGCCGACCTTCCAGGCGGCTTCGCGTCGAAGCTGATCCACGGCAAGCGGTACCACTACTATCAGCGCAAGGGGCCGGCCGGCCTCGAACAAATTTATGTCGGTCCGGATGATGAGGCGACCCGTGCGCTCATCCAAGCCGCTCACAACGAAACCGCGAGCGCGAACCAGCAGCACTTGCGCAAACTGGCCAACGCAGCTGCGGCCTTGGGTTGCTACACCGTCGCCCCGAAGCATTTCCGAGTGCTGAAGCGTCTCGCCGATCACGGCGTGTTCTCAGCCGGCGCCCTTGTGGTCGGCACCCATGCCTTCCTGGCCTACCAGAATGTGCTGGGCGTCCTCTGGGGGAATCCAGGCCAGACAGTCGATCTGGACTTCGCCCACGCGGGGAGAAACCTCTCGTTGGCTCTGGCGCCGGGCGCCCGGGTGGATGCTCATTCGGCAATCGAGTCGCTACAGATGGGCTTTGTGCCGGTGAGCTCTGGAACACGTTACGTGAAGCCAGACGAGCCGGACTTCGATCTGGACTGGTTGACCTCCAGAACGCGCACCCGCGACGCGCCGGTCGACTGCCGCGCGCTGAATGTGACGCTGCAGCCGCTGCGCTTCATGGAGCTGGCGCTTGAGGCTCCCATCCCTGCGGCTTTGTTGGGAAGTACTTCGGCCATCGTCGTCAATCTGCCCGCGCCGGCTGCCTATGCTGTGGGCAAGCTCCTCGTGGCCGCCGAACGGACCGGGGACAGTCGATCAAAGACGAAGAAGGACATCACGCAGGCCGCGGCGCTCATCGACTACTTCGTGCAGCGCGATCCCGACACCATCGTGGAAATGGTCGCCGAGACACGTGCACGCGGCCCGGCTTGGCGCAAGGCCTTGGACGTTGGCTTGGACTCCCTGAACCGGACGTGGCCTCGGGTCGGCGAGGCTCTGGCGGCAGCGGCCGAACATGGGAAGTAGGCGGGCGCTACGCGAGCTCTCTACGCCGGCGTTCGGCAGCCAGTCTGTCCATCTCCTGATTGGCGATCTCCCGCGTCCGGTCCCGCGCTGCTTGCTCTGCGTCTGCCTTCATGCGCGCGTGGCGAGAGGCCTGAGCTGATGCCTCAATTATTCGATCCTGCCGCTCAAGCAAGGCCGAGATCTGTTTCTCATAGGCGGAGACAACGAGCCCAAGCACTGTGAAGGCAGCCAGGCCAGCAACAGCCAATAGCCGCCAGCGCGTGTACTCACTGACGCGCGCCCGGTAGTCCCGAGGCGCCTCAACGCGATCTTGCGACCACAGGCCCTGCCGGGCTTCCTGAGCTTCCAACAGGGCGGCTTGGTACTGCCCCCGGTACGGGTTGGCCTGCACATCGATGTAGTCTCGCCAAGCCAGCCCCCGGCGAACCAGCTCAACGTTCACCAGGTGACCATGTGGCTCGACCACCTCGACCTCGGCGACGCCGTTTGGGGCTATCCCACGTACCTGTGCCTCCACCTGCCTGCCTAGAACCATGGAAGACAGGGCAGACTGCGCTTCATCGCCGAATGGCTGACCCAGCGCGGGCGCGTCGATGAACGCCAGCCGCAGCCGATGTTCACGCTGCTGGGCATCGACCAGCGTGATGACGTCGCCACCCACAACGCCAATGACCTGACCGTGCAGCGGCTCGTCTGCCCATGCTGTCGAGGCCAAGCCGAGGCTTAGCGCGCAAACCGCGGCTAGATGTCGGACAAGCTCAATCATCACACCTCCTCTGAACGGTAAAGTGCGGAGCGCAACGCTCGGCACCGGGGATCAAATCGCGAAGCGCCCGTCTGATGAGGTCAGGCTCTCCATTTAGCGGCAAACTCGATCGCTTCGCTCAGCAGCGCCGCCCCCATGCCTAGGTTGACCTGGGCACGCGTCGTGGCGGTCAGCTTGGTATCGGTCGTCAACCGCCGATGGAGCGCTGAGGGTACATCGAGTCGCATGCGCTCTTGAACCTGCATCTCATCCTGCGCACTGCAGCGATGCATCCGCAGCACCCGGAAACCCGCCTGCGTGCCGAGTCCGGGCGACTGACGCAGGCTCTGAGCCCTAGGGTCGTCGATCCGCAGCCCCTGACCGGCTCAAAGTTCGCAGCGATGCGCCCTGCCTCTATGCGTGAGAAGTCGAGCATCGTGTTGACCAGCTTCAAGAGCCGCAGGCTGTTCCGGTGCACCAACGCAAGTTGCGCCCGGTCCGGCTCGGAGAGCCTGTTCTCGCTGAGCAGGTCCTCGACCGGCCCCAGCAGGAGCGTCATGGGAGTCCGGAACTCGTGGCTGACGTTACAGAAAAAACCCGTCTTGTCGCGGTCCAATACGGCCAGCGACTCAGCACGCCGTAGCTCGTCCTCGTAAGCGCAGGCGTTCGACAGTGCATCGGCCAAGCCGCGTGCGAGCAGTTCGAAAAACGACTGGTAAAGCGCAACAAAAGCCAGCCGTGGACTGGCGCCGACGACCAACCAGCCGCGCACCGCGTCGTTGCCAGCCCGGACAAGCGGCAGCACGCAGGCCGTGTGAGCCGCCTCGGGCCACCCGCCACCGGGCAGCGACAGCGTGTCGGGCAGGTCACGTAGCACCACGGTGCCTTCCACCGGCGAGTGGTCGAATTGCCATACGGCCTGATCCTCAGAGGGCCAGCATCCACGTTCTGCGGCTGGCCGCAAGCCGTGGCCCCGCATCCGAAGTCAGGTCGATGCTCGCGAAAGCAATGTCCCCCCACGCCTGGGAAACCTCCGCAGGCACAGCACAGCCCTCGTCTTCTGCCCGTGCATGGGCGATGGCTGCAGGGCGGCCACTCCGTGTAGCCGGTAATGGCTGACCCAGCTATGTACCTTCTCCTCCGGCACTGACCACCGCCGGGCGAGCAGCTTCGCACCGCCGTCCCCAGCCAGAAAGCTCTCGACGACCTTGAGCTTGA
>CAKZXL010000513.1 GCA_937883885.1 uncultured Aquincola sp. | reverse complement strand
TGCAGGAAACCGTCACCGTGCGGCTCAAGCGGCTGCTGGGCATCGACACCCTGGTGCCCATGCACCGGCTGGACCGCGAAACCGCCGGCGTGCTGCTCTACATCGTCAAGCCCGAGGTGCGCAACGCCTACCAGGCGGTGCTGCGCGAGCGCCAGGCCCGCAAGGTGTACGAAGCGCTGGCGCCCTGGCCGCCCAACCGGCCTTTGCCCGCCGAGCTGTCCAGCAAGCTGGAAGAACGCCCCGGCGATGCCTTCATGCAGATGGTGGAACAGCCCGGCGAGCCCAATGCCCACAGCCGGGTCGAGCTGATCGAGTGCCTGGGCCCGCCGCCGCCCGGCGCGCTGCACGACGAAGAAGCCGCTCGTTGCACCGAGATCGCCCACTACCGGCTGCAGCCGCACACCGGGCGCCGCCACCAGCTGCGGGTGCACATGCAGTCGCTGGGCGTGCCTATCCTGGGCGACCGCATCTACCCCCACCACTGGCCCGAGTCGCCGGCGGACGCGCCGCCCGACTACCGCCGGCCGCTGCAGCTGCTGGCCCGTGAGATCAGCTTCACCGACCCGCTGAGCGGCCAGCTTCGCCGCTTCGTCAGCCGGCGCCAGCTGCGGCTGGACGGCACATGAACCCCCCGGCCCACGACATGACCGCCCCCGACCCGCAAGACCCCGTGTTCCAAGCCCGCGGCCTGGCCTTCACCTTCGCCGGTGCAAGCGCGCCGCTGTTCCAGGGCCTGGACCTGTATCTGCGCCCCGGCCTGACGCTGCTGCAAGGCGGCGATGGCAGCGGCAAGACCACGCTGCTGCGCATCGTCGCCGGCGTGCTGGTGCCCACCGCCGGCCAGGTGCTGCGCTGCCCGCCCAGCCTGTATGCCGACGACGCCACCGATGCCGCCGACGACGCCGTGACCGCGCACGACTGGCTGGCCGCCCGCCGCGCCCGCCACGCCGGCTGGCAGCCCACCGCGGAACAGGCGCTGGTGGAAGGCTTTGCCCTGGCGGAGCACCTGGGCAAGCGCCTCGAGATGCTGTCCACCGGCAGCCGACGCAAGGTAGGGCTGGTGGCGGCCGGCGCCAGCGGCGCCGCGCTCACGCTGCTGGACAACCCCTTTGCCGCGCTCGACGCGCCTTCCAGCCGCTGCCTGGCGGCGCTGCTCACCCAGGCGGCGCGAGGCGAGCGGCGCGCCTGGCTGGTGGCCGACTACGGCCGGCCGCCGCTGCTGGCCGGCGTGCCGCTGGCGGCGGTGCTTGACCTGGATCAGCCCGCGCGCTGAGGCTTCTCGCGCGGTGGATGGTGCGCCACCACCTGTGCATGGTGTACTGCCGATGGCGGCATGTCGCCTGCCGGTGCTGGGCCATTGCCCGATGTCCGATTGTGTTGTGTCGATGGGCCCACTGACCGCTTCCACGGATGCTTCCACAGACCGCCGCCCGCGGCGCCGCCGGCCGGATTACCTGCTCGGGCGGCTGCTGCTGATCGTGGCTGCGGTGGCGGTGCCGCTGGTGGTGCTGCAGGCGGGCAGCATCCTGGAAGCGCGCACTGACGCCGAGCAGCGCGCCCTGCAGCTGCTGCGCCAGCGGGCCGATGCGGTGGCCGATCAGGCGCGCGACCAGCTCGACCAGGCCGAGCACCTGCTCAACTTCCTGGCCACGCGCCAGAGCATGCGCACGCTGGAAGTCGACGCCTGCGAGAACCTGGTGCGCGGCGTGGTGGGCAGCGGCGTGTCGTACACCAACATCGGGTTTTTCCGGGGCGACGGCAGCCACCTGTGCTCGGCCCAGCCCATCGTGCCCAGGGCTTCGTTTGCCGACGTGCCGTGGTTCCGGCAGGGCATGGCGGCCGAAGGCTTCTTGCTCAGCGAGCCGCGCCGCGGCCCGGTCAGCGGCCGCATGGTGATGTACCTGACCTTGCCGGTGCGCAGTGCCAGCGGCGGCAAGCTGGGCTTGGTGGTGGCCGTGATCGACATGCAGTCGCTGAACGCGGCGCTGCAGACCGAGCTGGGGGGCGTCGGCAGCACCTTGTCGCTGGTGAAGGACCGCCACCTGGTGGTCACCCGCCTGCCCGACCCCGAGCGCTGGATGGGCCGCGCGGTGCCGATGCCGCTGGACATGGTGACGCTGGGTGGCGACAGCCGCATGGTGGTGGCCAACGGCCTGGACGGGCAGCGCCGCGCCTTTGCGGCCGCGGCCGTGGGCAAGCACGGCCTGGATGCGCTGGCCGGCATGCCGGTGGCCGAGGTGTATGCGCGTGCCGATGGCGAGCTGTGGCGCGGCCTGCTGGCCGCGGTGCTGGTCATCAGCCTGGGGCTGGCCGCGGCCTTCCTGGCCGCGCGCCGGCTGACCGGTGCCTTGCGCAGCATCGCCGACACCGCACGCCGGCTGCAGGCCGGCGAGACCGAGGTGCAGGCCGACGCCAGCCTGCCGGGCCAGTTCGGCGAGGTGGCGGCCGAGATCAACCGGCTGATCGAGCGCAATGCGCTGCGCGCGGCCGAGCTGCAGGCCAGCGAGCAGCGCGCGGTGCGGTTGCGCCGCTTCTACGAGGCCTTGTCGGCCACCGGCCAGGCGATCGCGCGGCAGGTGGGCACCGACGGCTTGTTCGACGAGGTGTGCCGCGCCTGCATGGCCTCGGGCCTGGCCGAGCGGGCCTGGGTGACGCTGCGCGAGCCCGGCGGGCTGCGCGTGGTGCGCAGCGCCCAGCGTTCCGGCCGGCCCGGCACCGAGCGCCCGCCCGCCTGGGCCGCACGCGATGCCGCGCTCACCCAGCGTGCGCTCCAGTCCGGCCAGGCCGCCATCGATGCGCCGGCCGACGAGGCGCCGATGGCCGCGGTGCCCATCACCGTGGACGACGAGCATGTGGGCGTGCTCACGCTGTGCGCCGCCCGCGGCGTCGACTTCGACGACGAGCTGGCCAGCCTGCTGGGCGAGCTGTCGCGCGAGCTGTCGTTCGGCGTCTCGCTCGACCGCCACAAGGCCTCGCGCACGGCGCTGGCGCATGCGCAGGCGGCCAACCGGGCCAAGACGCGCTTTCTCTCGCACGTCAGCCATGAACTGCGCACGCCGCTCAATGCGGTGCTGGGCTTCACGCAGCTGCAGCATGCGCGCGCGTCCGAGCGCGGCGACGACGAAGGCCGCGAGCAGCTGGGCCATGTGATGGCGGCAGCGCGCCAGCTCACCGAGCTGATCGACGACCTGATGGACGTCTCGCGCATCGAGGCGGGCGAGCTGACGGTGGAGCTGTCCGACGTGGACGTGATGGCCAAGCTGGTCAGCGTGGTGCAGCTCAACGAGCCGCTGGCCCGCCGCCAGCAGGTGCGGCTGCAGATGGCCGATGGGCCGGCCGGCCCGCTGCTCACCCGCACCGACCCCGTGCGGCTGCGCCAGGTGCTGATGAACCTGGTGAGCAATGCCATCAAGTACAACCGCCCGGGCGGCCGGGTGCGGGTGGGCGCCGGCATCGAAGGCGGGCGGGTGCTGCTGCGGGTGGAAGACAACGGCCTGGGCATGTCGGCCGAACAGCTGGAGGGCCTGTTCCAGGCCTTCAACCGCCTGGGCCGCGAGCGTTCGGCCATCGAGGGCACGGGCATCGGCCTGTTCATCACCAAGCGGCTGGTCGAGCTGCTGGGCGGCGAGCTGCGCTTCGACAGCCGCGAAGGCCGCGGCACCACCGTCACCGTGGCCTTGCCGCACGTGCGGCCGGAGGGCGCCGCCGAGTCGAGTGCCTTTGCCCCACTGCCGCTGGCCGGCAGCGAAGACAGCGACGCGCTGACCGGCACCGTGCTGTACATCGAGGACAACCCGGTGAACGCGATGCTGGTGGAGACCTATTTCCAGCAGCACAGCCAGGTGCGCGTGGTGGTGTGCGCCACCGGGCAGGAGGGCCTGCGGCGCGCGGCCGACCTGCAACCCGACCTGGTGCTGCTGGACATGCAGCTGCCCGACATGCACGGGCTGGAGGTGCTGCAGCGGCTGGCGGCCGACCCGCAGACCGCCGCGCTGCCGGTGATCGCGCTGTCGGCCAGCGCGATGCCGCAGGAGGTGGAAGCCGCCACCCGCGCCGGTGCGCTGGCCTACTGGACCAAGCCGATCGACTTTGCGCGACTGCGCGCCGGCGTGGCCGCGGTGCTCAAGGCAGGCTGAGCGCCACTGCAGCGCTCACTGCAGCGCCCACCGCAGCGCCCACCGCCCGGTGGCGCCCCTGCTGCTTGGCCGCGTAGAGCGCTTCGTCCACCAGGGCCAGGGCCTGTTCGTAGCGCAGCGGACGGCCCCCGGGCGCCGGCTCGAAGGCGCCGTGGCCGACGGACGCGGTGACGTGCAGCGCGCGGCCGCCGGCCTGCACCGGCTGGCCGGCCACCGCCTGCAGCAGCTGCTGGGCCATCCAGCCGGTGCGGGCTTCGTCGGCGCCGGGCAGCACCACCAGGAATTCTTCGCCGCCCCAGCGCACCACCAGGTCGTCGGCGGCCACCGTGCTGCGCAGGCGGCGCGCCACCTCCACCAGCACCTCGTCGCCGGCGGCATGGCCGGCTTCGTCGTTGATGCGCTTGAAGTGGTCCAGGTCCAGCAGCAGCAGGCCGCCGTGGAAGCCGCCCTGCGGCTGCGCCAGCCGCTGCATCTCGGCCTGCAGGTGGCGGCGGTTGGACAGCTGGGTCAGCGGGTCCAGCTCGCTCAGCGCCTGCAGCTGCACCTGGCTGGCGGCCAGCTCGCGGTGGCTGGCGCGCACGCGGCGGTACAGCAGCAGCGCCGCCACCGTGGCCGCCACCATCGCCAGCGCCAGCACCCAGCCGAAGCGCTGCAGCAGCGCACGGTTGGCCAGGGCCGCCGTCTTGAGGGCGTTGTCGCGCTCCAGCAGCTCGATGTCGCGCTGGCGGGCCTGCGCCTCGTTGCGGCCCTGCAGTTCCTTCAGCGCCACGTTGCGGTTGATGCGCATCAGCTCGGCGCTCAAGGCGCGTTCGCGGTGGAACAGCTCCAGCGCGCTGCGGGCGTCGCCGGCGGCGGCCAGTGCCTCGCCGAACTCGGTCAGCGTGCCCACCTGGCGGCCGGTGTCGCCACTGTCCTGCCACAGGCGCAGCAGGCGGTTCATGTCTTCCTTGCCTTCGGCCAGCCGGCCCAGGCCGATCTTGGCCAGCCCGGCGTTGTTGATCAGCACCCGCTCGGCCCGCAGGTCGTTGCGCTCGCGCACGATCTGCAGGCCTTTTTCGGCCGCCACCAGCGCCGCGGCTGGGCGGCCGGCGCGCACGTAGGCGTCGCTCAGGTTGGTCAGCAGCCGGCCTTCCAGCCGCGGCGCATTGGCGCGTGAGGCCAGCTGCTGGGCCAGCTCGTGGAAGTGCAGGCCCGAGCGCGGGTCGCCGCGCTGGTCGGCGATGCGCGCCTCGACGTCGGTCAGGCGGGCCAGCTCGGCCAGGTCGTCCAGCGGCTGCACCAGCCGCCGCGCCTGGCTGATCAGTTCGCGGGCCTGCTCGCCATCGCCGCCGGCCTCGGCCAGCCAGGCCAGCGTGGCCAGGTTGGCTGCCTGCCGCCGGGCGTCGTGGTGGCCCTGGGCCAGGGCCAGGCCTGCGCGCGCCTGCGCCGCTTCGGTGGCGGGCAGGCCCTGGCCCACCGCGCGGCGCTGCAGGATCTGGCGCGCCTGCCAGGCCGCGCGCCAGTCGCAGGGCGGCACGGCATGGGCGTTGCCGCGGCGCGGGCTGCAATCGGCCTCGAACACGTCCAGCGCCGACTGGGCCAGCGCGGCGGCCACGGCCGTCTCGCCGCCGTTTTCGGCCACCAGCGCGCGCACGAGGTTGGCGCTGGCGGCGGCGCGCAGCTGCGGCTCGTCCTGCGCCAGGGTCATCAGGCTTTCGGCGGCGGCACGCGCCTGCGTGGCATTGCCGGCTTGCGCATGCACGCTGCCCAGGGCGTGCAGCAGCAGCCGGCGCGACTCGCCGTCGTGCGGATGCTGGCGCATGTCTTCCAGCGCGGCCAGGGCCTGCGCCGGGTGTTCGTAGCCGCTGCGCTGCAACGCATCGAGGCGCTCGGCCAGGTGGCTTTCAGGCGCCGCTTCGGCGGTGGCGGCCGGCGCGGCGGGCGCGGCGCCTGCCACGGCCAGCAGCAGTGCCAGGCCGAGCGCTTGGGGCAGCAGGGCGCGCCAGCGCATCACGCGGCCTCCACGGCCGATGCGCCGGCCTGGGCACGCAGCAGGGTCAGGGCCACACGGCCGTCTTCGGCCGCGGCTTCCAGCGCGCCGGTGATGGCCTGCAGCGATTCGTCGTTGGCCGCCTGCTGCAGTCGCACGCCGTAGGCGCGGTTGCGGCCATGGGCCTTGGCCAGGTACATGGCGGTGTCCACCAGGTTCACGGCACGCTCCCAGGGCACGGCCATCGCCGCCGGCCCCAGCGGGAAGCTGGCAAAGCCGATGGAGGCGGTGACCGCCACCTGCTGCGCCTGCGCCACCACCGGCGTGTCTTCCAGCGCGGCCAGCATGCGGCAGGCCAGCGCGTCCACCCGGTCGGCGGCCATGGGCTGCACCAGCACTAGGAATTCCTCGCCGCCCCAGCGCACGATCAGGTCGTCCTCGCGCAGCGTGGCGCGCAGCCGGCGCGCCACTTCCACCAGCACCGCGTCGCCCACCGCGTGGCCGTGGTGGTCGTTGATCTGCTTGAAGTGGTCGACGTCGATCAGGTAGACGGTGCCGCGCAGGCTGCCATCGGCCGCGCGCTGGGCCATCGCGGCCTGGAAAGCCCGGCGGTTGGCCAGCCCGGTCAGCGGGTCGCGTTCGCCGTGCTGGCGCAGCACCTGGTTGCTGGCCGACAGCAGCCGGTTGGCCTGGCGCACCCGGCGCAGCAGGCCCACGATGACGGCGAAGGACAGCAGCGACACGCCGGCCGCCAGGCCCCACAGCAGCTGCTCGAGGTCGCGGCGGCGCAGTTGCTCGGCCTTGAGCTGCTGCTCGCGCTGCAGCAGGTCCAGCGAGCGGTTGCGCTGCTCGGCGTCGTACTGCTCCTGGATGGCCAGGATGGCCTTTTGCTCGTCGGCGCGCAGCACGCTGGCCATCAGCTTGCGGTGGCGGTGGTAGGCGGCCACCGCGCCGCGCAGGTCGCCGGCCTTTTCCAGGTAGCTGCCCAGCTCCTGCCAGGTGCTCGCCGCGCCGGCGATGGCGCCGCGGTCTTCGTCGATGGCGATGGCCTCGGCCACGAAGCGCTTGCCCGTCTCCAGGTGCTGCATCGAGATGTGCGCAAAGCCGATGTTGGCCAGTGCCACCAGCCTGGTGTCGGGGTCGCCCAGCTCGCGCGCCAGCGGCAGGGCCCGCTGCGCATGGCCCAGTGCGGTGCGGAAGTCGCCTTTCTTCAGGTAGAAGTCGGCGATGTTGGCCAGGTAGCGCGCTTCGTCGCGCTTGCTGCCGGCGCGGCCCGCGTACGCGATGGCCAGCTCGAAGCTGCGGCGCTCGCCCTCCTGGTCGCCCAGGCCGTCCAGCACGATGCCGGCGGTGTTGTGGGCGCGGCCCATGGCCACCCAGTCGCCGGCCTCGGTGGCGATGGCCACGGCCTCTTCGCTCAGCTGCCAGGCCCGCTCCAGCTGGCGGGCGCCGTAATAGCTGTAGGCCAGGGCGGAACGTGCCTCGGCGCGCCGCCACGGGGTGCCCAGCCGGTCGGCCACGGCCAGGGCCTCGTGGTTCAGGCGCACCGCGTCTTCCAGCAGGGCGGCGCGGTCCTTGATGTAGCCATGCACCGCGGCAAAGCGGTAGCGGTCTTCCAGGCCCACCTCGGCCGGCAGGCGCGTCATCGCGTCGCGCACCAGGGCGTCGGCCTGCTTGAGGTCGCCGCCGCCGCGGGCCGCCAGGTCGGCGCGGATGAGCAGGGCCGCAGCGGCGGCCAGCGCACGGTCTTCGGCCCGGGGGTGCAGGCCCCAGGCATCCAGTGCCTGCGCGCTGCGCTCGGCCGCGGCGCCGTCGGCCGCGTCGGCCAGCATCAGGCCCTGCACCGTCAGCAGCTCGCGGTGGGCGGCGCTGAAAGGGCGCACGCGGTCGATCTCGGCGGCCACCAGGGCGGCGGTGTCCTGCGGCCGCGCCCGGCCCTGGCTTTCCAGCGCGCCGATGCGCTCGCGCAGTGCCGGCGTGGCGGGCAGGGCGGATGCAGCGAGCGGCGCTTGCGGGTTGGCACTGGCGGCGCCGGCACCCACCACCATGGCCGCGACCAGCCAGAGCGCCTGCCCCAACCGGCGGCGCCAGGGCGCGCGTCTCGTGGCGGTCATGGCTGCAGCCGCCCGCTGCGCGGGATTCCTGCAAGAGGCAAGAGCGGCACCAGGGCGCCGGCCTGCAAAGAGCGGTACATCCAAACCTTTACTGCTGAGCGGTGCCCGCCGCCGCGCCAGGCGGCGTCCGGGCCGGACGGCGAAGCCGGAGCCGGGGAGACCTGTGAAGCGGGTTTATCGACGCGGGCCCGCCATGTTTGAGCCGGCGCTTGTAACAGAAATCGCTTGGAGATCGTCACATATGGCGGGTGCGGGTCAATTTTGGCGGGTCGCAGCCGATAGAGCAGCGTTGCCACCTGCCGTCACCCGCGCTTGCCATGAGGCTCATCGCCATATCCCGCTGGCCGCTCCAGCACAAGCTCATGGCCGGGCTGGGGCTGTGCCTGGCCGTGTTCGTGGCCGTTTCGGTGGCCAGCGGCCTGTGGCTCTCGGGCGAGGCGATGGAGCGCCGTGTGATCAGCGACGAGCTGCCGGCCGTGCTGTCCGCGGTGCGCAACGACATCCAGCGCCAGGTCACCGGGCCACTGGGCGCCTCGCTGGACATGGCCGACAACCACTTTCTGCTGGCCTGGGAACGCGCCGGCCAGCCCGAGGAGGG
This sequence comes from uncultured Aquincola sp., assembly GCA_937883885.1. The sequence goes on along the minus strand of CAKZXL010000513.1, from coordinate 453 downwards.
CCTGGCCTCCTTCCAGGCCTTTGCCGCGCGCCTGAAGGCACGCCACCGGGCGCAGTCAGTGTTTTGGGTGTCGCAGGCCAATGGCCGCTACCTGACCGAGGCCGGCACCCAGCGCCTGCTGGGGCCGCAGGACACCTGGTTCGGCCGCTTCCTGACCAGCGGTCTGCCTTATGCGCTGGACCTGGCCCCCGACCCGCGCGACGAGACCTGGCAGTTGAGGGTGCATGCCCGCTTCGATGCCGGCCCCGGCCACCTGGGCGCCGCCGGCCTGGGCGTTTCGGCTGCTGCGCTGGCCGAGCAGGTGACCGGCCGCCGCGTGGGCCAGACGGGCCAGCTGATGCTGGTGCGGCCCGACGGCAGCATCGTGCTGCACCGCGACGCGCTGCTGGCCGACGGCCGGCACCACCTGGGCGACCTGCCCGGCTTCGGCATCGAGGCGCTGGGCCGGCTGCT
>CAKZXL010000512.1 GCA_937883885.1 uncultured Aquincola sp. | reverse complement strand
CGGCGCATAGCCCGAGATCGGCGCCAGCTTGAGCACGCGCGAGAACAGGAACTGGCCGACGATGATGTAGAAGAGGCTGCTGATCGACAGCATCACCACACAGGCCACCACGCCCCACACATCGAGCTTGGTACCCCGCAGCATCACCAGCAGCAGCGCAAAGGCCGTGCTGGCGATCACCTGCAGGATGAACAGCGGCAGCGCCATCTGCAGGCTCACCACCATGCGGGTGGCCACCTCGCCGCCGATGTCGCCGGCGCTCTCGGAATCGGCGCGGCCAAACTTCAGCGCGAACAGCGACACCGAGCGGTCCCAGAAGATGGTGTCGGTCACCTTCTCGGTGCCTTCACGCTGCGGGTTGAAGTACAGCGGCTTGTCGTAGGCCCGCTCCACCTTCCAGCGCTCGATGGCCTCCTGCGTGATGCGCTTGCCGCCCAGGTTCAGGCGGGCCATGTCGTCGGGCGTGTTGACGGTGAAAAACAGGACAAAGGTGGCCAGGTTGACGCCCAGCAGGATCAGTGCGCCGTACACCAGACGGCGCAACACATAGGACAGCATCGGGATTGGGCTCCGCTTTGATCAGGCCAGCACTTCGCCACGGGCGTTCATGCGCTCACGTCGGCGCAGGCTGCGCGCCGCCAGCACCACCAGCACCACCACGGCCGCCACCATCAGCAGCGCCGGCCACCACACGGGGTTGTTCCAGGCCTTCTGCTTGGCCACGCGTTCCTGCGCGTCCACCCGCAGGTAGCGGCCCTGGTCGCGCACCAGCACCGCCGGCCGCGAGTTGTAGACCCAGTGCTGCACCGCCGCCGAGGCATGCGGGAAAAAGCCCATGGTCCAGGGCGCATCGGTCTGCGCGATGGTCACCAGCTGGTCGATCAGCTTCTGCTTCTCAGGTCCGTCGTCCAGCGTCTTCATGCGGCCGTAGAGGCGGTCGAATTCGGCGCTGGCGTAGTTGGAGGTGTTCTCGCCGTCGTGCTTGGTCTTGCCGTTGGGGCCGTACAGCAGGAACAGAAAGTTCTCGGCATCGGGGTAGTCGGCGTTCCAGCCCAGCCAGAACACCTGGTAAGTGCCTTTGCGCACCTTGTCCTGGAACTGGTTGTTGTCGGTGGCCCGCACTTCCAGCTGGATGTCGATCTTGGCGAACTGGCGCACCACCCAGTCGATCTCCGAGCGGTTTTCGGGCGTGGGCGCCGAGTAGAAGTCGTAGTTCAGCACCAGCGGCCGGCCGGTCTTGGCATCGCGGCCATTGGGGTAGCCGGCCTCGGCCAGCAGCTTCTTCGCGTCTTCGATCGGTCGCCGCTCCACCTTGCCGTTGACCAGCCGGTGCGTCACCGGGTTGACGTAGCCGGGCTGCCCCTCGCGCGAGCCTTCGATGCCCGGCGGCAGCGGGCTCATCGCCGCATCGCCCGACTTCTTCGGGAAGACCTTGCTGTACTCCTCCCAGTCGATGGCGATGGAGATGGCCTGGCGCAGCTTGCGGTGGCGCTCCGATTCTTCGGGCGTCTTGCCGTCGCCGATCACCGGGTCGAGCATGTTGAAGGCGATGAAGTAGCTGTTGACGTCGGTGCCGCTGTCCAGCCGGAAGCCTTTGTCCAGGTACTCGCGGCGCACCTCGTCGGAGTCGCCCATGTCCACCAGGTAGTCCTTGCCGGTGTCGGGCCGCTCGAAGATCTCGACGTCGTAGAAGCCCTGGCGGAATTTGCCCTTGCGCGGCACCGATTCACGCTCCACCGTCACCACGATCTTGTCGAGGAACGGCGTCTTCTTGCCGCAGTCGGCCAGCAGGCCGGCGGTCTTGGCCACCTCGTCGCCCTCACACGGATAAGGCTCGCCGCGGTAGTTGGGATTGCGGGTCATCACATGGCGCCGGTCCTGGATGAACTCGGTCATCATGAAAGGCCCGGTGCCCACCGGCCAGCGGTCCAGCGTCATGCCGCGTTCGGCCATGCCGGGCTGGGCATAAAAGGCATCGGCCTCCCAGGGCACCGGCGCGGTGAAGGTCATCTGCAGCCAGTAGTTCCACTGGGGGTACTTGCCCTTGATGCGCATGCGCACCGTGTGCTTGTCCAGCGCGGTGGCGCCGGCCAGCGGCCACTGGCGGAAGTCGAGGAACGGCTTGTCCAGGCTGGAAGGGTCGAGCCCCTTGCGCAGCTTGGCATCCTCGGCCTTGACCAGCGTGCTGTACTCGCGCAGGCCGACGATGTACTCGCTGAAGATGCCGAAGATGGGCGTGGTGATGCGGGTGGTGGCGTGCCGCTTGAGGGCGTAGACGAAGTCTTCGGCCACCAGCTCGCGCGTGCCCGTCTGCTCGAAGTCGATGGGCGTGCGGCGGTTGCCGATCTCGCCCGGCTTCATCGAGTGGTACAGGTAGCGACCCTGCGCGTCCTTGGCGAAGGCCGGGTGCGGCTGGTACAGGATGCCCGGCTTGATCGGGATGTCGTAGACGCTCTCGGCGATCTGCTCGCCATCGGCATCGTCGGGCAGCGGCTGGCCGTTCTTGTCCAGGTAATGAGGCTTGACCACCTCGGCCGCGCTCTTGGGCACCAGCACGAAGGGCCGCTTCAGGTAGTGGTAGCCGTACAGCGGCTCGTAGATCTGGTAGGTGAACGGCGTGTCGTTCGACCAGTAGCTGGCCACCGGGTCGAGGTGGCGGGGCGAAGAATCTTGCGCGGCAGTGAACAGCGTGTTGGAGGCGGCCGCTTCATCGGGCCAGGGGTTGTTGTTGCAGGCCGTCAGGCCGGCCAGCGCCACCACGGCGGCCCATGCCTTGCCCACCCGAACCCAACCATCAAAGCCCATGCAACCTCCAAGCGTCTTGCGCATACATCCCATCCGGGCGGCAAAGGCGGGTTCGTGGCCCGGGGGTGCCTCACGGAAGGCGCG
>CAKZXL010000511.1 GCA_937883885.1 uncultured Aquincola sp. | reverse complement strand
GGGCGAGAAGCGCCAGTCGGTGGTGAAGCTGATCAGCATGAACTTGGCCTGCGCCGCCGCAAAGGCGCGGGTGAGGTCGCCGCCGTGCTCGCGCGCGGGGTCGAAGTAGTCCAGCGCCCGGGTGATCAGCAAGTAGGTGTTGGCGTCGAAGTACTCGCTGAACTTCTCGCCCTGGTAGCGCAGGTAGCTCTCGATCTGGAACTCGATGTCCTGCGTGCTGTAGCCCAGCTCGGCGGCACGCAGGCTGCGGCCGAACTTGGCCTCCATCGAGTCGTCGGACAGGTAGGTGATGTGGCCGATCATGCGTGCCACCCGCAGCCCGCGCGCCGGCACCACGCCATGGGCGTAGAAGTGCCCGCCGTGGAAGTCGGGGTCGGTGACGATGGCGCGGCGCGCCACCTCGTTGAAGGCGATGTTCTGCGCCGACAGGTTGGGCGCGGTGGCCACGGCCACGCAGTGCCGCAGCCGCATGGGGTGGCGCAGCGACCAGCTCAGCGCCTGCATGCCGCCCAGGCTGCCGCCCAGCACCGCCGCCAGCTGGCTGATGCCCAGCTGGTCGAGCACGCGGGCCTGGGCGTCCACCCAGTCTTCCACCGTCATCACCGGGAAGTCGGCGCCGTAGGGCCGGCCGCCGGCGGCGGGGTCGGGGTTGGCATGCATGGGCCCGGTGGAGCCAAAGCACGAGCCCGGGTTGTTGATGCCGATGACGAAGAAGCGGTCGGTGTCCAGCGGTTTGCCGGGACCCACCAGGTTGTCCCACCAGCCTTCGCTGCGGTCCTGGCCTTCATAGGTGCCCGCCACGTGGTGCGAGGCATTGAGTGCATGGCACACCAGCACGGCATTGCTGCGGTCGGCGTTCAGCCTGCCGTAGGTCTCGTAGACCAGGGTGTAGTCGGCCAGCCGGGCGCCGCTTTTCAGCGGCAGCGGCTGGGCAAAGTGCATGCGCTGCGGTGTGACGTGTCCTAGGGATGCCATCAACAAGAAACCCGGTGCCGCCAAAGATGCGGACACCGGGCCGGGCATCCCTCTTTAGCAGTATTTGTTGAGCGCCCGCAATCTGAGAAGCAAATCGGCGCTGGGGTGGGGAGTGTACTTGCCCCCAAGCTCGCTTCGCTCGCGTCCCCCCAGGGGGGAGCGTTCAGCCTTGGGGCGGCCCGGCGGCTGAACATCTAGCGGCCGGCGCCGGGTGCGCCAGTCAGCCGTCCTGGCGGATGCGCTCGATCAGCTGGGCCAGCACCGCCTCTGCCTGATCGTTCTCCACCTGGCAGGTGCCGGCCGCGTGGTGGCCGCCGCCGCCGTATTCGAGCATCAGCGCGCCCACGTCGGTCTTGCTGCTGCGGTCGAGGATGCTCTTGCCGGTGGCAAACACCGTGTTGCGCTGCTGCACGCCCCACATCACGTGGATGGAGATGTTGGTCTGCGGGAACAGCGCGTAGATCATGAAGCGGTTGGCCGCGAAGATGGTCTCTTCGTGCCGCAGGTCCAGCACCACCAGGTTGCCGTGCACGGTGGCGCAGCGGGTGATCTGCTCCTTGGCGCGCTCGGCATGCTCGAAGTACAGGTCCACCCGTTCCTTCACGTCGGGCAGGCCCAGGATGTCCTGGATGCCATGGTCGCGGCAGTAGGCGATCAGGTCCATCATCAGCGCATAGTTGCTGATGCGGAAGTTGCGGAAGCGGCCCAGCCCGGTGCGCGCGTCCATCAGGTAGTTCAGCAGCACCCAGCCGCTGGGGTTCAGGATCTCGTCGCGGCTGAACTGCGCGGCGTCGGCCTTGTCCACCGCGGCCATCATGTCGGGCGCGATGGTCGGAAAGCGCGCCGCGCCGCCGAAGTGCTCATACACCACGCGCGCGGCCGAAGGCGCCTTGGCATCGATCACGTGGTTGGGCCGCTCGCCGGTGTTGCGCAGGGTTTCCGACGCATGATGGTCGAAGGCCATGTACACGCCGGGCACGTAGGGCAGGTTGGTGGTGATGTCCCGCGCCGTCACCTCCACCTTGCCGTCCTGCATGTCCTTGGGATGCACGAACTTGATCTCGTCGATCATCTTCAGTTCGTTCAGCAGCACGGCACACACCAGGCCGTCGAAGTCGCTGCGGGTGATGAGGCGGTAGGTCGGAGCGGTCATGGGCGGTCGTTCTCGCTTTGGCTTGAAGGGCGTGGCGGGATTTCGGCAGCGGGGGCGGGGACTAAAGTCCGGCGGCTGTCGAATTCCTTTACACGCGCCGCGGAGGCAGCGCCTGAAAATCGGCTAAGTGATTGATTTCATTGAGGCATATTGGGGTGGCACGGTGTCTGCTTTAAAGGCTCGCAACAGCATTCACCGACGGGAGTCACACATGTTCAAGACCAAGCTCATCGCTGGCGCCGTTCTCGCCGCCCTGCTGGGTACCGCCCACGCTGGCGCCACCTTCAAGGTGGAAGAAAGCGCGATCACCGGCACCCCGCAAAACGAAGTCGTCGCCGACAAGATCACGCTGCGCTACGAAGCGCAGATCAACCAGACGCAAGCCAACCCCGCTGCGCAAACTGTCTTCAACGAGTCCGGCTTCTTCAACGCCACCGGCTTCTCGCTGGGCAGCTCCTCGCAGTCGACCTTCCTGAACGGCCCGGGCACCTCCGGCTACCGCATCTACGGCCTGTTCACCGTGGCTGGCAGCATCTCGTTCGTGGGCACCACCGCCCTGGCCGACTTCCTGACCGGCAGCGTGCAGTTCTTCGCCGACGTGAACTCCAACACCGGCAAGACCCTGAACGGCAGCAACGGCCTGGGCGCCACCACGCTGACCAACAACGCCGACGACATCCTGCTGGGCAGCAGCAACGTCGTGCTGGCCGGCAGCCAAGCCAATGTGCCCCTGGTCGGCAACCAAGCCGCCAGCGGCGGTTCGTTCGTCATCAACTACGGCGCCCTGGACCTGACGGCCACCGGTTCCGCCTTCTTCTTCGACCCGCAGCCGTTCTACCTGCGCATCGAAGTGTCGGGCGAAAACGAGAGCTTCAACCCCGCCCTGACCCCGGGCAACTACAGCGGCGTGGCCGTGGGCGACGCTTCGGCCGAGTTCAACAACAACGTGCCGGAACCCGCCTCGCTGGCGCTGGTCGGCGCCGCGCTGCTGGGCCTGGGCCTGGCTCGCCGCCGCAGCAACAAGGCCTGAGTCGCCTGAAACGCAGCACGCCCCGGGCGGGGCGTGCTTCACACGGGGTCCATCCTTCGCGGGGTGGGCCCCATTGTCATTGGGGCTTCGATCGCCCCTCAGCGCATCAACCGCCCGCCACGCGCGGGCGGATGAAACGCAGCAGCAGCCGCTGCACGACGTTGGCGTTGCCACCCGGCCGCCAGGTGCGGCGCAGCTTCTGCTCGTACGCGTCGAACTGCAGCGCCCAGGGCGCAGGGCTCAGCTTGCCGCGCCCCAGCAGCACCTTCAGCACCGCCGTGCCCATCACGCCCGCGCACAGGTCGCAGGACATGGGCGTGCTCGGGCCGCGCCGCTCCTTGAAGTTCACCGCGTCCGGCGCCACCAGGTAGTGGCGGTTCATCGCCGAGGGCGACAGGCCGGCGATGAAGCGGGCGTACTGCTCTTCCACCGGCTGGCCTTCGACGCGGAAGTACTCCTCGAAGCTCATGCGCCCGGGCTGGAAGTACAGCAGCGACACGCCCATGCCCAGCGGCGCCGCCGTCAGCGCCGGAATGCCCTGCGCGTACGACTGCGCGAACAGCAGGCGCCGCGCCTCGATGGCGAAGAAGTCGATGCCGTCCACGTACACGTCGACGCCTTGCAGGAAGGCCCCGACATTCCCGGCCGTCACCCCGTCGCCGAACACCTCCACCTCCGCCTCGGGATTGATGTCGCGCACCATGCGCGCAATCACTTCGGCCTTCGGCTGGTCCAGCGTGCTCATGAAGGCGCCGGCCTGGCGGTTGAAGTTGTGCACCTCGAAGCGGTCGAAGTCGGCGATGTGAAAGCGGGTGACACCCAGGCGGGCCAGGGTGATCGCATGGGCGCCGCCCACGCCGCCCAGGCCGGCGATGGCCACCCGGGCGGTGGCCAGGCGGCGTTGTTCTTCGGGCGTCACCCAGCCGATGTTGCGCGAGAAGGCACGGCCGTAGTCAAAGCGGTTGTCGTTGTGCAAGGCGGGTCTCCTGTTCCCCGATGACGAGGTCCGTCGACTTGTCCTTCGGAGCCCGTGGCCCTGGCTCCATGGCCCGTCCGGCTGACGCAGGGTCCCACCGTGACGGATTCCTCACTACAGTTGACTCAACAGCTTCTGCACTTCGGGCTGGGCCGGGAACTTGTCTCCCAACGCGGCCAAGGTCTGCAACTCGGTTCGTGCCTGCGCGGACTTGCCAGCCTGCAGGTAGATGCGGGCCAGCGTCATGCGGCCGTTCGGCTCGTCGGGCGCCAGTTCCAGCACCCGCTTCTGCACCTTGACGGCCTCGTCGAACTGCTTGTCCTGCGCCAGGGCCAGGGCCAGCGTGTCCAGGAGCGCGGGCACGTCGGGTTGCAGTTCGGTGGCACGGCGCGCCGGCACCAGCGCGCCCTTGTCCCCCAGGCGCACCATGGCCCAGGCCATGTTGTTGAGTGCGGGCACGTAGTCGGGATGATGCTGCAGCACCGCCTGGAACTGTGCCACCGCCCGGGCGAAATCACCGCCCATCATCGCCTGCTCACCCAGGTAGTAGCGCAGGTCCCGCTCTTGCGGATGGGCCGCCACCCACGCGGCAGCCACCTTTTCAGCCTCGGGCTGGCGGTCGGCCCGCATCAGCGCGCGGTGCAGGCGGATGGCTGCTTCCGGCTGCGGGAAGCGGGCATACAGCGCCTTGTAGCGATCCACCGCGGCGTTGCCGCCCTTGCTCGCGTCGACATCGGCTTCCCACAGAAAGCCGGTGAGTTCCTGCGGCCGGGCCTTCTGCACGGCGCGGGCGATGGCCAGCGCGTCCTGGGTCCGGTTTTCACTGAGGGCGATGCGCAGCAGCGCCTGCTGAGCCGGCACCAGGTCCGGCGCAATCGCCACCGCGCGCTGCAGGTGGGCCTTGGCAGCGGCGGTGTTCTTGGCGGCCAGCTCGAGGTCGGCCAGCCGCGCATACGGCAGGCTCGATTGCGGCGCCAGCGCCACCAGCTTGTTGAAGGTGGACACGGCCTGCTGAGTATCGCCGGTGGCCGTCTGCGCCCGGCCCAGCGCGTCCAGCAGCTCGATGCTTTCCGGCTGTGCCACCAGCGCCGCCTGGGCTGCTTCCAGCGCCTGCGGCGCCTGGCGGTGAGCCAGCAGATGCTCCACCAGCGCCAGCCGCGGCTGCACGTCGCTGGGGTTGCCGGCCACGGCCTCGCGCAGCAAGGCCTCGATCTTCTCGGGCGGTGCCATCTGGCGCGTCTGCAGCGCGGCCAGACCCAGCAAGGCCTGCAGGTTGCGCTTGTCGGTGGCCAGCACCTTTTCCAGCCGCTGGCGGGCGGCGTCCACCTGCTTGTCGCGCAGGTCCAGTTCCACCAGCCGGGTGACGGCGGGCATGTACACCGGATCGAGGCCGAGCGCCTTCTCGAACGAAGCACGCGCGCCGGCCACGTCGTTCTGCCGCAGCTGCACGCCGCCCCGCAGCTGCGGTGCCAGCGGATTGCGGGGCTGTTTGGCTTCCAGCCGGTCGATCGCTTCCAGCGCGCGCGGCAGCTCGCCGCGGCGGACGTAGTAGCTGATGACCACCATGTCGGTCTGCGAGCCGGTCTTGTCGTCGGCGGCGATGGACTTGAGCTCGTTCAGCGCGGCCTCGCTTTGCGTGCGCTGCAGCTGCAGCGCGGCCAGCGCCGTGCGGCTGCGCGGCTGGTCGGGCGCCACGGCCACGGCCTTGCGGAACAGCTGCTCCGCCTTGTCGACCTCATTGCCCAGCAGACTGGCTTCGCCGGCAATCAGCAGGGCATCGGCGTCCGGGCGCGCGCCTTCCAGCATCGGGGACAGCGTGCTCAGCGCCTTGGCCGGCTGGCCCGAGCGCACATAGGTCTGCGCCAGCAGGCGCCGTGCGACCGGCAGCTCCGGCGAGATCTGCAATGCCTTGGTCAGCGTGCGCTCGGCCACCAGCAGGCGGCCGCGCTTGAGCTCCAGCCCGCCGGCGACCTGCAGCGACAGCGCATGGTTGGGGGCCGCCTTGAGCACCTGCTGGATCAGTTCGTAGGCGCGGCTGTCGTCGCCCCGCGTGATCGCCGCCTGCGCCTCGAAAAACAGACTCTGCTGCTGCTGGCCAGGCAGCCGGCGCAGCTTGTCGATTTCGCTGGCCGCAGCCGTCTCGCCCAGCTCGAACATCAAGGAAATCTTGGCGATGCGTGCCGGCCCGTGCGTGGGCTGCAGCTCCAGCGCGGTGTTGTACGCAGCCAGGGCATCGCTGCGCTTGCCGTCCAGCTGCAGCAGGTTGCCGCGGGTGAAGAAGGCGTCGGCGTCCTTCGGGTGGGCAGCCACCACACGGTCCACCATGGCCAGCGCCTCGGCCCGCTGGCCGGCCGTGCCCATCATGCGGGCCTTGAGCAGCAGCGCCGGCGGATGCTCGGGCACCGCCTGCAGCGCCTCGGCCAGCGCCTTGTCGGCCTGTGCGGGCGATTTTTCGGCCAGATAAGCCAGCGCCAGCGAGGTCTTGAGGCTGGCGGTGGCTTCGGGGTTATCGAAGCGGGTGTTGGCGTAGTCACGCACCACGACCTGCGACTGACCCTGCGCCGCCAGCGCGCGGGCCAGCGCCGGCACGGCCTTGTCGGCGGCATAGCCGTACTCCACCGCACGCCGCAACTCCAGGGCGGCATCGCCGGGGTTGCCACTGCGCAGCAGGGCTTCGCCCAGCAGGTAGCGGGCCTCGGCCAGCTTCAGGTCCTTCTGCAGCGCATTCTTGAGCTGGATGATGGCCGCCGCGTTGTCGCCCTTGTCCAGGTAGGTGCGGGCAGAAGCCAGCAGCTGTTCAGTGCTCTGACCACCGCAGCCAGCAGCCACCAGGGCTGGAACGAGAACCGCGATACGGAGCAGACGATGCAGGTGCTGGGCCAAGACAACCACCATGGGAGAGTGCAGGAGATCCATGCCGTCCCAAGACGGCGCGGCCTCGGCAGATGGTACACAACCGGGTTTTCAGGCCGGCAGCCCTGCCCGCTCAGCCAGCCTGCACCGGCGTATACCCCACCTCCTCGATCGCCGCCTTCAGCGCCGCCGCATCCGCCGCAGCGGGCTGCACCTGCACGCGGTGGCTGGGCAGGTCGATCTGTACCTGGGCGCCGGGGTCCGCCTCTTGCACGGCCTGGGTGATGGCGCGCACGCAGTGGCCGCAGCTCATGTCGTTGACTTCGAAGGTGATCATCGGGGGTCTGGATGAGTGGAACGATGCAGGCAGTGTGAAGCTTGCCATCGTGTCAGGGTCAAGGCCCTGAGGCCGGTGCGGGCGGGCTTGACCTTGCCATGATGGCAAGCTTGAGACTGGCGTCGAGCCCGTCGTCGTTCCGGGTCGCCAGGCCATCACCATGTCTTCGTCCACCGCTGCCACCCCGCCCCTCCAGCTGCAAATCGGCGGCATGACCTGCGCCGCCTGCGTGATGCGGGTGGAAAAGGCGCTGAAGAAGGTGCCGGGCGTGGCCGAAGCGTCCGTCAACATCGCCACCGAGCGGGCCACCGTTCATGGGGGCGCCGACGTGGTGGCGCAGGCGCTGCAGGCAGCAGCCGTGGCGGCCGTCGAGAAGGCCGGCTATGAAGCCACCCCGGTGCGCGAGGACGACGACGAGGCACCCGCCGGACCGGTGCCTGCCGGCGGCCTGCCCAGCTGGTGGCCGGTGGCGCTGGCGGTGCTGCTCACCCTGCCGCTGCTGCTGCCCATGCTGCTGTCGCCCCTGGGCGTCGACGCGATGCTGCCCGGCCTGTGGCAGCTGGCGCTGGCCACGCCGGTGCAGTTCGTGCTGGGCGCGCGCTTCTACCGCGCGGGCTTCAAGGCGGCGTTGGCGGGCAGCGGCAACATGGACCTGCTGGTGGCGCTGGGCACCTCGGCGGCCTACGGGCTGTCGGTGTATCTGCTGCTGGCGGCCGGCGCGGCGCACGGCGGCCATGGCGCCATGCCGCACCTGTACTTCGAGGCCTCGGCCACCGTCATCACCCTGGTGCTGCTGGGCAAGTGGCTGGAGCAGCGCGCCAAGCGGCAGACCACCGAGGCCATTCGGGCGCTGCATGCGCTGCGCCCGGCCACCGCCCGCGTGCGCCGCCACGGCGTGGAAGCCGAGTTGCCGGTGCGCCAGGTGCGGGTGGGCGATCTGGTGGTGCTGCGGCCCGGCGAGCGGGTGCCGGTGGATGGCGTGATCGTCGAAGGCCGCAGCCACCTGGACGAATCCATGCTCACCGGCGAAAGCCGGCCCGTGGCCCGCGGCGAAGGCGGGCCGGTGACCGGCGGCGCCGTCAACGGCGAAGGGGCGCTGCTGCTGCGCACCACCGCAGTGGGCGCCGAGACCACGCTGGCCCGCATCATCCGGCTGGTGGAATCGGCGCAGGCCGCCAAGGCGCCCATCCAGCGCACGGTGGACCGGGTGAGCGCGGTGTTCGTGCCGGTGGTGCTGGGGCTGGCGCTGCTCACCTTCGGCGGCTGGCTGCTGGCCGGCAGCGGCTGGGAAGCGGCGCTGATCAACGCGGTGGCGGTGCTGGTGATTGCCTGCCCCTGCGCGCTGGGCCTGGCCACGCCCACGGCCCTGATGGCGGGCACCGGCGTGGCGGCGCGCCACGGCATCCTGATCAAGGACGCACAGGCGCTGGAGGTGGCGCATGCGGTGGACACCGTGGCTTTCGACAAGACCGGCACGTTGACCGAAGGCAAGCCCGCGCTGGTGGCCCTGCAGCCGGCCGAGGGGCTGGACGAGGCCGAACTGCTGCGCCTGACCGCCGCGCTGCAACAGCACAGCGAGCACCCGCTGGCGCGGGCGGTGCTGCAGCCGGCCCAGGCGCAAGGCCTGCAAGCGCCCGGCGCGACAGACACCCAGGCGCTGCCGGGCCGCGGGCTGCAGGCCGTGGTGCAGGGCCGGCTGCTGCAGCTGGGCAGCGGCCGCCTGTTGGCCGAATCGGGCGCAGCCGCCGGCCCGCTGACGGCGGTGGCTTCACGGTGGCAGGCCGAGGGCCGCACCGTCTCGTGGCTGCTGGCGCCGGCCGCGGCTGAGGGCCCCGCCCGCGTGCTGGGCGTGCTGGCCTTCGGCGACGACATCAAGCCCGCCGCCGCAGCCGCGGTGCAGCGGCTGCGCGCCATGCGCATCCGCACCGTGATGCTGACCGGCGACAACGCCGGCAGCGCAAAGGCCGTGGCCGCGCAGCTGGGCATCGACGACGTGCGGGCCGAGGTGCTGCCGGCCGACAAGGCCGAGGCGGTGCAGGCCCTGCGCCAGGCCGGCCGCGTGGTGGCGATGGTGGGTGACGGCATCAACGATGCGCCGGCCCTGGCCGCGGCCGACGTGGGCATTGCGATGGCCACCGGCACCGACGTGGCGATGGAGACCGCCGGCATCACGCTGATGCGCGGCGACCCGGCGCGGGTGGCCGATGCCATCGACATCTCGCGCCGCACCTACGCCAAGATCCGGCAGAACCTGTTCTGGGCCTTCGCGTACAACGTGGTGGGCATTCCGCTGGCCGCGCTGGGCTGGCTCAACCCGGTGATCGCCGGCGCAGCAATGGCCTTCAGCAGCGTGAGCGTGGTGAGCAACGCGCTGTTGCTGCGCCGCTGGCGCCCGGCGCCTGAAGCAGGAGGTCGCACCCCATGAGCACCACAGCCGGCATGAACATCGGCCAGGCGGCACAGGCCAGCGGCGTCACGGCCAAGATGATCCGCCACTACGAGCAGATCGGCCTGCTGCCGGCGCCGCCGCGCACCGAGGCCGGCTACCGCCGCTACGGCGCGGCCGACGTGCACACGCTGCGCTTCATCCGCCATGCGCGCGATCTCGGCTTTCCGCTGGCGCAGATCGGCGAGCTGGTGGGCCTGTGGCACGACCGCGCCCGGCCCAGCCGGCAGGTCAAGGCGCTGGCGCAGGCCCACATGGCCGCGCTGGAAGCCAAGGCCCGCGAGCTGCTGGCGATGAAGACCACGCTGGAGCACCTGGTGCACTGCTGCCATGGCGACGACCGGCCCGACTGCCCGATCCTCGACACCCTGGCCGCGCCGCAGGACCTGCGCTGAATCGGTCTACGCGGGTTGGGTTGCGGTGCGCGAGGTGTGCACCAGCCACACCACCAGCGACAGCACCGGCATCGCCAGCCCCAGCAGGCAGGCGCCGGGCCAGCCGCCCACGCTGTACATCCAGGCACCCAGGCTGGAGCCCAGCGCGCCGCCCACGAAGAACATCGCGATGAACAGGCCATTGAGCCGGCCGCGCACCTGCGCGCCCAGCGCGAAGATGGCCCGCTGGCCCAGCAGCAGGCTGGCGGCTACGCCCATGTCCAGCACGATGGCCGAGGCCAGCAGCACCGCCACCTGCGTGCCCACGGCCGCGGTGCGCACCAGGCCGATGAGGAAGGCGGCGCCCATCATCAGCATCGCGATCGGCGTGGCGGTGCGCGCCAAGCCACGGTCGGCCAGCCGGCCCGTGATGGGCGCGGCGATAGCACCGGCCACGCCGGCCAGCGCGAACCAGGCGATCTGCGTCTGGCTGAAACCGATGGGCGCAGCCGCCAGGTGCAGCGGCACCACCGTCCAGAACAGGCTGAAGGCCGCGAAGCCGCACGCGTGGTAGAAGCCGCGCAGCCGCAGCACCGGCGTGGCCAGCCACAGCCGGCCCATCGACCGCAGCAGCTCGCCATAACCGGCCTGCCCGCCCGGCTGCCGGCGCGGCAGCAGCCTCCACAAGGCCAGCGCCATGCCCAGCGTGGCCACGGCCGACAGACCGAAGATGGCATGCCAGCCGAAGTGGTCGGCCACCAGGCTGGCCGCCGGCCGCGCCAGCATGATGCCCAGCAGCAGCCCGCTCATCACGTTGCCCACCACGCGGCCGCGTTGCGCCTCGGGCGACAGGTGGGCCGCGAACGGCACGATGACCTGCGCGGCCACCGCACCCAGGCCCACCACCACGCAGGCCGCCAGGAACAACGACGCCGAGGGCGCGACGGCCGCCACGGCCAGCGCCGCGGCGGTGACCACCAGGGAGGCCACGATCAGCCCCCGGTTCTCCACCCGGTCGGACAGCGGCACGATGAGCAGCAGCCCCGCGCCGTAAGCGCACTGGGTGGCGGTGACGATCAGCCCGGCCGCCGCACGCGACAGGCCCAGGCTGTCGGCGATCGGCCCCAGCAGCGGCTGCGCGTAGTACAGGTTGGCCACGATCAGGCCGCAGGCGGCGGCCATCAGGAACGAGAGCCACACCGGCATGCCGGTGGGAGGAGAAGCGGAAGAGGCGGAAGACATCAGCGCCTTGCGGTGCAAAGCGCGCCATCATGCCCAGCCACGGCTGCGCCCGCTCAGCCGGCGCGCAACGGCCCTACCGCTCGGCCCGGTTCAGGGCTGCCCGTTGCGCCCATGCAGCCGGAAGGCCGGCCGCTCGCTCAACCGCTGGTAATAGGCGGCCACGGCCGGCAGCTCGGGCCGCGCCATCGGCGTGGCATGCCAGCGGTGCACGGCCAGGCCCAGCACCACATCGGCCAGGGTGAAGGTGCCGCCCAACACATGGGCACCGCTGCGCGCCAGCTGGCGCTCCAGCACGCCCATCATCGCGTTCCACTGGGCCACGCTGGCCTCGATGGCGGTGGCATCGGTGTGCGCCGGGCTGCGCCGCACCAGGGCCATGAAGGCGTAGCGCCAGGCGTTGTTCAGGTCGCCCAGCTGCCAGTCCATCCACTGTTCCACCTTCGCGCGGGCGAAGGCGTCAGTGGGCAGCAGGTCGGTGCGGCCCTGGCGGCGCGCCAGGTAGCGGCAGATGGTGTTGGACTCCCACAGCACCACCTCGCCATCGACGATGACCGGCACCTGCGCGTTGGGGTTGAGGGCCTTGAAGGCCGGGTCGTCGGTGGCCTGGAAGCCGGCGCCCCATTGCTCCTGCTCGTACGGCAGGCCCAGTTCGGCGCAGGTCCACAGCACCTTGCGCACATTGATGGAGGGCGACTTGCCCAGGATCTTCAGCACTTCCACTCCTGTTCGACGGCTGGCGCACGATAACCGCCACCGCTGCCACCGCCTGCACCGCAAAGCCGCCGCTTATCGCGCGCACGCGGCCACGCGCCAGCGCCTACCATCGGCCCGCCTCAGCCCTGAACGAGTGAACGATGGCCCCAGCCTGGATCTCCGCGGTCAACCGCCATGCCCCGGTGCGCTACACCGCCCTCTTCACCTGTGCCGTGGCCGCCTTGCTCGGCACGCTGGCCTGGGTGGCCGCCGGCAGCGGCGGCTGGGTGGCGCTGCTGGGCTGGGCCGGTGTGCTGATCGGCCTGCACGACCTGCGGCAGCCGCAACACTCCATCCTGCGCAACTACCCCGTCATCGGGCACCTGCGCTTCCTGCTGGAATTCATCCGCCCCGAGATCCGCCAGTACTTCATCGAGAGCGACAACGAGGCCGCACCCTTCTCGCGACAGCAGCGCTCGCTGGTGTACCAGCGCGCCAAGGGTGAGCCTGACAACCGGCCCTTCGGCACGCAGATGGACGTCAAGCAGGTGGGCTACGAGTGGATCAACCACTCGATCGCGCCCTCGCAGATCGACAGCCACGACTTCCGCGTGACCATCGGCGCCAGCCGCGCGCAGCCCTACAGCGCCAGCGTGTTCAACATCTCGGCGATGAGCTTCGGCGCACTGTCGGCCAACGCCATCCTGGCGCTCAACGGCGGCGCCCAGCGGGGCCATTTCGCGCACGACACCGGCGAAGGCTCCATCAGCCGCTACCACCGCGAGCACGGCGGCGACCTGATCTGGGAGATCGGCTCGGGCTACTTCGGCTGCCGCAACGACGACGGTTCTTTCAACGAAGAACGCTTCATCGCCAACGCCACCGACCCGCAGGTCAAGATGATCGAGCTCAAGCTCAGCCAGGGCGCCAAGCCGGGCCATGGCGGCGTGCTGCCCGGCCCCAAGGTGACGGCGGAAATCGCCGCGGCGCGTGGCGTGCCGGTGGGGGTGTCGTGCATCAGCCCGGCGCGGCATGGCGCCTTCAACACGCCGGTGGAAATGCTGCACTTCATCGACCGGCTGCGCACGCTGTCGGGCGGCAAGCCCACCGGCTTCAAGCTGTGCATCGGTCACCCGTGGGAGTGGTTCGCCATCTGCAAGGCGATGCTGGCCACCGGCATCACGCCCGACTTCATCGTGGTGGATGGGGCCGAGGGCGGCACCGGGGCCGCGCCGCTGGAGTTCACCGACCACGTGGGCGCGCCGCTGCAGGAAGGCCTGCTGCTGGTGCACAACACGCTGGTGGGGCTGAACCTGCGTGAGCACATCAAGCTGGGTTGCGCCGGCAAGGTGATCAGCGCCTTCGACATCGCGCGGATGATGGCGCTGGGCGCCGACTGGTGCAATTCGGCGCGCGGCTTCATGTTCGCGCTGGGCTGCGTGCAGGCCCAGACCTGCCACACCGGCCTGTGCCCCACCGGCGTGACCACGCAGGACGCGGTGCGCCAGCAGGCGCTGGTGGTGCCCGACAAGACCGAGCGGGTCTACCGCTTCCACCACAACACGCTGGAAGCGCTGAAGGAACTGGTGCAGGCCGCCGGCCTGAAGCACCCCAACCACATCACCGCGGCGCACATCGTGCACCGGGTGTCGGACCATGAGGTGCGGCTGCTGATCAACCAGCTGAACTTCCTGCGGCCGGGCCAGCTGCTGGCCGCCGCCGAAGGCCGCGAGGACTGGCCGCATGCGGTGTACAGCCTCTACTGGAAGCTGGCGCAGGCCGACAGCTTCGAGCCGGTGACCGGCGAAGGCCCGGC
>CAKZXL010000510.1 GCA_937883885.1 uncultured Aquincola sp. | reverse complement strand
GCTTACATGGGCGCCTCCCGGATAGCAATCGACGTCTTCGCATGGTGAAGCAGGAGGCAGGGCTGCAGTCTTACATTCGGCCTGTGGTGCAGGCTCCGAAGCCTGCTGGCCCTGATGGCTTTCGCCGACGAGGCTCCCATCTGAACATCGAGCTCGGGGCTCATATGCCCTATCGGAGTGTCCTTGTCCCGGTCCAACCTGTCTGTCCCATCACACGGGTGGTCGCTTGCTCTCCTATCAACCGGTGGGATCCTTGACGCCTCTTGCTCAGCCGGCTTGCCAAGCCTGCGGCCGCCACTCCTGACCTTTTGCCAGCACCGCCCAGATGGTTCGCGCCAGCTTGTTGGCAATAGCGGCCACGGCGACGTTGTATGGCCGGCGCTTGAGCAGCGCGGCGAGCCAAGGCCAGTGGTCAGCTCGATCTGAACGGACGATGGCCCGGGCGCCATGCATCAGCAAGGTCCGCAAGTAAGCATCACCCCGTTTGCTGATGCCGAGTTGTCGGACGCGGCCGCCGGTGCCCGTTTGCCGCGGCACCAGGCCGATCCACGCAGCGAACTGCCGGCCATCCTTGAAGACGTCGGGCGAACCCATGCTGGCCACGATTGCAGTTGCCGTCAACAGGCCGACGCCCGGTATCGCAGACAGCGCCTTGCATGCTGCGGTCTGCCGAAGTTGCTGCGACAGCCGGCGCTCGATCTTCGCGATGTCGGCTTCGAGGCCGTTGATCCGCTTGACCTGCTCGTCCAAGCTGTCGATGAACATCGCTGGCAGGCGCTTCTGCGCGTCCCTCAGTGCGTCAGGCAGCTCCTGCAGCAGCGCCCTGTGGCCTTCCGGGAGCACTACGCCGAACTCGTACAGCAGGCCGCGCAGCTCGTTGGTTTGCATGATGCGCATCTTCATCAGCTGGGCGCGCAAGCGATGCAGTGACAGCACGACTTGCTGAGCTTCGTTCTTCACCGCGACGAAGACGGCACCCGGCTGCTGCCCGGCGGTCCAGATGGCGTGCGCGTCCGCGGCATCGGTCTTGTTCCGCTGGACGAATGGGCGCACGGTCTTCGGAGCCAGGAGGCGGACATCGTGGCCGGACTGGACAAGCTGACGACCCCACTCGTGAGCACCGCCACAGGCCTCCATGATCACTCGAGACGGCTCCCGATTCGCGAACCACGGCAGCATCTGCGACCGCTTGAGCTTCAGGCGTTCGATCACGCCGGTCTCCTGGTCCACCCAATGCAGCTGAAACACCTTCTTCGCAATGTCCACGGCGATGACGGTCTGGCTCATGTCGCGTCCTCCGGTTCGATGGTCAGTCGGAGCCTCAACTCTGGCACGTCACTGCCGCCGGCGCACGGTCCGGCTAGCGCTGGCGTCAACTGCAGCGCATCGCTGCTGCCGAGGAGGAGGCGCCCATGCCATCTGAACAAGCCGCCGCTTTTCTTACCGGTCGGCCATGCGCTGCTGACAACGTGCGGCCATATCGCTGGCAACGGCTTTCGAGCGGCGCCTGACCGCTTGTTTGCGTAGCCAGTGCCTCGATGGCGCCGGCCACGCTGGCCGCAGACGCACTCATGCCACCAGGCGCTTGCGCGCCAGGTAGAGGTTGGCGAGCGCGACCGCCACGAACGCCCTCGTCGCGTTCTTGGCCAGGCCGCGATAACGCACCTTGCTGAAGCCCCACAACCTCTTGGTGACCGCAAAGACATGCTCGACGCGCGAGCGCACTTTGGATTTCAGACGGTTGATGACCTGATCCAGGCCGGCCGTCGCGCTGTCAGGCCGCACGCGCTGGTTGGTGCGATCTCGAGCTCGGGGCGCCTTCGAGCGGATCAGCGCCTGCTGCGAGGCGTACGCACTGTCTCCGTACACCTCGTGTTCGGCGCCGTGCAGCAGCTCGGGCAGCGGGTGCTTGTCATGCACGTTCGCAGCCGTCACGACGGCGCTGTGAGCCAAGCCAGTCTCGCTGTCCACTCCGATATGCAGCTTCATGCCAAAGTGCCACTGCTTGCCTTTGCGCGTCTGGTGCATCTCGGGATCGCGCTGGCCCTTGGCATTCTTGGTCGAACTCGGGGCGGCGATGATGGTGGCGTCCACGATGGTGCCGTTGCCTACCTTCATGCCACGGGCCTGCAGCACCTGACCGACCTCGGCGAACGACGCAGCCCCCAGGCCATTGGCCTCGATCAGGCGCCGAAACTTCAGCAGCGTTGTGGCGTCGGGCACCCGCTCAACGCCCAGGTCGATACCCACGAAGCGGCGCAGCGCCG
>CAKZXL010000509.1 GCA_937883885.1 uncultured Aquincola sp. | reverse complement strand
GGCGGTGTTCGACGGCAGCTACACCAACGTGTCAGCCGTGCCCGAGCCCGCGACCTGGGCGCTGTGGCTGCTGGGCCTGGGGGTGGCGGGTGGCTTTGCCAGGCGCCGGCGGGCCGATTGATCGCGGGTGAGCGCAAGCGGCCGGCCACCAAGTTCCGAATGCCGGCCAGGGCCTTTTCAGAGGTCTTGGCGAGCCAGGAGGACTCGTCACTTGGGTGTGACATAGCGCTGCTCCGGATGCTTCTCCATGGTCGGGATCGTGTAGGTCAGCAGCCCCTCCGCGATCATGGGTGTCAGGAACTCGCGTACGAGGTGCTTGTGGTCCTGCCGCCCCAACACAGTGGCCAATTCGCGTGCGCTGAGCGGCATCCAGGCGCAAAGGTCAAGCAGCAAGGCCCGTATCACAGCACTGCGTGGCTTTGTGCCCGGTGCTGGCACCCTCGCCTGCAGGTCTGCGGGCAGGGCTGAGAGGTCGATGGGGCGGCGCAACTGGTGTGTATCGGGTGCGGCCTGGGGGGTATTGAACTTGCCCTGGTGTGTATCCGTAGCGTGGCTGGCGTGTTTTTCGCCGGACTGATCGACACTCACGTCCAGGGACGGACCCGGCACGTAGTAGGTGCGGCTGCCACTGCCTTTCATGGCCAGCAGTCCGATGTCGCGAAGCCGACGCAGGTGTACCGAAGCATTCAGCGTGTCCGTCCGGTTGACGTTGCGATAAGCCGCGTTGTCGATCGCGCCCAGTTCGCGCACGACCACCAGTGCCCTAGCCTCCTCATCCGACAGGGGTTCAGCCGTCAATCGCCGCAGCCATGTGAGGTCGTCCTGTCCCAGGAAGTGGTGGAAGAGAAAGGTGGCGACGAACTGATCAGGACGCCGACTGGACTCGAACGTCGGAGGCAGGAGGTTGTGCGCCTGCATCAGCTCACGCATGGCGCGGATGCCGCTGCCTTTGGTTTCGGCCACGTTGATTTCGTGCAGCACGGCCGCGACACGCGGGTTTCTTGTTTCGCTGCCAGGCTCCCCCAACTGCTCTTCCGCCTTGATCGAGTGGCCGGGATTCCTGACCTCCAGCCTGTTGGCGTACCGGATGATCTGGATGGCGCCGTGAACGCGGTAGCTGCGGTGCATCACTGCATTGACAATGGCTTCACGGATCACACGCAGCGGCAGCGCCGGCTCGTCTTCGCGCGTAAGCGCCCCTTCGGGCAGCGAGAAGGACTGCATCAGTTCGTCCCGTACGGCGCTTTCCGCACGGCGGATGGCGAGCAGCAAGGGGGCTCGGATCTCGAGCGTGTCAAATCGATGCTCAGGGTCATCGACCCACTGTCGGCCGGTCACTCGGATGTAGTCGATGCGCATCATGGGGAAACAGCGCCGGAGCGCCTGAGGGGTGCCGAACAGCAGCTGACCTGCGACCGTTGGAAGCAGTGTGTCGCCCTTGCGCACTGCAGCACCCAGGGCTCGCAGCAAGGCCTCATCGTCCCAAGCCAGCTCTTCGGCGCTTGGATTGGCTCGTTCGCGGAGGCGACGGTACTCCTGCACTGCAGCGGGATCGATGTCAGCCATGTCAGCGTCCGGCAGGACGGCACCGTCGAACGTGTCCAGTTGATGGCCTGCGTACAGCGCGACCAGATCGTCCTCGCTGCCTTCCTGGTCCGTCGACCCGACGCGCCGATACGCACCACGAGGCAGGCCAAGGCGCTGGAGAAAGATGGGCTTTTCCGCGGGTGCTGCCTCTGGGACGAAGACCACCAGTACCGTCTTTCCCCGCAATTCCTCCACCGAGATGCGCGGGCGTACCGGCCTATTCAGCATGCTTGCGCATTGGCTGGCCAGTTCCGATTGCAGCTTGTCGGGACTCTCCACTCCCGCCACACGATAGGTGGTACCGAAGAGGTCGTCCGGGTCTCGTTCCACGCCCAGCAGGAGGTAGCCCCCTCCCAGCCCCGGTTCATTGGCAAACGCGACGACGGTTTCGATGATCGAACGATCCATCTGCGAAGCGCGCTTGGCTTCGATGCGGTGCGACTCATCGACAGCCAGCAGCTCTTGCAACAGGTCTTCAGCGGTGCGAATCATGGATCGACAGATTGTCCGGCCAGCGCCAGCAGGCACCCCACGCACAAGCACCCGCTGTACTGCCGCCGCAGCTGCGCCTGCAGCTCGGCGCTGAGCACCAGGGTGCTGCAGGCGCAGGGGCCGGGGTCGGCGGCGCCGCAGTGGAAGCGGCCGCCGCAGCGCGGGCAGGTGTCGTCCAGCGCCGC
>CAKZXL010000508.1 GCA_937883885.1 uncultured Aquincola sp. | reverse complement strand
GCCGGTGATGGCCGGCCAGGGCACGGCGGCGCTGGAGCTGATCGAGGACGCGGGCGAGCTGGACGCGCTGATCGTGTGCGCCGGCGGCGGCGGCTTCCTGTCGGGCTGCACCGTGGCGGCCAAGCACCTGCTGCCCGACATCCAGGTCTTCGGTGCCGAGCCGGAGCGCGGCAACGACATGCAGCAGTCGCTGCGCGAAGGCCGCATCGTCAGCATCGACGTACCGCGCACCATCTGCGACGGCCAGCAGACGCAGGCCGTGGGCGTGCACACCTTCGAGGTCATCCAGGCGCTGGTGACCGACGTGCTGACCGTCTCCGACCCGGTGGTGGTGGAAGCGATGCGCTTCGTCTTCGAGCGCCTGAAGCTGGTGGTCGAGCCCTCCGGCGCCTGCGCCCTGGCCGCGCTGATGCACCACCGCCAACGCTTCGCCGGCCGCCGCGTGGGTGTCACGCTGTCGGGCGGCAACATCGGCATCGACCGCTTCGTGGCGCTGATGACGGGGCAGGAGCAGGTGGACTGATCTATTTTTTGTGGGTACGATAAGTGAGTGCGCTTCACCTTCGACCCTGCCAAAAGCGAGCGCAACGTCGTTGAACGCGGCCTGCCCTTCACCCTGGTTGTGGAGTTCGACTGGTCAAGTGCCTTGATCGCTGAAGACACCCGGAAGATGTACCCCGAGCGACGCTTTCAGGCACTCGGGCGGATCGGTGAGCACCTGCACATGCTGGTGTTCACCCCCCGTGGAGACAGCCTGCATGTCATCAGCCTGCGTCGCTGCAACCGCCGTGAAAGGACGCGATATGCCCACGCGAAAGCCTGATCCCGAGCGCCTGGACGATGACGCACCGGAAGCCACCGACGCGTGGTTCGCGCAGGCGCGCCCAGCCGCTGATGTGCTGTCTCACCTGATGGGGCAGGAAGCAGCGGCTGAGCTGGTGGCGCCCAAGCGCGGTCGCCCGCCGCTCGCCGAGCCCAAAGAGCATGTCAACCTGCGCCTGGACGCGGACGTCGTTCGTGCTTTCCGCAGCACCGGCGCCGGCTGGCAGACCCGTTTGAACCAGGTGCTGCGGGAGTGGCTGCGCAGCCATCCCGTGTGACACCCTTGCTTGCGGCATGGTGTAGGCGGCTTACCCCCTGCCCTTGCCCTTCACCGCCCCGCGCAGCGGGCCCTTGGCCGCCGGCTGGCCTGCGCCCTGGGCGCGCGGGCCGGCGGTGCCGCTGAGGCTGGTGCGCAGGGGTTTGCCCCCTGCGCTCTGCGCAGTCTTGCTTCCTGCGCTTTGCGCAGTCCTGCTTCCCGCGGTGTGGCTGGGCTTGCCGGCCGGCCGCGGCCCCGGCGCCGCGGGGCGGCTGCCGTTGTCGCGTGGCGGCAGGCCGGTGTGCTGGGTCAGCAGCCGGCCGGCCACCGGGCGCGCCGACTTGGCAGGCGCGGGCGTCGAGTTCTTGCGGCGTGCGCTCTGGTAGCTGCCGTCGGTGGTCGGCTGGAAGGTCGGGATCAGGTGGTGCTTGCCGTTGCCGATCAGGTCGGCGCGGCCCATGGCCTTGAGCGCCTCGCGCAGCAGCGGCCAGTTGTTGGCGTCGTGGTAGCGCAGAAAGGCCTTGTGCAGCCGGCGGCGGCGCTCGCCGCGCACGATGTCCACCCGCTCGGCCCGCGTCTCGTCGCGGCTGATGCCCTTGAGCGGGTTCATGCCCGAGTGGTACATGGCCGTGGCCGTGGCCATCGGGCTGGGGTAGAAGGTTTGCACCTGGTCGGCGCGGAAGCCATTGCGCTTGAGCCACAACGCCAGGTTCATCATGTCCTCGTCGCTGGTGCCCGGGTGGGCGGCGATGAAGTACGGGATGAGGAACTGCTGCTTGCCCGCCTCGGCGCTGAACTTCTCGAACAGCTGCTTGAAGCGGTCGTAGGTGCCGATGCCCGGCTTCATCATCTTGGACAGTGGGCCGCCCTCGGTGTGCTCGGGCGCAATCTTCAGATAGCCGCCGACGTGGTGCTGCACCAGCTCCTTCACGTACTCGGGCGACTTCACCGCCAGGTCGTAGCGCAGGCCCGATCCGATCAAGATCTTCTTGATGCCCTTGAGCCCGCGCGCGCGGCGGTAGATCTGGATCAGCGGGCCGTGGTCGGTGTCCAGGTTGGGGCAGATGCCCGGGTACACGCAGCTGGGCTTGCGGCAGGCGGCCTCGATCTCGCGGCTCTTGCAGCCGATGCGGTACATGTTGGCCGTGGGGCCGCCCAGGTCGCTGATGATGCCGGTGAAGCCCTTGACCTTGTCGCGGATCTCCTCGATCTCGCGAATGATGGAGTCTTCGCTGCGGCTCTGGATGATGCGGCCCTCGTGCTCGGTGATCGAGCAGAAGGTGCAGCCGCCGAAGCAGCCGCGCATGATGTTCACGCTGAAGCGGATCATCTCCCAGGCCGGGATCTTGGTCTCGCCGTCGTGGCCGCCCTTGGCGTCGGCGTACGACGGATGCGGCGCCCGCGCATACGGCAGGTCGAACACATGGTCCATCTCGGTGGTGGCCAGCGGCACCGGCGGCGGGTTGATCCACACGTCGCGCGCGGTATGGCCCTCGCCGTGGCGCTGCACCAGCGCGCGGGCATTGCCGGGATTGGTTTCCAGGTGCAGCACGCGGTTGGCATGGGCGTACAGCACCGGGTCGCTCTTGACCTGCTCATAGGCCGGCAGGCGGATCACGGTGCGATCGCGCGGCGGCATCACCACCCGGCTGCGCGGCACGATCTTGATCGGCTGCACCGCGGCCGGCACGGGCGGCTCGCCGCCGTCTTCCTTGGCGCAGGTGCTGCCCTGGGCCTGCGCCTGCTCGCTGGTGGTCTGGTAGGGGTTGATGTGCTCGTCCACCCGGCCCGGTCGATCGACCTCGGTGGAATCGAGCTCGAACCAGCCAGCCGCCGACGGATCACCCGCGCGGCGGATGAAGGCGGTGCCGCGCACGTCGGTGATCTGCTCGATCGGCTGGCGCTGGGCCAGCCGGTGGGCCACCTCGATGATGGCGCGCTCGGCATTGCCGTACAGCAGCAGGTCGGCCTTGCTGTCCACCAGCACCGAGCGGCGCACCTTGTCCTGCCAGTAGTCGTAGTGGGCGATGCGGCGCAGGCTGGCCTCGATGCCGCCGATGATCACCGGCACGTCCTTGTAGGCTTCCTGGCAGCGCTGGGTGTACACCAGCGTGGCACGGTCGGGCCGCTTGCCGGCCACGCCGCCCGGCGTGTAGGCATCGTCGCTGCGGATCTTCCGGTCAGCCGTGTAGTGGTTGATCATCGAATCCATGTTGCCGGCCGCCACGCCGAAGAACAGGCGCGGCTTGCCCAGCGCCTTGAACGCGTCCGCGCTGTGCCAGTCGGGCTGGGCGATGATGCCCACCCG
>CAKZXL010000507.1 GCA_937883885.1 uncultured Aquincola sp. | reverse complement strand
TCTCGGCCCACATCGCGCGTGAACTGGGCGGCAGCCTGGCCGGCCACAACCGGCCCGAGGGCGGCGCGGCCTTCGTGCTGATGCTGCCGCTGCGGCCCAGCCACACGGCATGATGGGCCTGCACCCCGGGAGCCTTGCGATGACCGACACCGCCATCCGCGTGATCTTCGTCGAGGACGACGAAGACGTGCGCATCGGCTGCCGCCAGGCGCTGGAGCTGGCCGGCTTCGAGGTCGAGGCCTTTGCCAGCGTGGAGGCGGCGCGCCCGCGCGTGCAGGCCGGTCAGCCGCTGCTGGTGCTGTGCGACGTGCGGCTGCCTGGCACCAGCGGCCTGGACTGGCAGCGCGAGCTGCAGGCGCTGGACGCCGAGCTGCCGGTGATCCTGATCACCGGCCATGGCGACATCGCGATGGCGGTGCAGGCGATGCAGGAGGGCACCTACGACTTCATCGGCAAGCCGTTTGCGTCCGACCATCTGGTGTCGGTGGTGCGCCGCGCGGCCGACAAGCGCCGGCTGGCGCTGCAGGTGAGGGCGCTGCGCGAGCAGCTGGAGCAGCGCCAGGGCATCGAGGCCACGCTGCTGGGCCGATCGCCCGCGATGGAGCGGCTGCGCCAGCGGGTGCTGGCGCTGGCCGCCACCTCGGCCGACGTGGTGATCTACGGCGAAACCGGCACCGGCAAGGAGCTGGTGGCCCGCTGCCTGCACGACCATGGCCCGCGCCGCAAGGCGAATTTCGTGGCGCTCAACTGCGGCGGCCTGCCCGAGAACCTGGCCGAGACCGAGCTGTTCGGCCACGAGGCCGGCGCCTTCACCGGCGCGCAGCGGGTGCGGGTGGGCAAGTTCGAGCATGCGCACGGCGGCACGCTGTTCCTCGACGAGATCGAGAGCATGCCGATGTCGGTGCAGGTCAAGCTGCTGCGCGCGCTGCAGGAGCGCAGCATCGAGCGCATCGGCTCCAACAAGCCCATCGCGGTGGATTGCCGCGTGGTGGCCGCCAGCAAGGAAGACCTGAAGCTGATGGCCGAGCAGCAGCGCTTTCGGGCCGACCTGTACTACCGCATCGGCGTGGCCTTCATCGAGTTGCCGCCGCTGCGTGAGCGGCGCGAAGACATCCCGCTGCTGTTCGAGCACTTCTCACTCGCCGCGCAGCAGCGCTTCCAGCGCGCGGCGCCGCCGCTGACCCCCGCGCAGGCCGCCACGCTGATGTCGCATGCCTGGCCCGGCAATGTGCGCGAACTGCGCAACGTGGCCGAGCGCCACGTGCTGGGCCTGGCCGGCGACGACCTGCCCGGCAGCGAAGGCGCGCCGCCGGCCGCCAGCGGCGCCACGCTGGCCACGCAGCTGGAGCATGTGGAGCGCACCTTGATCGCCGATGCGCTGCGCCGCCAGCGCGGCGACGTGGTGGCCACCGCGCAGGCGCTGGGCATCGGCAAGCAGACGCTGTACGACAAGCTCAAGCGGCTGGGGCTGCGGGCGGAAGAGTTCCGCTAGCCCGGACGGCCGGGCTGGCCGTCGCCCGGTGGCCCGGGTGGCCGGGCCGCTGGCATCACGCCCGGGAAAAAGGCTTTGCAAAACAAGCACTTGCCGCAAGCATGCGGCGCTTGCGTCTTGGTCCCTGGATTGCTATCTCACAGGCTGTACTTCCGCCTTCATTCCAAGGAGACAAGCCATGCATCCCCAGGCCACCAAGAAGCCGCTCTACCGATCGCTGTACTTCCAGGTCATCGTCGCCATCGTCATCGGCGTGGTGCTCGGCCACTTCTGGCCCGAGACCGGCGCGGCCATGAAGCCACTGGGTGACGGCTTCATCAAGCTGATCAAGATGATCATCGCCCCGATCATCTTCTGCACCGTGGTGGTGGGCATCGCCGGCATGGAAGACATGAAGAAGGTCGGCAAGACCGGCGGCCTGGCGCTGCTGTACTTCGAGATCGTCAGCTCGCTGGCGCTGGTGGTGGGCCTGATCATCGTCAACGTGGTCAAGCCCGGCGCGGGCATGAACGTGGACGTGAGCGCGCTCGACACCAAGGGCATCGCGGCCTACACCGGCCCGGGCAAGATGCAGGGCACGGTCGACTTCCTGCTCAACGTCATTCCCACCACCTTCGTGGATGCGTTCGCCAAGGGCGAGATCCTGCAGGTGCTGCTGATCGCGGTGATGTTCGGCTTTGCGCTGCACAAGTTCGGCGGCCGCGGCACGCTGGTGTTCGACTTCATCGAGAAGTTCTCGCACGTGCTGTTCGGCATCGTCGGCATGATCATGAAGGTGGCGCCCATCGGTGCCTTCGGCGCCATGGCCTTCACCATCGGCAAGTACGGCATCGGCTCGCTGGTGTCGCTGGGCCAGCTGATGGCCACTTTCTACGCCACCTGCCTGATCTTCATCTTCGTGGTGCTGGGCGCCATCGCCCGCTTCCACGGCTTCTCGGTCTGGAAGCTGATCAAGTACATCAAGGAAGAGCTGCTGATCGTGCTGGGCACCTCGTCCAGCGAATCGGTGCTGCCGCGCATGATGGCCAAGCTGGAGAACCTAGGCGCGCGCAAGTCGGTGGTCGGCCTGGTCATTCCCACCGGCTACTCGTTCAACCTGGACGGCACTTCCATCTACCTGACGATGGCGGCCGTGTTCATCGCCCAGGCCACCAACACCGACATGACGCTGACCCAGCAGATCACGCTGCTGGCGGTGCTGCTGCTCACCAGCAAGGGCGCGGCCGGCGTCACCGGCTCGGGCTTCATCGTGCTGGCGGCCACACTGTCGGCGGTGGGCCATGTGCCGGTGGCCGGCCTGGCGCTGATCCTGGGCATCGACCGCTTCATGAGCGAAGCGCGCGCGCTGACCAACCTGGTGGGCAACGGCGTGGCCACGCTGGTGGTGGCCAAGTGGACCGGCGACCTGGATGTGCAGCGCATGCAGGCCCACCTGAACGGCGAAACCGTGGCCGAGGCGCAAGAGCCTGAAGCGGTGCTGGACCAGTCCGAAGCGCGCATGCCGGCGCGCTGAGCTGCTGAACGCCGCTGCGGCCATTCCGCGGCGGAATAGCTCTTATCGCCAGCTTGCCGTTCCCCGCGGCGGCGCGGGCCGGAATCATCGCCTCCAGGCAACCAGGAGACGATGCAATGGCCAAGATGAAAGCCGCGATGGCGGCGGTGCTGGTGATGGAGAAGGAAGGCATCTCGCAGGCCTTCGGCGTGCCGGGCGCGGCGATCAACCCGCTGTACGCCTGCCTGCGTGAGCGGGGCTCCATCGCCCATGTGCTGGCGCGCCACGTGGAGGGCGCCTCCCACATGGCCGAGGGCTATACCCGCGCCCGCGCCGGCAACATCGGCGTGTGCATCGGTACTTCGGGCCCGGCGGGCACCGACATGATCACCGGGCTGTATTCGGCCCAGGCCGACAGCATTCCCATCCTGTGCATCACCGGCCAGGCGCCGCGGGCGCGGCTCTACAAGGAAGACTTCCAGGCCGTCGACATCGAGTCGATCAGCAAGCCGGTGACCAAGTGGAGCGTGACGGTGCGCGAGCCGGCCCAGGTGCCGCGCGCCTTCCAGCAGGCCTTCCATCTGATGCGCTCGGGCCGGCCCGGGCCGGTGCTGATCGACCTGCCGTTCGACGTGCAGATGGCCGAGATCGAGTTCGACATCGACACCTACGAGCCGCTGCCGGTGTACAAGCCTGCGGCCAGCCGCAAGCAGGTGGAAAAGGCGATGGCGATGATGCAGGCGGCCGAGCGGCCGCTGATCGTGGCCGGCGGCGGCATCATCAATGCCGATGCGTCCGAGCTGCTGGTGCAGCTGGCCGAGATCACCGGCGTGCCGGTGATCCCGACGCTGATGGGCTGGGGCACCATCCCCGACGACCACCCGCTGATGGCCGGCATGTGCGGCCTGCAAACCAGCCACCGCTACGGCAATGCCACGCTGCTGGCCAGCGACTTCGTGCTAGGCATCGGCAACCGCTGGGCCAATCGCCACACCGGCAGCACCGAGGTGTACACCCGCGGCCGCACCTTCGTGCATGTGGACATCGAGCCCACGCAGATCGGCCGCGTGTTCATGCCCGACCTGGGCATCGTCTCCGACGCCAAGGCGGCGCTGCAGCTGTTCGTGGACGTGGCGCGCGAGATGCAGGCCGCCGGCACGCTGAAGAACCGCAGCGCCTGGGCCGCGGAATGCCGCGAGCGCAAGCGCACGCTGCTGCGCAAGACCAACTTCGACACCGTGCCGATGAAGCCGCAGCGGGTGTACCAGTGCATGAACAACAACTTCGGCCATGACACCACCTACGTGTCCACCATCGGCCTCAGCCAGATCGCCGGCGCGCAATTCCTGCATGTGTACGGGCCGCGGCAGTGGATCAACTGTGGCCAGGCCGGCCCGCTGGGCTGGACCATTCCGGCCGCGCTGGGCGTGCGGGCGGCCGACCCCACGCGCCGCATCGTCGCGCTGTCGGGCGACTACGACTTCCAGTTCATGATCGAGGAGCTGGCCGTGGGCGCGCAGTTCAAGCTGCCCTACATCCACATGGTGGTGAACAACAGCTACCTGGGGCTGATCCGCCAGGCGCAGCGTGGCTTCAGCATGGACTACTGCGTGCAGCTGGGCTTCGAGAACATCAACACGCCCGAGCTGCAGGGCTATGGCGTCGACCACAAGGCGGTGGTCGAAGGCCTGGGCTGCAAGGCCATCCGCGTGCACCGGCAGGAAGAGATCCAACCCGCCATCCAGCAGGCCGAGCGCTGGATGGCCGAGTTCCAGGTGCCGGTGGTCATCGAGGTGATGCTGGAGCGGGTGACCAACATCGCGATGGGCACCGAGATCGACGCGGTCAACGAGTTCGAGGAGCTGGCGCTGACGCCGGAAGACGCACCCACCGCCGTGGGCCTGCTCGACTGACCCGACCCACTTGTCTAGACAAGGAGCGCTGCATGCCCCAGTTCGCCGCCAACCTCACGATGCTGTTCACCGAGCGGCCCTTCCTCGACCGCTTCGAGGCCGCCGCCAAGGCCGGCTTCAGCGCGGTGGAGTTCCTGTTTCCTTATGCCTTCGAGACGGCCGAGATCCGCCGCCGCCTGGACGCCAACGGCCTGCAGCTGGTGCTGCACAACCTGCCGGCCGGCGACTGGGACGCCGGTGAGCGCGGCATCGCCTGCCATCCCGGCCGCGAGGCCGAATTCCGCGACGGCGTGATGCGTGCCATCGACGTGGGCACCGAGCTGGGCACGCCGCGCCTGAACTGCCTGGTGGGCAAGGCACCCGCCGGTGTGGATGTGGCCACCCAGCGCCGCACGCTGGTGGACAACCTGCGCTTTGCCGCGGCCGAGCTGAACAAGGCGGGGTTGAAGCTGCTCGTGGAGCCGATCAACCGCTTCGACATCCCCGGCTTCTGGCTGCAGCGCACCGACGATGCGGTGGCCCTGCTGGACGAAGTGGCCGCGGCCAATGCCTATGTGCAGTACGACATCTACCACGCGCAGCGCACCGAGGGCGAGATCGCCGCGACGCTTTCTCGGCACCTGACCCGCATCGACCACATCCAGCTGGCCGACAACCCGGGCCGGAACGAGCCCGGCACCGGTGAGCTGAACTGGGAGTTCCTCTTCCGCCACATCGACGGCCTGGGTTATGCCGGCCACATCGGCTGCGAATACAAGCCGCTGACCACCACCGAAGCCGGCCTGGGCTGGCGCCAGCGCTTTGGCCAGTGAACCGCTGGCACATCACACGGAGACACGCATGAAATTGGGATTCATCGGCCTGGGCATCATGGGCGCGCCCATGGCAGGCCACCTGCTGGCCGCCGACCACACGGTGTTTGTGCACACCCGCGGCGAGGTGCCGGCTGCGCTGCTGCAGGCCGGCGCGGTGGCCTGCGCCAACGCCACCGAAGTGGCGCAGCAGGCCGACATCGTCTTTTTGATGGTGCCCGACACGCCGGACGTGGAGAAGGTGCTGTTCGGCGAGAACGGCGTCGCGGCCGGCTTGTCGAAGGGGAAGACCGTCGTCGACATGAGCAGCATCTCGCCCATCGAGACCAAGGCCTTCGCCCGGCGCATCAATGACCTGGGCTGCGACTACCTGGACGCGCCGGTCTCGGGCGGCGAAGTGGGCGCCAAGGCCGCCAGCCTGACCATCATGGTCGGCGGCGATCCGGCGGTGTTCGAGAAGGTCAAGCCCCTCTTCGAGCTGATGGGCAAGAACATCACGCTGGTGGGCGGCAACGGCGACGGCCAGACCACCAAGGTGGCCAACCAGATCATCGTGGCGCTGAACATCGCGGCGGTGGGCGAGGCGCTGCTGTTCGCCAGCAAGGCCGGCGCCGACCCGGCCAAGGTGCGCCAGGCCCTGATGGGCGGCTTCGCGGCCAGCCGCATCCTGGAGGTGCATGGCGAGCGCATGGTCAAGCGCACCTTCAGCCCCGGGTTCCGCATCGGCCTGCACCAGAAGGACCTGAACCTGGCGCTGCAAGGCGCCAAGGCCATCGGCGTGGCGCTGCCGCAGACCGCCGGCGCCGCCCAGCTGATGCAGGTGGCCGCGGCCCAAGGCTGGGACCAGCTGGATCACTCGGCGCTGGTCAAGGCGCTGGAAGTGATGGCCAACCACCAGGTCAGCCCCGACATCGGCTGAGGCCGATGCCCGCAGGCTGTCCCCCACCCGTCGCCTGCGGGTCCTACGCACCCGGCCTGCCGCAGCGGGCCGTCAGAATCCGCGCATGAGCACCACCCCACGCCCCCAGCAAGATCCCCGTGGCTTTTTGCGCGCGCTGTACGACGCGGCCGTGCAGCGGGCCCTGCCGATGCACACCACGCAGGCCTTTCTGCCGCCGCCGCCCAAGGGCCGCACGGTGGTCATTGGCGCGGGCAAGGCGGGCGGGGCGATGGCCCAGGCGGTGGATGCGCTGTGGCCGGCCGACGCGCCGCTGTCGGGCCTGGTGGTCACCCGCTACGACCATGTGCCGCCGGCCTACAAGGCCCGGCCCGGCCGCATCGAGGTGGTGGAAGCCGCGCACCCGGTGCCCGACGAAGCCGGCCGCCGCGCCGCCGGCCGCATCTACGAGCTGGCCCAGGGCCTGACCGCCGACGATCTGGTGCTGTGCCTGATCTCGGGCGGCGGCTCGGCGCTGCTGTCCATGCCGGCCGAAGGCATCACGCTGGAAGAAAAGCAGGCCATCAACAAGGCGCTGCTCAAGAGCGGCGCCGCCATCGACGAGATGAACTGCGTGCGCAAGCACCTGTCGGCCATCAAGGGCGGCCGGCTGGCCGCGCTGTGCGCGCCGGCCCAGGTGGTCACGCTGCTGATCAGCGACGTGCCGGGCGATGAGCCGGCCGTCATCGCCAGCGGGCCCACGGTGCCCGACCCCAGCACCTGCGCCGATGCGCTGGCCATCCTGCAGCGCTACGGCATCGAGGTGCCGGCCGCCGCCCGTGCCGCGCTGGAAAGCGGCGCCGCCGAAACGCCCAAGCCCGGCGACCCGCGCTTTGCCGGCCACCAGGTGCACATGATCGCCACGCCGCAGCAAAGCCTGGAGGCAGCGGCCGCGCTGGCGCGCGAAGCGGGCATCGAGGCGCACGTCCTCAGCGACGAGATCGAGGGCGAATCGCGCGAGGTGGGCAAGGTGCATGCGGCGCTGGCCCGCGCGGTGGCGCGCCACGGCCAGCCCTTTGCCAGGCCCTGCGTCATCCTGTCGGGCGGCGAGACCACGGTGACCGTCAAGGCCAAGGGCGGCCGCGGCGGCCGGGCCACCGAGTTCCTGCTGGGCTGCGCCATCGCGCTGCAGGGCCAGCCGGGCGTGTGGGTGCTGGCGGCCGACACCGACGGCATCGACGGCGTGGAAGACAACGCCGGCGCCATCGTGAGCCCCGACACCCTGGCCCGCGCCACGGCCCAGGGCCTCAAGGCAGCCGAGGTGCTGGACCGCAACGACGCCTACAACTTCTTCGCGCCGCTGGGCGACCTGGTGGTGCCGGGGCCCACCTTCACCAACGTCAACGACTTTCGGGCGTTGCTGGTGCTGTAGGGCGGCCCGGCGGCTGGAGTGTTCTCAGCCACCGGCGGTGCTGACCCACCAGGTGGTGCCACCCGGGTTGCGCACGCCGCCGCGCCGGTCGCCGTCGTCCTGCGTGGCGGGCGGCTGCACCGGCTGGCCACCGGCCGCCAGGGCGGCTGCGTAAGCGGCATCCACGTCGGGGACGTACAGGTGCACGTGGGCGTCCACCGCGGGCCAGCCCGGCATCGCGTCGGCCAACATCACCACACCGTCGTCGATGCGCACCTCCGCATGGCGCAGGCGGCCCTGCTCGCCGTCGATCTGCCGCAGCGGCTGGCCGCC
>CAKZXL010000506.1 GCA_937883885.1 uncultured Aquincola sp. | reverse complement strand
GTAGGCGAAGATCGCCGGAAGCACCGCCGCCGACGTCAGGCCAGCGATCGCACGCACCGCATAGAGCCCGCGCATTGAGAACGGCGCGGTCAAGGCCCACAGGGCCACGCTCGAGCCGGCCAGTCCCGCGGCGAGCACCCAGCGGCGGTCGATCCGATCCGCGAGCGCTCCCCAGGCGGGCGCGAACAGGAACAGCGCGAGCGTGTACACGCCGGTTATCCAACCCGTGTGGCTCTCCACGTCGGCTACCGAGCCAACCCCCGTGCGCTCCACCAGCCCGGGCAACAGTGGCAGCGTCACGCCATACGCCATCGACACCGCCATCCCGGCCGCGAGCAGGGCAGCGAAGGCGCCGGCCGACAGATCCGATCGCGAATCGCCCGGTACTGGCGAAGAAGGCGGCGGCCATGGTCGCTCACCCACGGTAGAGATCGCGGCGGGTCAGCGGGACCGGCCACGCTCCGCCGTCGCGCTTCGAGGCGACGATCTGGTACAGCCCGGTGCCCCCCGCCTCGAACTCGAGCGCACAGGCCGCCATGTACAGGCGCCAGATGCGGTAGGTCACCTCGTCGACCTCCTGCAGCGCCTCGTCGCGGCGCGCCTCCAGCCGCTGCACCCAGTGCCGCAGCGTCAGCGCGTAGTGCGGCCGCAGGCCTTCGACATCGTGGATCTCGAAGCCGGCGCGCTCCATCCCGAGCTGGATGTTGCTGACGCAGTCGAGTTCACCGTCCGGGAACACGTAGCGATTGATGAACTCGGTTGCGACGGTTCGGTTCCAGCCCTCCTCGTCGTGGGTGATGCCATGGTTGAGGAACAGCCCGCCCGGCCGCAGCACGCGCTGGACCGCGGCGTAGTAGGCCGGCAGCTTCGCCAGGCCGACATGTTCGAACATGCCGACACTGGACACCTTGTCGTAGACCGCCGCGCCGTCGAGGTCGCGGTAATCCCGAAGTTCGACCGTGACGAGATCCTCCAGACCTTCGGTGCGGATGCGCTCACGCACGTACTCGAGCTGTCGCTGGCTGAGCGTGATGCCGTGCGCACGCACGCCGTACTCGCGTGCCGCCCAGCACAGAAGCGCACCCCAGCCGCAGCCGATGTCCAGCAGCCGGTCGCCGGGTTGCAGCCGCAGCTTGCGGCAGATGTGCTCCAGCTTGTTGCGCTGGGCCTGCTCCAGCGAGTCCTCGGGCGTCTCGAAGTAAGCGCAGGAATAGACACGCTCGGCGTCCAGCCACAGGCCGTAGAACGCATTGGACACGTCGTAGTGGAACGAGATCGCCGCCCGGTCGGTCTGTCGCGAGTGGCGATGCCCGAAACGCCGGGCAACGCGCGAGGCCAGCCCTCCCACGGGCTTCAAGCCGTCCTGCTCGGAGACCCGCAGCATCAACGCGTCGCGCAACAGTGCCAGCTTGTCGCGCCACGACAGCGACACCGCCTCGAAGTGGGCCTTCAGGCCCAGCGCGCTGTACAGATCTCCCTCGACATCGATGATGCCGCGGAAGTAGGCGTCGGCCAGCAGCAACGGATCCGGCCGCAGCACAAGGCGACGCAGCAGTGCCGGGTCGCGAATCACGAGCGTGTACTCGGGATGGGACTCCAGTTCGTGCAGCAGCGCGTCGCCCAGCCTCAGAGCCGGTGGTCGCTCAATCCCGGCGAGCAAGCGGCGCAGGATGCGCAGTGCCGGAGCATGGAGGTCCGCGGGCGCGGGCCGGACGAGCGTTGTCGAGTGATCCATCGGTTTCTCCCTTCAGCCTTTCGAGTGCACGTCTTGTGGTTCGGTGACGGCCGCGGCCGGGTCGTCACCAACGGTGATCAGCGGCGCGCGTCGCAAGTCGCCCGCGACTGCCACAAGGCACTCCTGGCTCGCGGCGTGGACGGTGAACAGCGGTTGGCCCTGGTCAACGTGCTCGCCGAGCCGTGTGTGCAGCACGACGCCAGCGCCGGTCCCGCGCGGTGCACCGGCCAGCTCCGCGACGCGCTGCACATGTGCCCCGTCCAGCAACCTCACGTGGCCGGCTCGATCGGCGGCAATGGTGGCGGCGACCGGGGCCAGGACCGGCTCGCGCAGCCCGCCCTGCGCCTCGCACATCGCCTGGAAGCGCGTCCAGGCTGCACCGCTGTCAAGCAGACGCCACGCATCGAACTCACCGTGTCCGGGACGGCTTGAGGAACACAGCTCGAGCAACTGGCCGGCTTCGGCCAGCGCGCGCATGCGCAGATCGACCGGCGCAGACGCTGCGCCGCGCAGCACGGCCAGCACGTCCAGCGACTCAGGCGCCGGGCCGATGCCACGCCCCACGGGCTGCGACCCTGCCGAGCGGGCGATGCGGACCTGCACGCCTACGGCCGCGCCGACCGCAGTGAACATCGTCTTCAGGCGCTGGAAGCGTGCGTGGTCGGGCGCACTGGAACCCCGGCCGATGGCCACGTTGACGAGCAGATAGCCCACGCCGGCCGCGACGCGGCGCGACAATGCCGACGCGACTAGGTGGGCGTCTTCCGCGCTGGGGCTCCAGGGCACATGAACCCCCAGGCCCGCGGCCCCCGCCCGCGCGATGCAGACGCCCAGGCGCGAGGCGATGCCTGTCGCGGCCCCGCGATCCAGTTCCACCCCGGTGAGCGTCGCCATCGTGTCGGCGGTGCTCCACGCCCCCGGGGCGGCCGGCAGCGAAAAGTGCGGCATCGTCGCGCCAGCCGCAGCCACAATCGTCGCAACGATCGGCGTCGTGCGGTGCCCGGGGATCCAGTCCAAACCGTGCCGGTCGACGATACGCGCCGCGTCCCAGACGAGGGCTGGCTTCGACTCGGCAGCCCAGGCGCGCACGAGTGCGATGGCACGCCGAACCGCTGCATCATGGTCTCGTTCGATCCCGCCCTCGGGAGCGCTCGCGCGGTGCTCTTCGCTCGTGCCCATGGCGTCACGGCCCTCCAAGGCGGCCGCTGCTTCCGCCTCGCAGACGGGGTAAGAAGCGCGGCGTGCGCGCCGCATAGCGCGCCCATTCGCCGCCGAATTCCCGCTCGGCCTCGCGCTCCTCGGCGATCGCCAGGCGTACGTACATCCACACCAGCACCGGGAACATCGCCAGGGTCAGGATCGTCGGCCACTGGAGCAGGAACCCGAACAGGATCGCGACGAAGCCGATGTATTGCGGGTGTCGCACTCGGGCATAGGGACCGCTGACCGCCAGCGTATGCCGGCGCTGGTTGCGGTACAGCACGCGCCATGCCGCAGACAGCAGCCAGAAGCCGCCACCGACGAAGAGGGCGCTGAGCAGGTGGAAGGGGCCGAAGTGCGGATTGGCACGCCAGCCGAACATCACCTCGCGCAGCTGGCCGGCGTCGTGCGACAGAAAGTCCACGCCGGGGAAGCGGCTGCCGAGCCAGCCCGACAGCAGGTAGATCGTCAGCGGAAAACCGTACATCTCGGTGAACAGCGCCACGAGGAACGCCGAGAACGCACCGAACGATCGCCAATCGCGCGCCGAACGCGGCCGCGCGAAGCTGAACGCGAACACGATGAAGACCAGCGAGTTGAGGACCACGAGGGTCCATAGTCCGTAGGCCGGGCCGGCGGCGTGATTCATGTTGGCATCCCGAACAATGGGCGTCGATCCGCCCGCCCTCAGCCCATCAGCGTCCGCAGACTCGCCAGCGCGGCCGCCGGGTCGGCGATGCCGTGGTAGATCGGCGGGATCTCGTTGTCCCGGCCGAGCAGTCCGTACACCGCATGCATGGCGCCGCGCACCGAGTACTCGACGGTGAAGACCACGTCCTCGGGAATCTCGACGTATTGCCCGAGCAGCGCGAAGTTGGTGGCGCCCTCCGGAATCACCGGCGGGCGGTCGGCCTTCTCGCGCCGCTCGAACTCGCTGGTGATGTAGGGCATCATCACGGGGATCGTCGTGGTGGTCTTCTGCACCTCCTCACGAATGTCGTCAAAGCGCAGGTGCTGCATCAGCTCGACCAAGATCTCGCGTCCGGTGGCCTGGGCCATGGTCTTGTCGATGTAGTCACCCTTGTTGTCGATGAAGAGTCCGTAACCCCACAGCGTGAACACGTCGCTGGGCTGGCCGGCGAAGTGCGGCGGGCGCGGCACCACGATTGACATCAGCCAGTTGGAGTCCTTGAAGGTCATCAGCCCACCAGTGCCCGGCGCATTGCCGGTGAATTCCTCGATGCGACGGACGAGCGCGGGGCTGCGCATCGTCATCGTGAACGATTCCCACTTGCTCTCGTCGACGTTGCCGCAGAAGGCGTTCGGCCGCCCGAGGCCGGGCGTCTTGCGGGCCATCGATTCCCACAGCGTCCACGCGCCGTCACGTTTGTCGCGCACGAGCGCAGGCGCGTGGTCGTCGTCGCCGTAGGTGGCATCGGCCGTCATCGAGCCGATCGTGATCAACGCCAGATCCGAAGGGTCGACGCGGTAGGTGACCGGGTCGCCCCGGCGCAGTGCGTGCAGCGCACCGACACGGCGTTGCGCGCCCTGCTCGACGAAGTCGACGTCGACGACCCTGGTCTCCAGGTCGAACACGACCCCTTGGTCGCGAAGCCAGCGCTCCATAGGCCGTACGATGGCGTCGTACTGGTTGAGCGACGTCCTGCGGACCCCGGCCAGGGTGTGAATGCGCGGGAACTCCTGCAGGAAGCGCAGCATGTAGCGCTTGAGCTCGATCGCGCTGTGCCAGTTCTGGAACGCGAACGTCGTGCGCCACATGGCCCAGAAGTTCGTTTCGAAGAAGTGGGGCGAGAAGCAGTCCTCGATGCGCCTCGTGTGCAGCACCCGCTCGGGCGTGGCGAGCAGCCGCATCATCTCCAGGCGGTCCTGGAGGTTGAATCCGAGATCGCTCGCGTCGAGGATGCGACGATCTCGATCGATCAGACGCGCCTTCGAATTCGAGCGCCATTCGTCATTGAATGCCCAGGTCTGCTGCTTGACCGATTTGCCGGAGTCGTCCAGCGACGGAATGCTGTCGAGCACGTTCCACAGACACACATAGGTCTCTTCGGTCAGCATCCGTCCGCCGCGCGAGACAAAGCCCTTGCCCGGATCGCCCGACCCGTCCAGTGCGCCGCCGGCAAGCGACAGCTCCTCGATGATGCGAATATTGCGTCCGTGGAAACCACCGTCCCGGATCAGCAGGACGGCGGCGGACAGCGAGCCGATGCCCCCTCCGACGAGGTAGGCCTGGCGCTCTTCATTGCGTTGCATGGTGTCGCACTCCTTGTTGGGGCTGGAATTGATGTTCCCGGGATGGGTCAGGACTTGGCGGCGGCGCCGCGAAGCGGGCGCGTGACAAGTGGGGCGGGCGATGCGGAACCTTCGATCAGACTGCACACCGAATGGCCGTCGGGTACGCCATCGGGTCGCTGCTTCCAGTCGTTCACCGCCTCTTTCATGCGGCGGTGGAGGCGGACGGCTGCGTCCAGTTGCCGGCCCTGCTCCTCGAGCCGCGCGTCGAGCAGCGAACGCGCGCGCGGACACGGCGATGTGCCGCGCCGGCTCATCGCGACCAGTTCGCCGGCATCCTTGAGCGTGAACCCCAACGCCAGCGCGCCGCGGACAAAGCGCACCCGCGCCACGCTGCGCTCGGAGAACGTGCGGTAGCCGCTTGCCGTGCGTCCGTCGGCCTCGACCAGGCCCACACGCAGGTAATGTCGCAGCGTGTCGGCGGTCACGCCTGCCTGCCGCGCGCGGTCGATCAGTTGCATTGCCGTTCTCCGTCGCCGCGGGAGCACATCGACCTCCGCGCTGCGAGTCTCGACCTGGGTGCTGCACACGGGTCAAGCGCCTGCGTGGTGCATCGCGAGTCGGTCGCGCCGCTCAGGAACTCTTGCTTGGTTGCCATGCGTTGCTCCCGGTCCGGTCACGTGGCGAGGCACTTGGCCTGGTCTTCCTGGCCCGCCGCCGCACGGACGTGGGCGGCGCAGTCGCATCGCTGCAGCACGCCCTCCCCCGTCCCGCGCAGCCCTGCGGCGTTCGCTTCGTCGGTGTCGAGGTGAAGCTCCAGCACCACGCCGTCGTCGATGCGCAAGGCGACGTGGCGCAGCACCGTGCCGCGCGGCGTCTCCAGGGCCACCTCGATCTCGCCGCCCGCTGCCACGCCGAGCCGCTGAGCGTCCGTGGGCGTCAGGTGCAGGTGGCGGCGTGCCACGATCAGTCCCGTGGTGCGCAGCGTCCCCGCCGGCCCCGACAGCGTGACCTCGGGCGTGCCTGCGAGATCACCGGACAGGCGCAGCGGCGCGTCGATGCCGAGCTGGATGGCCTCGGTGCGACTGACCTCGATCTGGTTCGCCGTGCGGCAGGGCCCGACGACGCGGACGCGCTCGAGCCGGCCACGCGCGCCGATCACGGAGACGGTTTCCTCGGCGGCAAAGAATCCGGGCTGACTCAACGGCTGCAGCACGCGCAGCGAGTGGCCGGCACCGAATAGCGCCTCGACAGCCGCCTCGGTCAGGTGCACGTGGTGGGCCGAGATCGCCACCGGGATCGGCTGATCCTGACGTGGCACCGGCTGCATGGCGCGGCGCAACACCGTCGCAGTCTCGCGCGCGATGACCCACTGTTCACGCGCCCGCACGGCCAGCACCGCCACCTGCGACCGCGGCGCCTGCAGCTCTGCAACATCGAGAGACGTTCCGAAGGACTCGTTGCGATCCTCGTCGAGACGCACGCCGAGGAACTCCAGGCCCTCCAGGATGCGCCGACGCAATGCGGGCGAGTTCTCGCCTGCCCCGCCGGTGAACGCGACGGCATCGCAGCCGCCCATCGCCGCGGCGTAGGCTCCGATGTACTTGCGCACGCGGTAGGCGTGAACCTGTAGCGCCAGCAAGGCGCCGGCATGTCCTTGGCGTGCCCGGGCTTCGACCTCGCGCAGGTCCGAACCGATGCCCGACAGCGCCTTCAGTCCGCTGTCGTGGTGCAGCGCCGCTTCGACCTGCGCCAGATCGATGCCGAGCGTCCGTGCGACGAAGCCCGGTACGCCGGGGTCCAGGTCACCGCTGCGGGTTCCCATCACCAGCCCCTCCAAGGCCGTCATCCCCATTGAGGTGTCGATGGAGCGCCCACGGTCGATCGCGCAGACGCTTGCGCCATTGCCCAGGTGGCAGCTGACGATGCGCAGCTCGGCGGGAGCTCGATCCAGCACGGCGCTCACGGCCTCGAGCACATGCTGGTGCGACAGGCCGTGGAAGCCGTAGCGACGCACGCCAGCGTCGCGCCATGCCTACGGCACGGCGTAGGCCGCGGCCTGCTCGGGCATGCCGGCGTGGAAGGCGGTATCGAACACCGCCACCTGTGGCAGACCCGGCCAGCGCTCGCGCGCCAGGCGGATGCCGACCAGCGCCACCGGGTTGTGCTGGGGGGCCAGTGCCGCTGCCCGCTCAATGTCGCGCTCGACGTTCACATCAATGCGCACCGATTCGCTCAGGCGAGGTCCCCCGTGCGCGACACGATGGCCGACGGCATCGATCGCCGTCACGCCCGCTTCACGCAGCCGGCGTTCGATCTCGTCGAACGCCGCCGCGTCGACCGCGGGGTGGCCGATCGTCGCCTCCATCTGTGGCGTGGCCGAGGCCGGATCGAAGACGCCGAACTTGAGCGTCGCGCTGCCGGCATTGATCGAGAGGATGTGCATGGCTCTGGCCCGGCCGGTCAGTGAAACACCATGCCTTCGACATGGAAGCCGGCGTCGACGTGCACCACCTCGCCGGTGATGGCCGACGCGTAGGGACTGGCGAGCAGCAGAGCCACGCGGCCGACCTCGCAGCCATCCACCGTGCGGCGCTGCGGCGAGCGGCGCGCGGCCTCGTCGAGCAGTTCGTCGAAGTGCGTAATGCCCGATGCGGCCCGGGTGCGCACCGGCCCCGCCGAGATGGCATTGACGCGTATGCCGGCCGGACCGAGCTCGTGGGCGAGATAGCGCACCGAGGCCTCCAGCGCGGCCTTCACGGGTCCCATCACGTTGTAGTGCTCGACCACCTTCTCGGCGCCGTAGTAGCTCACCGTGGTGAGACTCCCGCCATCGCGCATCAGTGGCTCAGCCAAGTGCGCCATGCGGATCAGCGAGTGGCAGGACACCAGCATCGCCTCGGCGAAGCCGGCGCCGGAGCAGTCGGTGAGGCGGCCCCGCAGGTCTTCCTTGCGCGCCGACGCGATCGAATGGAAGACAAAGTCGAGCCGGCCCCAACGCTCGCGCAACGTTTCGAACACCGCTTCCAGCTGCCCCTCCTCCAGCACGTTGCAGGGCAGCAGCTGTGCCTGTACCTGCTCGGCCAGCGGCGCGACGAACGGCCGGGCCTTCTCGTTGTAGTAGGTCAGCGCCAGTTCGGCGCCGGCGTTGCGAAAGTGCCGCGCCGCGGACCAGGCCAGGCTGTCGGCGTTCGCCACGCCGACCACGAGGCCTCTGCGGCCGGTGAGATCGATGGTTTCCAATGAGTCGCCTTGCTATGTTGTTGCGATGGGCTGCGGCCCGGCGTTCAGTTCGGGCCGCCTTTTCGGGCGCCATCACCATCGGATCGCACGAGGAGGTACAGGAGAACGATGCACAGCCCGAGCAGCGCGTGCAGCCACCAGCCGAGCGCATGCGCCCGGTGTTCCAGCAGCAGCAGCAGCAGCGCCACCGCCGCGAAGGTCCAGAGGATCCACTTGGGCCAGGCACGGCCCGATTCGGTGTCGGCGGGCTTCGTCGGTGCGGTCATGGCGCTCTCCTCAGCGCTCGGAGCGATGCGGCGACCAGGCGTCGAACCTGAACTCGATCTCGTCGGTCCGCGCTGACGGCCGAACCCAGAGCCGGAACCGGTACGGTCCATCCTTGGCAACGCTGAAGACCTGCCCGTAGCTGGCCTGGTCGTTGACCTTCATCGGCAGGAGGTACTTCGGCGGCTCGTCGGCGATGCCGATTTCGCTGAGTTGAGCGCGCACGACGGCGTCCTCGATGCGACGGCCGCTCGCGCTGTCATAAAGCGCCACGACCAAGTGGTGCACCTGGCCGCCACCTCTGGGCGGACCACCGTGGAGTTCGGCGAGCGCGTGCTTGTCCGCCACGACCGCCGCTGGCACGAGCCCCCAGTAGAGGGTGACGCCGGATCGTTCCGTGCGGCTCTGTGCCAGCGCTGGGCTCAGCATGGTGGCCAGCAGCAGCAACAGCCACGTCGTGGCCGCAAGTCGCCAGCAGGGCGCCAGTGGGATGGATCTCATGATGGACTCCTCGTTGCGGTCGGTCGATCGATCGGTCAACTGGCGTAGAGCTGCTGGAACACCACCTCGGCCCACAGGTCGCGGCTCGTGCGCCACGACTCCCAGGCCTGTGCACACGCGTCCGCCCCGACGCGCTCCAGCTGGTACCAGGGGTTGGCGACCCGGTCCGGGTCGTGGGCGCCCCACTGATCGAGCCACTGCTGCGTCCACGGCAACCAGGCAAGCGCTGGCGTCACCTTGTCTGACCAGGCCTGCCGGCTGACCCGCATCGGATGCAGTTCGCGCAGCTGGCGCGCCGATTCCGGCGTGACCGCCATGCGGACCCACGGCGACACCCACTGCGCGTAGGCACGTTCGCTGGCCTCCGACAACGCCTGAACCTTGTCGAATCCAGCCGGGTTGGCTTCGAAGGGCAGATCCTCGAGGCGGCGCGGTTCGAAGCGGGCGCCGGGGGCGATGTCGCCGCCGGCGCCATCCTCCAGGACCATCTCATAGAGACCAGGTGCGAGTTCCTGGATCGCTCCTGCGTGGTGCAGGATGGCACGGTGCTCGCGCCGCGCCACGCCCGCCGACACGAAGATGCCGAGGTGTCCCACCTGCTTGTGCAGCAGATAGACGACACGCTGGCCGGCAGCTACCAGATCCTCGGTCGTGGCGAAGACTTCCTTGAGCCAACCCAGCGCCTGGTGCGGCGGCGTGATGTTGTCGCCGTAAGAGCTGAAGATCACCAGCGGCGCGCCGATGCGCTTCAGGTCCGCACGGCAATGGCCGTCGACCACGACCTCGCCGTCCTCGAGCCGATTGCCGACAAACAGTTCCCCGGCGATCGCCAGCATCTCTTCGCCGGCCAACTGGTAGAAGCCGTTCCACCAGCGCTCGAACTCCAGGAAGCGGTCGTGCTCGGCCTCGGGCTGCGCAAAGAGCGTGTCGTACTTCCTGAACACGCCCTCGGGCCGCAGCGCCTCGAAGTTCTGCACCAGCCAGGCGCCGTCGAAGCGGCCGTTGCCCAGGTCCGACATCCAGTGCGCCGGCCAGACGCCGCCGGTGAAGCCACCGAGCAGGCGCATCGGGTTGATGCCGCGTTCACCCGCCCAGTACGACAGCGGCGAGCCATTCAGTACCGCCATCGCCGCGCGATGCTCGCAATGCGACAGCGCCAGCGTGATCGCCCAGCCGCCCTGGCAGTTGCCGTAGACGATCGGCGCCTTGCCGCGATGGCGCTTGGCAACGATGTCGATGAAGGCTGCCAGCGTCTGCACGACGGCCCCCATCGTCTGTCCCTCGACCGGCTCTGGGTCGAAGACGACGAAGTAGACCGGGTGGCCCTCGAGCAGTGCCATGCCGACTTCCGAATCGCGCTTGAAGCCGCCGATGCCGGGGCCATGCCCGGCGCGCGGGTCGACCACGATCACTGGTGCGGCGCCCTTGCGCACGTGCTTCTCGAGCGCATCGGTGCCACAGCGCGTGACGCGCAGCAGCCGGTAGTTCGACGGCGGTTCGAGATCCCGGCCGTCGGCCACCGGTTCGGACTCGAAATGCAGCAGGGGCGGCATGCCCGCGGCCTCGTGTGCCTTCATGTTGGCTGCACGTTCACGCAGCGTGTCGGCCGCCGCAGTGGCGCGCCACAGTGCGTCCAGCCAGTAGCGGGCGACCAGGCGACCGGGCGTGAGGCGCGCAGACGCGGCCTCGGCGGCGGTGTTCGGTGTCGGCATGACGTCTCAACTGCAGCAGCAGCCGCCGCGGCCCTTGCCGGCCGCACCGGCACCCGCACCACACCCGCCGGCGGGGT
This sequence comes from uncultured Aquincola sp., assembly GCA_937883885.1. The sequence continues at coordinate 482 of CAKZXL010000506.1, read as the reverse complement.
GCTGATGCGCGGCCGGCGCGCCTGTCGCGGCGCCCGCCTCATGGCCGGCCTCGCCGAGTGCGGCGACCAGCTCAGGCACCTGGTGCGCGGCGTGCTCCCCGTGGACACGCGCGATGCCGCTGCCGAGATCGACCTCGACGTCCTGCACGCCCGGCACGCGCTTGAGCGCCTTGGTGACCGACGCGACGCAGGACCCGCAGGTCATGCCGTCGACTTTGAGTTCAGTGGTTTGCATATCGGGACTGCTTGGGTTTCAGTGCTGGTGGCCGCCCTGGCCACCGGGAGGAAGCTGGCGCGTGTCGTCCTTGGGCTTCGTGTCCGACCCGCCGCCATGTCCACCGTGGCCGCCATGCCCGCCGTGCCCGCCGTGCCCGAACAAGTGCATCAGCGGGCAGGCCAGCAGGATCAGGAATGGCAGCAGTTGCCCGAGGTGCGCGTTGTGGCGGAAGAACATCCAGGCCACTGCAGCAGCCAGACCGATC
>CAKZXL010000505.1 GCA_937883885.1 uncultured Aquincola sp. | reverse complement strand
GCAGATCCGAAGCGGGGCTGCGCTCACAACGCCCGGTCGCAACGCCGTATCGAAACACTTGCCCGCAGGCTTCCAGCAGAGAGTGAGGCAGTTCGCGCGTGCCACGTGCCTCGACGCGCCGCAGCGTCTGCAGCAGCATCGGTGCGCCGATCTGGGAGAGCGGAAGCTTGCCCAGCCAGGGGAAGATGTCCTTCTCGAGGCGCTCCATCCAGCGCTTGGCGTAGTGATCGCTCCAGCCGACCTTCTTTGTCGCGTGGAACTCGCGCGCGGTCACCTCGAAGCTGGCGTTGGCGTCGAACCGGGAACTGAGGCGCTCCACCTGCCGCGAGAGCACCGGATCTGCGCCCGACTGATGTTGCTTGCGCGCATCATCACGTGCGACTCTGGCCTCCTTCAGACCCAGATCTGGATAGCCCCCGAGGGCAAGGCGCTTCTCCTTCCCGTCGAAGCGGTACTTCCAGAACCAGCGCTTGGACCCAGAGGGCGAGACCTCCAGGTACAGACCGCCGGAATCGGCCAGGCGCACGCGGGGCCTACCCGCGTCGCAACTCGCGTTCTTGCACTGCTTGTCGGTGAGCATGGGGGAACAAAACATCAAATGGCTGCGAACACGCCATTTGTTCCCCCAGATGTTCCCCCAACTTCGCTGCGCTGCCGTGGGACGGCAGGAGCCTTCCTGACTCAAGCGACTGTCTAAGTCGTTGATTTAGCGGGAAGTTCGGTCCGGCATGGGACCTGATGAAACGCTGGGATGGGGTGGCTGATGGGACTCGAACCCACGACGACCAGAATCACAATCAAAGGCATGGATCGAGCATCCATGCGGGTTTGCGGGCTGTCCGTGGGAATACAGACGCGCGATGGGGCCGAGCATTCATGCGGCCTCGCGAGGTGGCTTTCCCGGTGAAATCACCGCCGCGCCGCCCACATCTCAGCCAGCAGCGCCGCCCGGCTCACAGCCCAGGCATCGTGCGGGCAGTACGGACGGCCCTCGCGCGCCGCGGCTTCGGTGGCCTGGCGCACCGCATCCCGGTCAGGCATCACGTCAGGTCGCCCCAGGTGCTGGCCGTGCGCCGCGTGAAGCGGTCCACGAGGTCGGCCACGTCGATTACCGTAGACCCATCGTCTTGCAGCCGCCCAAAGGGCAGGTGGTGGGCCGCATCGCGGTACGCCTTCACGGTGTGGATGCCGTTCTCGGCAAGCCACTCCAGCAGGCAGCGCAGCAGCGAGCGCGTCAGCCGGCCGTGGAACGCTTTCAGCCACACGATGCGGGGCGTCTCCCACTGCACCACGCACGTGGCGTCGAACGGCGGCGTGCTGGCGCTGCTCTCCCGTTCGTAGAACCGCAGGATGGAGGTGGTCACCTCGTGCCGGATCATCGGCATGGTTTCTCCTGACGGTCTGGCGGCGGGGCCGGCGGGGCGTCGAGTACCTCGCCCAGTTCGATCAGGTCCAGCAAGTCGTCTGCGCGCGGCAGGCCGCACTCCAGTGGGCACGACGACCGGTTCTGCTCCCAGGAACCGCAGAGCGCGCAGGGCATGGCTACCTCAGGGCGTCATAGGCCCGCTCGCAGGCCTGGCCGGCGATCCGAGCTTGATCGGCGTACTCAGCCAGCTGTCCCGAGCGCTCGTCAGCCCTGCGGAACAGGTCGGCGAGCACCAGGCCGGCACCGGCGGCTGGCGCGCTTCCCGCGGCAGCGGCGGAATCGCTGGCGGCGTCACCACAACTGGCGGCAAGGGCGGCGACGTGCTGGCGCAGCCGGTCAGCGCTGCCAGCAGCAGCAACGGCATCAGCGCGCGCACGCGCGGCATCGGTCTGGGCAGCATGGGCGGCCTCCTGTTGCGCGGCGGTGCGCCGCTGTTCCTCGGCCCGGGCGGCCATCACGGCACTCGCGGCGGCCATGGCAGCGGCGGCCTTGTCCTGCGCGCGGCCGGCGCGCTCGGTCTGGATCGCGGTCTCGGCGCGCTGCAGGCGGCCGGTCTGCACGGCCAGCAGGCCCAGCAGCAGCACCAGCAGGCCGGCGGCGGCGTAGCGCAGCGGGGTCATGGCAGCTCGAAGTGCGGGCCGTCCTTGAACGTCACCCAGTCACCGCCCCAGGCGATGTGCACGCTCAGTTCAGCCGCCGCGCGCTTCATGATGTCGGCCAGCTTGTGGTACAGCGGCCAGTCCCAGCGCACTTCGCCGTCCACCACGGCGGCCAAGTCAACGGCCCGGCCGACGATGTGTTTGCTGTTCATGGTGCGGCTGGCACCCTTGGCCACCAGTTGCGCCTGCCGCTCCTTCGTGCGCAGGCCTTCGGTGACCACGAAATCCACGTCGGTGATTTCGGCGGCCCGACGCACCACGCGCACCAAGTCGTCGTTGACGCCTTTCAGGCGGTCTTCACTTCGGTCGTTGAGCTTCACTTCTTGCCTCCGGTGATGCTGGGCAGCCAGTCCGAATCGATCTCGTCCAGGCCGCCGGGCCGGCTGAATGGCTCGGGCACTCGATGGCGCCACAGGCGCGATGTGCTGGCCTGTACGCAGAGCATCGCCAGCGCCAAGAACGTCAGCGCCGTGTCGTGCCAGTGCGGGCGCACCGTGGCGGCCAGGATTAGCACCAGGCCGGCCGCAGCCAGCAGCGACACGCTGTAGCGCACGGTGGCCAGCGTGCTTGCGGCGCTCATGCGCTTGATCCGGCAGAGGCAGGTCCAGATGATCCCGGCGCCTAACATGATGTTGATCCAGTCCATCAGGCACCTCCGCGGCGGCCGAGAAAGCCCAGCGCCAGATCCTTGAGCCGGTCGAACTGCCAGGCCATGGCGCCGGAGACAGGCAGCAGCAGTGCGTCCACCGAAATGCTTGTCAGCGATGCGGCTACAACAGCCGCGATGCTGGTGAAGAGCGTGGCAGCGACCATGCCGCGCGCCAGGACGGTCACCGCGGCGCGCAGGCCGGCCGTCTCTGCCGACGTGGCCGCGAGGCAGCCGCCGAGGAAGCCGCCCACCAGGATCAGCGTCCACTCGCCCGCGATGGGGCCGAGGGCCGCGGTGGCGACGACGAGCAGCGCCGCGCCGCCGGTTGCGTGTGGCTCAGCCATGACGGCGCCTCCAGACATGGGCCACCACCAGGGTGGCGATGGACAGGGCCGCGGCCAGGGCATAGGGCCACACGCCCAGCGCTGACACGCACAGGTCAGCGGCGGGCAGCGTGCCCCACTGCATGTAGCCGCACACAGCGGCCTGCGCGGACTCGATGGCGCCCCACCAGCAGGCGATGGGACCGATCACCGCGGCTACCGCCCAGCGTGACCGGGCCGCCTGCGGCACCAGCAGCACCAGGGCAAGCACCAGCAGCGCATGCGAGCCGATGTAGTGCGCCCACTGCTGATCGCCAGAGCTGGGCCAGCGGTAGTAGGCGTAATGCGCCCACCACACGCCGACCAGCAGCAGCAGCGCGCTCACTTCGGCTGCCTCGGGCCAGGGCCACCGCCGCCGAGGATCACGGCCTTGCCGGTTTCCATCAGGGAGCGGTCACCGCGCAGGCGCCAGGCCACGATGCCACCGCCGACTAGGGCGGATGCGGATGCGATCAGGATGTAGGTGAGCATGCTTGCCTCTCAGTGTTGAGCCTTCAGCCGATTCAGTTCGCGGCGCATCAACGCGGCTTCCATCGCCAGCGCTTCTTCGTAGCGGATGCCCCAGCGGTTGCCGGCAGGCGCGGCGGGCATGGTGACGGTGCCCTCGTCGTCCAGCACCTCAGGTGAGCCCGGCCACTCGTCGTAGCACAGTAGGCCGATGGCAAGTGCATCGATCCCGCGGGCAGCAAACGCATCTCGAACCCGCTGGGCCACCATGCCGATGTGCCAGCGCGCACCATCAGCACCCTTGCTGACTGCCGCGTCTTTGAACTTGAACCGGACCCACTGCACATCAGCCCACGCATCAAGCCACGCGTCGGGAATGGCACCGATGTCCTGCTTCTCGCGTTCGTCCGACGTGTTGATCGTGGCCGTGCCGGCGTAAAGCTGAGACCAGCGTTTGCCGGACTTGCCCAGGGTCTGCGAGTTGTCGAATCCGGGGTACACCGGGCCTGCGTCATCAATGGCAAGCAGGTCGGTGTAGCTGTCGGTGACAGAGCCGCGCGTGATGACACCTAGCGACATCACACAGCCGTCGCTGGTCGTGCTGGTGCGTGCGCTTTGCCAATAGTTGCCGTATCGGAAACCAACGTCACCGATGCCGCCCTGGATCTCCACGCGGCCGGTCCCCGTCTCGGAGTATGCGCCGCCGGAGAACAGCATCCGCTGAGTACCAGTCTTGGCCAGCAGCGTCGTGAGATTCACATCGGGCTGCACATCCACGAAAACCTTTGTTCCGTCCGCGTTGGTGATGCGATAGCGACCCTTGGCTGAAATGCCGTCGATCGTGCGGCGAATGACGACCGAGGTCGTTCCAAAGCTGTTCACATCGCCGGCCATCTGGTAGCCGCCGTCCCAGATGATGTAACTTGCATCCGTGCAGGCGATGGCGTACCAGCCCGGCGTTGTGCAGTTCTGCTCCGTGTATGGGTTGATGAGGATGAAGGGGAAGTTCGCCTTGTCGATCAGCAAGCCATAGCCGGTATTGAGCTGGAAGATGTCGTCAACGGATTGGCATGCGAGCACCCCGTCAGCCAAGCCGGCAGAGTCGAACCACAAGCCCTTGTTGTTCCCTTCAAACCAGTTCTTCCGTGACGTGAACGTGGTGGTCGCAGCCGCCAGGCTTGTCTGCCGATACACATGCAGACCGATGCCGCAATAACTGAAGTAGTTATCTTCTACTGTTTGGCCGGAGCCTGAAATCTGGATGCCCTTGCCAAGCAGGTGAAATTCACAGTTGCTGATTCGCTCGCGATACCAGTCTTCGTTTTTGATGCCGATTTGCGCGCCAGCTTTGTTGTTGCCGTAGATGCTGAATCCGTAAGCGCCGCCTAGGTTATGAAACAGCGTTCCTGAACCGGTGAAGGTGATGCGCGACGAGCGAGATTCGTCGCCAATCAGGCGCGCAACATGGCTGCCTTCGATGTTGCCAGTCGTGATCTTGTAGTTCTTGCCACGGTCCAGATGGAGATCCCCGCCGTTGGCTGCGACAAAAGCTACAGCGGATGCAAAAGCGGCCGAGTCGTCAGTGGTTCCATCACCAGTCGCCAAGAACGGGAAACTGCTGACATACACCTTGTTCCAGGCGTGCGCGCCCAGAGAGCCGGCGGGGTACGACAGCGCAACGTTGAGGTACACCATGCCGGCGCCCTTGGTGGCGCTGGCGGTGCTGGCCAAGTCGGTGGCCAATGCGCCCGCGGTCCCAGCCACTGGTGCCGTCAAGATGGGCTGCCCGGCGGAGTTGAACGTCAGGATCTTGTCGGCCCGATCCACCGCCGCGGGCAGGTCGTTGAGCACCTCGGGGAACGGCGCTCGAATCGAGCGGGCGTCTCCTGCGCTGACCCCCTGCACCGCCATCCACAGGCGGTTGAAGTCGTCGTTCAGCGTGTCGGCCAGCAGGTCGCCGTCGTCCTGGTAGTCGGTGGCGCGCACCAGCTGGATGACGCGCTGCAGGATGATCTTGGCGCCGCTGGCCGGTGCCGTGCTGAACACCACCGTGCCGCCGGCAGCCACGCCCAGGCCCGTGATGGTGTAGGCGCTGGTGGCCACACCGTCGATGGTGACCACCAGGTCGTCGGCATCCAGCAGCGTGAAGCCGTAGCCGAACGTCCTGGTGACGCCGTTGCCGATGTGAATGTTGTACGGGGTGCCCGATCCGACCGCCATGTTGTGCCCTTGTGCGCTGTGGCGCGCGGGGCAGGCGCTGTCGGATCAGTCCATTTCCAGCTCGGCCTCGAACACCCCGGTTGCCGGGCGCCAATCCTCGTTTTGGGGCGCGTCGTGAATCCCGGACATTTGCCCGGCCGCGCCAGCCTGCGGGATCAGGCGCTCGGGCTGGTCGTCGATCGCGCCCGCGCAGGCGTCCAGGTGATCGTCGGGCTGCTCGCGCACCGCGGGGTTCCAGCTGCGCATCTGCGGGAACGCCGGGCCGTCGGCCACGCTGACGTGCGCCCACAGCATGGCGGACTGGATCGGGCCTTCCATGGCCTCCAAGATGCGCCGGTTCTTGTTCTCGGTGGCGTGGATCTCCTTGACCCCGCACACCAGCCCGAGCTGCTTGAGCGCCGCCTTGAGCACGGCCGGCGCGAAGGTGCCGGCGCCGTTTGTCTCCACGGTGATGCGGCGCACGCCGAACTTGGCCACCACCCCGCAGATGGCCCACACCTGGCCGCCGACGATCTCTTTGCCGGTGCGCTCGTCGTAGTCGGCGACGTTGCCCTCCAGCGCGATGGCACGGTGCCAGTACCGGCAGCCGCGGTCGTCTTGCAGCACCAGGGCCAGCGCGCTCACGTCGCTCTTGGTCTTGCCGCTGGACGGGTCCCACCGCAGCGCGGCGCCGACGATGCGCGCCGTGCCCAGCCACAGCTGCAGCCGCTTGTTGGCGGTGCGGAACTCGGGCTCGCAGTCGTACAGCGGCAGGCGGTCCGGGTCCAGCCGGATGTCGGTCAGCGGCTTGGCCTTGAGGAAGTATTGGCTGTCCCAGGCGTTCAGCGTGCGCGTCTTGCGGCGGCGCAGCTGGATCTCGTCGCGCGTGAAGCGCTCCGGCCAGGCGCAGCCCGCGCAGATGTCGACCACTGCGCCAGGCGGCGCCGGGAACACCACCTCGTTGCCCTCGACGAGGTAATCACGGCCCTGCACCAGCAGCTTGGCGCCCTGGTAGATGCCGGTCATCACGTACAGGCCGTCAGCACCAGGCGTGAAGTCGAAGCGGTACCGCGTGCGCTCGGCCGTCTCGCTGTGCCGCACCATGTGCTCGAACAGCGGGATCGTCAGCACCTCGGCCCCGCCGGCGATCTGCTCGGGGTAGATCGAGTCCATGGTGTGCGGCGTGCCGATGTACGTCGCCTGGCCGCCCGGCACCAGGATGTGCGTGCTGTCGCTGATCCGGTACCGCAGCTTCTGGCGCGCCTCGGGCGTCTCGATGTTGCCGGGCACCTCGATGTCATCGAAGTCCACATCGTCGGCCCGCGCGCCGGTGGCGTTGGAGTCCACGCCCACCGACCGCATGCTTGCATTGCGCATGTCGCTGGCGCCGTTCACCCAGAAGCGCTTGCGGCCCGGCTTGCGGCCTCCCAGCAGGTGCCCGGTCAGCGGGTGGTTGCGCAGCACGTTGATCACGTCGGCCGTCAGCATCTCGGCGGTGGGGCCGTCAGCCGACCAGACCAGCGAGCGGCGCGACGGGTTGCGGTACAGCTTCCAGGCCTTGTAGACCGCATAGATCGTAGACTTGGCCGCGCCGCGGAAGACCATGAGCACCCGCTCGGGCGCCGTGCAGGTCTCCAGCCACAGGCAGATGCGCACGTGCAGCAGAGGCACGGTCCAGCCCATGTGCCGCGCCCACAGCACGAAGAACGTGAGAAAGCTCACCGGCGGCCGTGGTGCGGCCGGCGCGTCAGGTGCCGGGGCTTCAGCCTCGGCCATGCACCTTCCGGTCGAAGGCTGCTTTGCCACCGGCGCCCTGCAGCTCGCGCATCAGGCGCAGGGCCTCGCGCTCGGCGCTGTCGACCAGCGTGTCGAGCTGGGCGCCTTCGTCCTCGCCGGCCGGCTGTTCGCCGCCCTCGCCTGCCGGCGGCAATGTGCCGGCGGCGCGCTGCTGCGCGGTGGACACCAGGCCACCGACCTTCTGCGCCAGCACCAGCACCGACGCGGCGGTCTTGCGGGTCCAGTACAGATCACCTCGCGTCTGCGAATCCATGGCGCCCAGCTTCAGGCCCTGGCCAGGCCAGCCGGCCGGGTCGGCCTCTTCGATGAACACGTCGATCAGCTTTTCTTCCAGCCGCTGCAGCTTCTCGAACTGGTCAGCACGCATGTCACACGCTCCTTGTCACCGGCTGGATTGTCGGGCCGCAGGGAGCAAGAAAGAAGGAGTGGAGGTTTCGGGCTCGGTCTCTGTGGTGGCTATGTGCATACCTCAGTTGAATCGCAGGTTGCCGCCGACAATGTCCATGACAACGCGGCGAACAACGGGATCACCCAGCAGCGCCGCAGCGAGCGCGGATTCCAGCTTCTGCATCTCATAGCCGCGCTTGAAGGCATCGGCCGCCTCGCTCGTCGTTTCAGCCTTGCGCGCGGCCTGTGTGCGCTGGTAGCGGCGGCGCACCAGGTCGCAGGCCAGCGTCACCTTGCCGCCGCGCGCGCGCCGGCCTCTGGGAACCTGGTTGACGACCCGTTCTGGGGCCGCCGTTGGCAGCGCGATCACGTTTGTGGTACTTTCCATGTCGATTCCTTCTCTCGTCAGAGTGGTTTCACCTCGAAGCCTCGACGCCTGCCAGCGCCGGGGCTTCTCCTTTTGGGGCATCAGTGGTCTGCCCGAAACAGGCCGGGCTGCAGCTCGTTGAGCAGTTCTTCCATCGTCTGCTCGAGCGCTGGCTTGGACTGCTGCCACCGGCGCAGCGCCAAGCCGCACCGGCTGGCTTCCTGCATGCCCTTCAGGAATTCGAGCTCAGCGCGCATCGCCTTGCACTGGAGTCCGTTCAGTCGGCCCAACTCGTCCATGACCATGGAGTCGTAAGCCCGGATGACCTGGAGGCTGAACTTGGGGCTGATCCACATCGCGTAGGCGTAGACCAGCTCCTTGACCACGTAGGTGCCGTTGTTGTGCCCGTCATTGAGGACATTGATGGGGCCTCCCGGAATTCCGGGAGGCCCCTCCGAGCCTTGCTCGGACAGCAACTCGGCCACCATGTCTTGGGTTTCCTTGCGCGCAAGGAAGTGGTTCGGCTGGTCCTTCCGTGCACGGCCGGCGGCTCGGTGCAGGTCATTCAGGCAAAACCGTCCGTCACCGTCCATCCGGATCTCGGTGCCCGCGATGGTGAGGGGGTTCATCAAGCCACCTTCGGGCGTTGGGCGACCTCGAGCAGCAGATGCACGGCGCCGTAGATCACGGCGGCGGCCGTGGGACGTTCTTCGAACATCGCCGCCTCCATGAGCGCCTCGGTCATGGCCTTCGCGGCTTCGTCTGGCGTCTTGCCTTCAGCCAGGCTCGTCCATGCATCCATGCCCACAACGTTGCCGTTGGCCGCGTCGTCGCCCTCAGCATCGAACTCGATGAAGGCGCTGGGGTTGATCTTGGTGGGCTTCATTGCGAAGCCCCTTGCTTCACCGGCGCGAGCGCGGCGCGCAGCAGCGCCACGATCTGGCCGTTGAAGCTGCGGTCCTGCTGCTTGGCCGCCTCATGCACGGCCCTGTGCAGGTCGCGGGGAAGTCGAAGCGCGGTCTTTGCGTAGTCGTCTTGGGTTGCGCTGGTTGCCATGTTCTCTCCTTCGAAGTGGTAGCGACTCGACACGCTTTCATGATAGCGACTTGACTCTATTGAGTCCACGTCTGATGGTGGCGAATCGCTATCGTTTTTAGCTATAGCGAGTCGCCACTACAATAGGCTGTGGCTACCTCCAAAACATTTCCCTCTGACGCTGCGGACAAGTTCATGCTCCGGCTTCCGGATGGGATGCGCGAACGCATCGCAGATGCCGCCAAGGCGGCGGGCCGATCGATGAACTCGGAGATCGTCGCCCGGCTTCAAGCGTCACTGGATGGGCGCGCCGACGCTTCCCGCGTTGAGGATCTTGAGCGCGCCCTGGAAGTTGAGAAGTCGCGCACAGAGGGCGGGTTGTATTTGGCTGGTTTGATCGCGATGCACTTTGAACGCATCCTTGAGGCCCTGCCGCCAAGCTCCGAAGCCTTGACGCGATTTGCCAAAGACATCCCGCAGTGGCGAGAGCTCAATGAGGCAGTGCGGCGGCAGGCCTTGAGCAAGTCCCTCGAGGCCAGCACTGGACGTTTGCCGCCCAACACCCCAGAGGATCTTCGGGAGATGATGGAGCGTGGGGTGCAGCGCTACGCGAAGCTCGGGCGCCAAGCCATGATCGATACTTTGAGAGCTGACCGCGCAGCGCAGCCAAAGCCTCCAAAGCCTCCAAAGCCTCCAAAGCTTCCTTAGTCACTGCCCGACCATGCCCTCGAAGTTCGGGGCGCGGTCCGGCAAGGCCTCGTCTGGAGACCACCAGAAGCCTTGGCCGTAGTCTTTCATCGCGCGCTGCTGCATGCGCCCCAAGTAGCCTGGATTCAACGCTTCTTGCGCAGCGAACAAAAACCAGCGATCGAACAGCGGTCGGCTCCACCACAGGTTGTTGCCTGGCACCAGACCAATACCCATCCGCAGCGCTTCAGCGCCAAGATCCGTGTCCTTGCCCTTGGCCGCTTGCCAGGCATTGGTGACAACCAGGTCGCCCAAGATGCCGGCAGCAGTCCCGGCCGTCGGCCCCAGCACCGAGCCGACCGCCTGCTGCGCAGTGTTGGACCGCGACTCGGTCGGATCCTTCAGCAGGAGGTCGCCGGGGTACCCCATGCCACCGCCTTGCGCCAGCGAGCGAAGCCAGAACTTGCCCTCGGTCATGTCGGCCGGGTCTTTGCCTTGCAGCAGCGACTTCACCTGCAACACCACGGCGCCCAGCATCATGCCTGTGACGTTCGCCACGGCCAGCAGCATCATGCGGTTGCTCAGTGCACCCATGCGCGTGTTCGCACCGTACAACGCTGGCGCGCCCTCCAGGCCCTGCGGGGTCTCCAACATGCGGCGCCAGTGGCGGGTGATTTGCGCCAGCGGGAAGCTCTTGAACTGAGCCACGCTGCGCGCAAGCTCCCCGCCCACCGTGCCAGCCGGCCGGCCGCCGGCCGTGGTGATGGCTCGCGTTGCCATGTCCGGGTTCGTCACAGCGAACTGGCCTTCGTCCACGATGAAGCCGAGCAGCTTGGTGGCCGCCTGGTCGGCGCCGGGCAGGCCGGTTGCCCGCACTGCCTCACCGGTCAGGTAGGTGCGCCCCTCGAACTCAGTCGGCTGGGCCTTGCTGATGATGTTCCAGTCGTCCTCGGTCAAGCCTTTTCGCTGCAGCAGGTAGCGATCCCACTCGTCCAGCTGCGCCCAGTTCTTCTTCGCGGTGCGCGCGAGGCCTGCCATCAGCGTCTGCGAGAAGGCGCCGCGGAGCCCGTCGGTCCACACGCCCAGCAGTTGCACCTTCATCACAGCTCCTGCAAAGCGCGCAGAAATGCCGCTGGTCACAGCCTCTCCACTCCATCGCCCCAAAGAGCTGGCCAGCGATTCGGCGATGATCCCGTGTGCCTGGAGGAAATCGCGCACTTGCGGATCCGCCTGGCCCTTCACGTTCTGCAGCATCTCGAAATAGCCGAGGCGGTTGAAGTGCAGCGCCTGGGCGATGGTGGCCACATCCGTCAACGAGCTGATCACCGCGCCGCCCAGCTTTGCGGCCGTCAAAACGTTGCGAGTGCTCTGGCCGGCTCGCGCCAGCGCCGGATTGACTGGCGTGCCCGTCACGCCGGACACCAGATCCCAGTAGGCCTGCGGGGTGTTGCCGGCGCTGCGGTTGGAAAGGAAGTCACCGATTTTGCCCTTGGCATCGTCGCGGCGGGCCAGGTCGTTCAACACGCGGAACGTCTGCTCGGGGTTTGGCCCATAAGCCTCGACCAAGCCAATGTCCCGCGCCATGCGTCCGACGTGCCCCACCATGGCGTCGTAGAGCGAGCCCTGGCCGAACTGCTCCATGTACCGCATCCACGCATCGCCGTCCGCGAAGTGCAGCACGCGGTGATCGCTGCCACGGTTGGCACGCGCACCCTGGCCGCGAAACTGCCCGGGATCCACCTTGTTGTCTCCACCGGTGGCCAGGGTCTTCCAGGCGTTGCGCAGCAGTTCACCCACCTGCGCGTCGGTCATGCGCGAGCCGTCGGCGTTCACGTACTGCCGGCGGTCCAGCAGCGGCAGCACCGCGTCAGCCCAGGCCTCGGCACCGGCGGTCAGCACCTTCACCTGATCGTGAGCCTGCGACAGGTAGCCGTAGGCCAAGCGCCCGATGTTGCCGCCGCTCTCGTTGAAGCGGACGCGCATGCGCTCGATCGTGGCCAACCAGGCCTTGGCCCCCGCGCGCGCCGCCGCATTGCCAGTTGATCCGTCGGCGTTGCGGAAGATCTCGCGCACCACGTCGGCGGTCATGCGAGGGTTGTCCAGGTCGAACAAGCGCATGCCCAGGCGGCGCAGCGCCCCGGTGCCGTCGGCCGACTCGGCGGCGTCGATCATGTCGCCCAGGCCTGACATGGCTTCGTTGCGCACCGCTTCGATGTTGTGGCCGGTGTTCTCGATGTCGCGGATCAGGCCTTGCGAGCGCGTCAGCTGGTTCAGCGCCATTGCGGCCTCTATGCGCGCGCCGGCCTGCGCGGACCGCGTGACCTGCAGAGAGGCGCGCCACTCCTTCCGCAGCGCCTCGGCTTTGACTTGGTCCATGGCTGCCGCTGCAATCTCGCGCGTTCGCTGGGCCGTCGTCAGGCCGATCCAGCGCTCTGGGTCTTGGCGGGCCAGCATCTGCCCTGTCTCTCTCAGTTGCTGCTCGATCAGATCGATCTTCGCGTCGCTGATTTGGCGCCCTGCAGCGGCCGCGCGGACGGCGGCCCTACACTTCGGATCCATGGCCATGCGTCAATTCCTCATATTCGGTGGAGCGGCCCTTGTCGGGGTGCTGTGGATTGCATTCCTTGGCTATCTTGCAGGCGGCAATTCGATGAAGGGCGCTATCAGTGCCATCAAGGAATACGGCCTCTTCGTCGGTGTGCTGCTGGCGCTCTGTGTCCTGATGCTGATCTTGGCCTTACCTTTCTTGCTCACAGCGTAAGAAAGCACTCCGCCGCGACCTGCAGCAGCGGCGCGTCGTCGTGGCCCAGCTCAAAGTCGGACCCGTTGCGGGCGTCTTGGCGCACCGCGTTCATCTCTTCGTCCACCGTCACCAGACGCCCGTCATCGGACACCCGCACAGGCAAGTCTGGCGAAACGGTCTGCAGGTCGATGGCTTGCTCAGCGGCAGGCCGGGCCGCTTCTGGCGTCAGCCCCTGTTCCGGCTCAGGCTTCAGCTTTGCGACAGGACCTGGGAGCGGGGCATCGTCCGGCAAGGTTTCCGGCGGCAGTTTTGCCAGTGCGTCTGCCTGAGCGGTCAGGTTGTGCGTCATCGCGGCGTCGACGGCATCCAGGTCCACGGCTGGGCGGGGTGGGGCGGCCTCTGGCGTCGGCGCGGCCTCTCCAGGTCTTCGCAGTCCCCTGATATGCAGGCCGGCGAAGACGCCTGGCACCAGTGCCGCGACAGCCAGCCCTACCGGGTCCAGCGGATCGTAGCTTTCCGCGATGCGCCCGTAATCGGCATCACGCAGGATCTTCTGCGTCGCTGCCTGCTGGGCAACGAAGGCGCCGGGACCGCCCACGGCCCATAGCCCGACTGTGCGCCCCACGGTAGAGCCGGCCATGGGCAGCGCCAAACCTACGGTGCCACCAACGCCAGCAGCAACACCTGCCTTCAGCGCGGTGTTGGCATCGACGCCCTGCTGTTGCAGGTCAGCCATGGTGGTCGCGCCTTCGTCAACGCCAAAGGCGGCGGCGCCCAGGATCGGACCACCCGCCCCCAGGTACAGCGCACCCTTGGTCAGGCCTCGGCCCAGGCCAAAGACGATGTTCTCTGCGACGCCAGCTGTGTTTGGATCGGGCCTCAGATCGCGCGCGACGTCCCGCATGACCTGCGACTCGGTTCGGTCACCGTAGCGCTGCTGCCACCGCCGCTGCTCTTCCAGGAGGATCTCCGGCATGGGCCGGTTGGCGTCCATCTGCGGCTGCACCGAAGAGAGGGTGCCCGCCATTTCTGCCACGCCGGCAGCCACAGCCCGTAGTGGCGCGGTCCAGGCGTTCCACTTCTGGGTAGTGGCCACAGGCTTCAGCGGCGGCGGGTTGGCGATCAGCTCATTGATCGCCTGCGTGTTGTCGAAGTCCATCAGCGCACCCCAAGTCCAATCACCACCGGCCGGCCGGTTGGCGACACCACCGGGCGCCCTTCGGCCAGCACCACGTACTGCCCCGGCTTCATCGGCATCAGCTCAGCGGCCGGCAGCCGTTTCACGAACTCGGCAACCGGAATTTCTGCTCCTGCGGCGCGCACCGTAGGGCCCGCCTGCGCCCTGATTTCCTCCGTTGAGACAGTGCGGAGCCTCTTCTCCAAATCGGCCCGCGAGAAGCCGGCCGGGATTGGGACACGGCGCCCGTTGACCTCCTCGAGCGAGCCACCGATGGCCAAGCGCACGGCACGCTGAAGGTCATCCTTGCTCAACGCCCCACCCTGCTCTGCCGCGATCCCGTGGGCCACCAGCACCGCGGCATCCCGGGCCTGGTCGGTGAAGGTCTGCTGGGGAAACACTCCTTCGAGCTGCGCGGCGATGTTGGCCTGCCACTGGGCAGCCTTGAGCGCCGGCTCCTTCTCGCCCTTGGTGCTCGTGCCGTCCTTCTTGGCCTGTGCGCCGCGCAGCAGCAGCTCCGAAGCAAATCGGTTGTTGGTGGTGCGGCTTCCAGCCATGCTGAATGCCAGCGCAGTCGCGCGGTCCTTGTCGTTCATTTGCTCGGCAAGCGCCTGTGCCATGGATGGCGGCATCACTGCGGCGAGCGAAGCGATGCTTCGTGAGCGCTGGGCCGGCGCCAGGGCGTTCAGCATGTCGCCCAGGCGGCCGGCTTCTTCGCTCAGCAGCGGCGACACCGGCCGGCCCACGCGCGTGGCCGTGGTCTGGGCCTGCTGCACGCGCACGGCCATGCCTGACACCAAGCCGTCAATGCTGTCGGTGCGCAGCGGCTGCAGCGGCTGGTCGAGGATGCCGCGCTCTTGCGCTGCCCGCAGCGGGTCTTGCTGGTACTCGCGCCGGGCATCGTTCAGCACCTGCTCGCGGCGGTTGATCTCCTGCTCCAGCCGCTGATCGGTGCCGAACTGGTTGCGCTGTGCCTTGAGGGTGTCAATCTGCTGCTGCTGCGTGTCCAGCGGCAGCATCGCAGCCGCGGCGCGCATCGGCACTTCGGCGGCCAGGGCCTTGTACGCCTCGCGGTCGGCCGGCGTCAGCCGCGCGACCAGGCTGGCGTTGGCGTCGGGGTTCGCGGCCTTGCCCGACAGCGCCCAGCTCGACAGCACGCTGAAGGCCTGCGACGACTCACGCTGTGCGCGCTGCGCGGCGATCTCGGCACGCTGCGCTTCGCGGATGGCGCGCGCCTCGTTGTTGGCGCGGTATCCGTCGATCTGCGCCAGCAGCGCCGCCTTGCGCTGCGGGTCCAGGTCGGTGTTCTGCGCCAGGCCCTGCTCCACCGTGGACAGCGCCTTGTTGTCGCTCTTGGCCGCGTTGACCGCCGTGAAGGCCCGCGTGTAGGCCGTCTCTTCGACCCAGCCCTGTTCCGCTTTGCGCAGCTGGTCGGGTTTCAATCCGGAGAATGGGCCGGCAGCAGCAAGCGTTTTTTGCACGATCGACCGTGCCATCTCTGGATCCGTGACCGCCAGCCGCTGCGTGTATTCCAGGGTCGTGTTGATCGCGGTAACCACATCCTGCTGATCACGCTCGCGAACCAGATCACCAACCTTGCTGGTGATGCGCTGTGCATGGGTCTGCAGTTCGAGGCCAACAGCCTCTCGTTCCCGATCAGGAACGCCATCGAGCGCGCCAGCCAAGATGTCCTTGGAGCGGGCGTTCCACTCGTTTGCAGCTTTGGTCTTGTCGATGGCGCCCTGCTGGATATCAGATCCAAGCTGCTTCATCGCGTCGTCAAGACGGTCTTTGTACGTGTAGAACTGAGCTTGGGCCTGTAACCGGTCGGCGGCCTTGCGCGCCATGTCCGCTTCGTGCAGTTGCTGGCGCTCTTGCCGCAGGCCCTCGTTCATCACCTGCTGGCCGGCCTGGTCCATCGACTGCGTGGAGCCGAAGGCGGCCCGCGGCGTCGGCACGCTGGCCAGGTTGGTGGCGGGCGCCACGTCGCGGCCGAACTGGCCGCCTGCATCGATCCGTGCCATGCCTCAATCCCCCGTGGTGCCGGTGCGCCAGAACGCATCGAGCGCGGACCCGCCCGGGCCTTCGGTGGCCCGCCGGCTGCGCTTCCAGTTGTCCACCGCGCCGCCCAGGCCGTCCAGCGCGCTGTTGATGCCGGCGGCCTGGCTGTAGCGGGCCTGTGCATCCAGGGCCTGCGCCCGCCGCTCGCCGGTGAGGATGGCCACGCCTGCATCCTGCTCGACATTGCGCACGATGCGGCGTTCGATGTCCAGCGCGGACCCGGCGCCGACCTTGACGCCACTGGCGGCCAGCTGCGCGCGGGCGGCGCCCAGCGTCTCAGCGCCGGCATCGCGGATGCGGCTCGCGCGCTGCTGACCCGCGGCGCGTTCAGCGGCGGCATCGGCCCGGGCAGCCTTGGCGCGCGTGGCGCCCATGGCCAGGTCACCCAGCGCACCCAGCCCGCCCGACAGCGCCTGCATGGTGCCGCCCTGCTGGATGGCGCCGTTGGCGCCGGCCAGGTCGCCGCCCATCGCCATCGCGGCGTTTGCAAGTTGCACGCACATGGTCAGGCCTCCATCACCAGGCCGGCGCGCTGCCAGCCCAGGCGCTGCAGCAGGCGCTCGGTGCCCTCCACCTCCACACCGGTGAGGATGCCGATCTGCACCATGCCCGGCTCGACGCCTTGGTCATGCGCCCAGGCCCGGTAGGTGTTGACCAACCGCACGGCCGCCATGCTGCCGCGGTGCGCGGGCTCGATGAACAGCGCGATGTCGCAGGCCGTCAGCTCGTGGCTGAACCACTGCGGCATGACCAGCCCCAGCAGGCCGCCCACCACCTGGCCGTCGGCATCTTCGTAGACCCAGGCGAAGCCCTCGGGCATGTCGATCAGCCGCGCGATGGTGGCCGCGGCTCGATCGCCGTCGAACGCCATGCGGCTGAAGCGTGGGCTCTCGGCGTGCATGACGCGGCCCAGGTCGACCATGCGCGGGATGTCGGAGGGGATGGCTTCTCTGATCATGGTGGGGATCATCCGGGGTTGGAGGTGATGCGGCGGACCACCGCGAGGATGGTCCAGGGGTAGCAGCGCGGCTGCGTGATCTCGACTTCGCCGGCATCGATGTCCCAGCCAGCGTCGGACACGTTGATCCAACCGTCAATGGGGTCGATGGGGTTGCCGATGATTCCTTCGCCCAGCTGCCGGAAGCCCAGCGCCTGGCCGTTGACCTCGCAGCCCAGCGTGTGCTGGAACAGCACCGACGTTTTGCCGTTGTGCACCGACCGGCCAGACGATGCCCCCATCCCGGTGCCCACTTCTGGGGGCAGCAGTTTGATGGTGGGCGTGGACCGGAACCCGACCGTGACCTGCGAGGCAGTGCGCGGCAGCGTGATCTGGCCGCCGGCCGTCACCGTGAAGTCACCCAGGTCCACGTCGTCGGCCACCACCGCCACGCTGGCGCCGGCGTAAGCCGTCAGCCCGGTGATGGTGGCGCTGGCCGGTGACAGCGCGCGCACCGTGCGGCAGTCCTGGCAGGCCGCCCAGTTCATGCGCTCGACGTAGCGGCGCGTGCTGCCGTTGATCGTGCGGCGCACCACCATGTAGGTCTGGTCCTCGCCGCCCTCGGGGATGGTGGCCATGGACTCGATGACGCCACCGCCGGCCATGCTGCCGGCCACGAAAGCGCTGATCTGCTGCTTGCGCGAGTGCGTCAACGTCACCAACGTGCCGTCGGCCTTGACCATCCACAGCACCCGCTCGGGGCTCTGCTGGAACGTCATCGCCATGATGCCTCCCTGCACCAGGTGCTCGCTCAGCGTGCTCATCTCGTCGGCGTCGTAGCCTGCCAGTTCCACGCTGTAGAACACGCTGCGCAGATGGGACTTGCCGCGCTGCACGTAGAACAGGTCGTTGTCGACCTGCTCGGGCCGGCAGCCGGCGGCGCCCACGTTGCTCTGCTGCATGGCCCGCACGTTGGTGGCGGTGATCGGCTTTTCGATGCCGCCGCTGAGCGTCCAGCAGCCGCCGTAGGTGATGGCCATCAGGTCGCGAGCACTCTGCAGGTAGCGGATGGGCTGGATCTCGTCGCTGCCCAGCTCGTGGCTGTAGGCGTCATCGTCGAGCGTGCCCTTCTGGAAGTCCAGGTACAGGCCGACGCGCGAGCCCCAGATGGTCTGCGGATAGCGCGGCGTGCCGCCGGCCACCAGGCGCTGCTGGTGCAGCGTGCCGGTGCAGGGGTAGCCGTCCTGCGCGTTCCACACCGCAGATTCCAGCGTCCAGGCGCTGGCCTCGGCCGCGATGTCGGAGGCCAGCACCTGCTCGATGCGGGCCGATGCGATGGTGTCGGATGACACCGCGGTGATGCGCAGCAAGCCGTCGTTGAGGCTGACGAAGCGGCCCACGTCGTCGCTGCGCCAGCCAGCGTCGGTCAGCGTCAGCGTGGTGATCTTGCCGATGGGCTCCTTGTCGGAGGGCTTGCACGCCGTCTGCGGGCTGCCGGTCATCACCCACTCGCTGGCTGGCAGTGTGGCGCCGGCGAATGGCGAGGTGACGTTGACCGTGGCGCCGGTGCTGCTGCCCACCGCGGTGATGGTCGCTTCGCCGCCGTTGTGCGTGATCGTGCGGCCCACGTCGGCGGCCAGGAAAGCCGCGGCGCCGGCCGTGGCCGACGTGCTGCCGGTGCCCGTCGCACCGAGCGTGATGGCGGTGGCCTGGCGCCGGCCGATCTCGTCGAACGGCAGTGGGTCGATGGGCGCCACCTCCAGCGACCAGCGCGTGTCACCGAAGCGCCGCAGCCGGTAGGGCTGCAGGGCTGGGTGGAAGATGAACATGGTGTCCGCGCCCTGCGTGAAGTCCAGGGTCCACACCTGATCGATGCTGTAGGGCGTGGCCACCTCGTAAGGTGCACCCAGCAGCGCGCCGTTGCGCCAGAAGCGGATGTAGCCCGCCCCGAACTCGAGCATGTAGGCAGCAGTGGAGCTGGCCACGAACGGCACCAGGCGGGCCTGGCCGTCGCTCCTGGTGCTGGCCAGCAGGTCCGAGCCGGGCCGGCGCGTGGCGCCACCGTGCTGGTAGATCACCACGTCGCGGCCGCGCTTGACGCCCTGCGCGTACTTGGCCACGTCCACGCGGCCAGCCAGCCGCGGGGTCAGCTCACCGGAGGTAAAGCCGGTCTGGAGAGTGTCCTGGCGCGGCATGTCAGTACCGCACGTCAGTGAAGGGGCTGTCGCCCCAATCCTCGGGCTCGTTGTCCTGGCCCGCCAGCGCCTTGGCTTCCTTCAGCGCCTGGTCGGCGATCTGCCGCTTGAGCTGCACCAGGCTGGCGCTCTGCGTGATCGGGTAGGCCAGGCGCGCCGCCATCTCGGCCGCCGCCGCATCGCACAGCGAGGTGTCCCACAGTGCCGGGTCTTCGTTGCGCCACACGTACACCAGCGGCAGCACGTTGGTGTTGGCCAGGATCTTCCGGCCCTCCACCTCGTAATCCAGCCGCTCGCCGCGCTTGCCGACCTGCAGCGTGCGCAGCCAGTCGCCGGGCAACGCGAAGCTGTAGCCCCAGTCAAAGTCGGGCGTGGTGCTCTCGGGCGCCAGGATCAGTCGGCGGCGTGCGCAGGGCCATGCGTGCTTGCGCAGCAGGTAGTCGCGCACCTGGGGCCACAGATTGCCAGCGGTGCGGGCGCGCTCGCCCTCGCTGTAGCTGAACGAGGCGATCGGCTTGTCGCCCAGCTCCAGCAGGGCATTCGAGCAAATCGAGACGGCGGACGAAGACATGCGGCGGGCCTCTCAAAAAAAAGAGAGGGGACCGCGTGGGCCCCCTCTCAATGCCTCGGCCAGCATCCCCATCCAGCGCCGGCCGTGCTCCTGCGATCAGGGGGCGATGTAGACGACGGTCACCACCACCTGGGCGTTGGCGGTGGGGGTGGCACCGCCCAGCGTGAAGAACGGCTCGGTGTCCTGCGTGGTCACGTACTCGGCGCCGGACGTGACCAGCACACCGCCGGCGTTGAAGCCGTTGATGGCCGAACTGGCCGCCACAGCGTTGTTGATCGCCGCTGCGTCCACCACGGTGCCGGAGCCGTCCGCGGTCCAGGCGCGCAGGCCGACGCTCAGCGTGACGCTGGCACCGGCGGCAGCCGAACTGATGAACGAGCCCAGGATGCGCGAGCCCGCCGGGATGCGGTCGCGATTGCCGCAGGTGTCGTTCTGCGCCCAGGTGACGGTGGCCGGGCTGCGGATGACGCTGACGCGCATCACGCCAGCGCTCGACGGGCTCATCTTGCCGCGCGAGGCAATCGCGGCGGCTTGACGGGAAGTGATTTCAGCCATGGTGCTTGTGCTCCTTCAGGGTCAGACGTAGGCGATCTCGACCACGCCCTTCTCGTCCTGGCGGCCAGCCGCCATCGAGCAGTTCATGGCGGTTTGCCACAGGTTCTTCTTGTCGGGCCGGCGGTCGACACGGCCCTCGAAGGAGCCTTCGCCGTAGTGGATCGCCGACTTGGCCCAGGCCACCGTGTAGTAGGTGCCGCCGGACACGTCGATGCTCTCGAACGGGATCCAGGTGAAGCCCAGCCAGTCGCCGCTGACGTCGCCCTGCTGCAGGAACTTGTTGGCCAGATAGTCGGCGCTGGTCAGCGTGGTGTCGGACATGATGTCCTCGACCATGTCGGCGGTGTAGGCGATGAACAGCTTCTCGCCGGGCATGCCGTGCTGGTCCTTCTCGTTCGCGCGGAACAGCTTGCGGGCCTGGATGGCCTTGGCCTTGGTGAAGCCCGTGCCGCCGGCAGCGATCTTCTGGCCGCTGGGCAGCGCCTGGCTGGTGCCGTCCTTGAGCAGCTGCGCATCGCGGCAGGCGCGATAGATCAGGTTGTCGACCTTGCGGTTGCGCTTGCCCACCAGGGTCTGCATGTAGTGGCCGCCCGTCACCGGGTTGACCAGCATCTTCGGGATGTCGCTGCGGTCCAGCGGCAGCGCATCGAAGAAGTCCTTCATGGGCACCACGCGGGTGGTGTGCGCGATGTCCGAGAACTCCGTGTCGCCGTGGCGCACGTTGTCCGCCGGCAGGTCGCCGCTCGGGTCGATGTTGGCGATGGTGAAGGATTCACCGGTGATCATGCCGCGGTCGGTGACACACGGCTTGAGCCGGCTGTCCATCTGGGCGGCCAGCAGTCGCAGCGAAGTGTCGAACTGCTGGACAAAGCTTTGCGGGATCGAATCGGACACGTTGAGTGCTCCTGAAAGTGGTTCCGGCGTTCGGCTTTCAGGTGATCCGTCGCACTGCGCTTCGGGCCTGCTCTACGGGCTGTGCGCTCTGCCTTGTGAAGCGCTGCCGCGGGCGGGTTGCAGGTGATCCGCTTGCCATGGCGGGCCTGTCGATGGCCGGCATGGTCTTGCCGGGGGGCGTCGTGAATCCCGGACAAATGCGCGTTGAGCGGACGTGAAAAAGCCGCCTCGGTGGGCGGCTTGGTGCTGGGGTGCGGCCTGGGCTACAGCGGCTGCGTGCCGTGGGCCTGGGCGTAGAACTGGCGCACCTTGGCGCTGACGGTCGCGTGCTCGGGGTGCTTGGGGTCCGTGTACGCCGGGTGCTTCATGAGGGTCTGCACGTCAGCGGCTGCGGCGGTCGGCGCCGAGGTGCTGGCCGGCGGCCGGTCCTCGCGCATCTGTGCGCCCATGTGGGCCATGGCGCGCAGGAAGGCGGGGTTGGTGCCGAACTCGCGCGTGGCTTCCTGCAGGTCGGCCGGCAAGCCGCGCAGTGCGCGCTGCGCATCGGCCAGGCCGGTCTGCAACTGGTCGGGCGTGGTCCACACCTTGCCCAGCTCGGCCCGGGCCTCGGCGGCACTCATGGCCGCGGCGCCTTCCAT
Organism: uncultured Aquincola sp.; assembly: GCA_937883885.1. The sequence goes on along the minus strand of CAKZXL010000505.1, from coordinate 29,131 downwards.
CAGGTCGGGCAAGGCCTTGAGGTAGGAGTTCATCATGAACTCGTACTGCTTGCCGGTCACGCCAGCCGCCAGGGCTTCCTTCTTGAAGGCGTTGAGGCGGTCTTCCTTGAAGGTGAAGTCCTTGAACTCCTCGGGCGGCTGGAACGCGTACTCGGCCTCGCTCTTGGGCGGCAGGTCACCGGCCCCCAGCCGCTTCTCCAGGTGGTCGCGGTGCTCCAGCGCCTTGGCCAGGCTGGCCGCCGCGTCCAGCTTGTCGCCGGCCTTGACCTGGAACTTCTCGGGCAGCTTGGCCAGCAGGTCGGCCAGCGGGTCGGGCGTGCCGGCCGGCGGCGTGTCGGTCTTGCCGTCGGGGCTGGCCGGCGGTGCTGCTGCCGGGTCGCCGTGGATCAGGCTTTCCGGGGCGGCAGGTGCTGGTGCAGCTGCAGGCGCGCCAGCGGCAGGCGCAGCAGGTGCTGCAGCCGGCGCAGCGGCGCCAGCATCGGGAGCGGGGGCAGGTGCCGGCGCAGCGGCGGGAGCGGTGGCGGCTTCACTCATGGCTGGGGTCTCCTTCTTCAGGGGGTTGGGGATCTGGGGCGCCGTTCGCGTTGTTGATCTGGCGCAGGATGTAGTCCACGACCTCGCGCCGGCCAGCGGCTTGGTAGGTCTTCAGCACCGCGTCGGTGCCGCCTTCCGTGTAGACACGGGCGCCGCCGAAGCGCTGCACCAGGTCTTCCAGGATGGCGGTACCGCGGCGGTCGAGATCGAAGATGTCGCGGTAGAGGGGGGCAAGGTCTGCGCTCATAAAGCGTTGAATTGCAGCGGCCGGGATCTACAGCGGAGCACCGTTTGGCAATGCGAAGTGCACTGCCCCGGACACGGCGTTGTCATGGCCACCGATCACCTGCACAGCATCAGCCCAGTCGGGACACACCATGTCGCTGGTGCTGACCGAGGGATTGCCGATGGTCAGATAGTTGACGGTCCAACGATCCAGATTGCCAGCGCTGCTGTCGATGGTGACTAGGCGCACGTCGCCGCCGGAACGCGAAAAGCCCAGGTCGAAGCCCCCAGCGGAGCCGGTGTCGGGCGCCCCGAATGACGGCACCAGCTGGCTGTGGCCAGCGCGAACGGCGCCATCCGTCGCCGTCGCCGTGAGCGCCCCGACCTTCTGCGTTCCGAGCTTGACGAAACGGTAGGCCAGGGACACCGGACCGGATGCACCACCGACAGAAGGGACCAGCGACAGGATCTCGAACGAGACCATTCGCCCCCTTTGCACCGGCAGAATCCAGCTCCACTTCGCATCGTTGCGGATCGTCGCGCTGGCAGTGGCTGTGACGGCGCCACCGGTCCAGGTGACCGCGGTGCTGCCGTTGGTCAGCACGGCCGACCTGACCGAGTTGTCGCTGAAGGTCACTGCGTACACCCCGGTTGCCCCGGCCCAGGCCGCCGTCAGCGTGCCGCTGGTGGCAGCGGACAGAGCGCCCGTAAAGGTGAGAGAGGTCTGCGCGTTCTTCGTGACCTTGAGAGAAGCGCCGCTCGAAGTTGGCTTGCCGGCTGGGCTTCCGTTGCGAGTTGCCACACCGCCGGCCACCGTGATGGTCACCGTGTCGTAGGGGCCGAACGGGATGGAGCCGGCGGTCACCGTAAATGCAAAGCCACGGGTTGCGAACGGAGTGCCGGCCACACCGACGCCCAGACACTCATAGTTTGCCGTCTCCAGCCAGAAGGTGCCGGCCGAGTCGCCATAGAAGACCACGCGGTAGGTGCCATCTGCAGGGACCGATCCATCGGCCGGCTGCACTGACGGAATGCCGCCAGACACGTCGATATCTGCGTCGGCCACCACCCCACCACCACCCCAGCTGACGGCGGACGAATCATTGTTGAGCGTCACAGTGCGCGTGGCGCCGTTGGAGAAGGTCAGCGTGTAAGTCCCGGTGGGGTATGCCCAGGGCTCGGTGAGCACACAGCTGTTGCCGGAGATCGGGGCCGCCGCGGTGATGTAGGTGGTGATCTGAGTCGCCGGATCGACCGACAACGTGACGGCACCAACGGTGCCATCGCCCTGCCCGCCGGGACGCACGGTGTTGTCCCTGGTCAGGGTGAGGTTCAAGCCAGTGAAGCGATCGGTAATTTCCTTGCCGTCGTGCGTAATAGACAGCAGGTCGCTCGACAGATCGCTGATTGCCGGGCTGACAAACATGTTATCCATCGGGTTGTTCGACACCTTGGAGGGGATGGTCAGCCGGCTGGGGAAAGCCGGTGCCACAAACTCCTTGCGCAGCACGCCAGGTCCCCGCTTCAGCGTGTTGCTGATGTTGCTCAGGCTCTGCGCCGACACCTTGTCGATCACACCCCAGCTGTTGCGATGGCGAAGATGGATGAAGTGGTCGTTGGTCGCGCTGGGTGTGGTGCCGACGATAGGCACATCCAGGTTGTTGGTGTTGTGATCCAGCGAGCTACCGGCGCGAATCCAGATCGCTGACCCATCCCCGTTCATGTCAACCGGGCTATCCAGCCACGGGTAGATCAGCCGGTTGTCATTGCCGCGGCCCTGGGCGACATACCAACCGCTGTCGTTGCCGCTGTTGGTGTAGTAGGTCTCGTAGTGGATGTCGAAAGTGGCTCGACACCACCCGGATGCGGGATTCGCAATGATCCACTGCATCAGGTAGTCGAGCGAGCCGTCGTAATGCAGTTCAGACGAATCGTCTTCCAGCAGGAAAGCCAGGCGGACGCGCTGCATGAGGCAGCGATTGCTGAACACAATGCGCTCGCCAGCGTCGAGGCCGCGGCGTTGGCGGAACCCCAGCGCACAGTCATAGACCACGGTGCGGCTGAAGTTGCCCAAGAAGAAGCCAGTCTTGCCGTCAATGCCGGTGTCGAACCCCGTGATGACCAAGTTTTCGGTGGTCGGCCGGATGACCTTGTTGGGCGTGCCTCGGGTGCCGTTGAAGTACAGGCCTGCGGTGCCTTTACCGTTGCGGATCAGGCTGGCGAAGTTGGCGCTGGGACCACGGCCCTTGATCGTGCCGTTGCGCAGGAACGGTCGCGAGAAGTCGTACTTCCGGTATCCCGTGTAATCGTTGAACGAGTTGCCAGCGGTAATCGCCTTGTAGTTCCCGTCAATGTTGCCGGCCTCGACAGTGCTGCCGGCGAGGTCCAGATTCAGAGTGGCGTGGTTTACTACCAGCGGGGACTCCAGCGTGATCGCAGAGCCCTTTGCCACCGTCAGCGGCACCACAGTGTCGGCATTGAACAGATCGGCGGCGGCTCGTTGAAGGTCTCGGAAATCGCGCAACCCGCCGACGACGGTCCCCGATTGATCGACGAAATCTCCGATTGAATTGACCCATACGTCGGTGTTTGCGCGAGGCTTCTGCGTGATGCCAGAGCCGAAATCTCCGCGGCGTCCCATGGTGTTTCCCTGTGGTGGTGTGGTTCAGTGGTGCTGTCAGGCCTGCGCCAGTTGCGAAGCCATGGCCTCAGCCGACGCCATCTGCGCGGCCTGGCCAACCTGTTGTTGCTGTGCCGCCTGCTGTGCGGCGGCCTGTGCTTGCGCGCGCTGCTCGCGCATCTGCTCGACGGCGCGGCGCGACGGCACGAGGTCGGCGGGCACGCCGCGCAGCTCGGCCTTCTTGCGGGCGCCGCTTTCCCAGTCGTAGGTGTCCATCACCTGCGGCACGGCCTGCGCCTCCTGCAGCAGTGAGGCTTCGTGCGTCTCGATCGACGCCACCTCGTCCAGCTTCTGGGCGCGCGCCAGCGGCGACAGGTAGCGGATCGTGTAGTTGCGCTGCAGCAGCGTCTCGGGCGGCCGGCCCAGTGCGCCGGCACGCAGCGCCAGGCCATAGCAGCGCTCGACCAGCGGCTGCAGCCACTCGGCTTGCAGGCGGCCGAAGCGCGGGCCCATGCGCTGGCGCAGCATGCCCAGGATGGCCTGCACCTGCGTGGCCGTCATCCGCGGGTCGTTCAGCACCTTGTCGAACAGGTCGGCCATCAGCGCGCGGCGCACCTTGGCTTCCAGCTCGGTCACCTTCATCTGGCCGAACTGCACGTTGGCGCCGGTGACCAGCGGCTTGATGCTGTTGACGCTGTTGGCCACGATGATCTTGCGCGGGCCCAGCTTGATCGTGCGCGGGTTCAGCACGCCGTCGTCTTCGGCGATCATGGGTGGCGCGATGGCGGTCTCGGCCGCCGCGAACTCCCAGCGGGCCACCTCATTGGCGCTCTTGCAGTCGGGCAGCGCATCGCTCATCGGGCCCAGCGCGTAGGGCGTGCCGGGGATGCGGCGCCAGCGCGGCACGATGCAGGGGAACTCGTGGAAGCCGCTCTCGCTGAGCATGTGCCCGGTGTTGAGCTCCATCTTCACGCTGGCGAACGGCAGCCGCGTGGAGACCGCGGCACCGGGCAGCCAGTCGCGCCGCGGCTCGATGGCCCACAGCACGGGCACCGTGGCATCCACCTTGCCGGCCTCGGCCAGGCGGCGCACGGTCTCGCTGACGCCGGCCATGCCGTACTGCTCGACCAGCTCGGAGACCGTGGCCTCCCACTCGCGGTAGATCGTGTCCACCGGCTTGCCCGGGCGCGAGCTGCCGATGTAGCACTGGCTCAGCGGCCAGTTCTCGAAGTAGTAGCCGCCGTTGTCGTCCTCGTCGATGTAGAGCGCGAACCACCCGCAGACGATGAACGTCAGCACGGCGTCGTAGCCTTCGGCATCGAAGTTGGACGCGTGGATGTTTTCCCAGATCGTCATGGCCGAGTCGCTGAGCCAGGACTTCTCTTCGTCCGTCTCGCGGCCCGCGTCCAGGCCGAACCACAGCGCATTGGCCGGCGTCATGCCGCCCATGAAGCCGTCGGCCGAGGTGGTCACGCCATCGGTGCCCGCGCCGTTGAGCAGCCGGGCCTTCTTGGTCTGCAGTTCGGTGGCGCCGAGGATCTGGCCGCTAAAGCCCGCGCCCAGATGCGGATGGCTGTAGTCGGCGCAGTCGCGCCAGATCTGCTCGTGCGGTGCGCGCTCGCCCTTCTTGGCGTTCAGCCGGGCCTTGAGCTTGGCGGTGTCGACTGCCACACGCTCACCCGCCCAGCGTCTGCTGACCCATGCCACCCATCACGCCGCTGGCGCCGGTGCCGCTGCCCGTGGTCGGGTCGCTGGCGCCGGTGGCCAGGCTGTTGGCGGCCAGCGCCCGGCGGCGCATGGCCAGCCGGGCGTTGCTGCTCTGCGCGGCCATCGTGTCCGACTTGGCGGCGGCGCCGGCTTGCGAGTCGGCGGCCTTGGCGTTTTGACGGGCCGCGTAGATGGAGCTGGCAGCGGTGACGCCAGCGGTCAGAAGACCGATTGCGGCTGCAGAGATGCACATGGCGGCCGTCCTCGCGCTCAGCCGCCCAGGCGGGCCACGTCGGGGTTGGCGACCCGGGCGTAATCCGGGTGGACGTACCAGCCTTCCGGCGTCAGGATGGGCCGCGGGCGCTGGCCGGCGGCCACGCTGTTCTCGGCGGTGGCCACGGCCACGTCGAGCGGCACGGCCTTCGTGCGGTCGGCGCCGGCCGCGAGCATCGCGGCGGTGCGCGGGTTCTGGCTGGCCTTGCTGGCACGCACGGCGCTGTCGATCATCTGCGCGATCAGCGCCTGCTGCTCGGGCGTGAATTCGGCAGCGCTGGCCACCGGCTGCGCGGCGGGGGCGCTGGCGGCGCGGCTCCGGGTCTTGGGCTTGTCGGCCGTCGGCGACTGCTCGGGCAGCGGCGCGGTGCCGGTGGCCGTGGTGCCGTCGGCATAGGCCTTGGTCTCGACCGCACCGGTGGCCGGCGGCAGCTCGTCGCCGTCGTACTGGTCCAGGTCATCGCCAGCAGCTGCAGCCGCGGCGGCGGCCTGCTCGGCCTGGGTGGGTGCCGCAGCCGGCGTGGGGGCGCCGGGCGTCTGGATGCGTCGTTGCGTGTTCGTCGTCACGGGGCTGGCTCCTGCGTTTGCCGCTGTTGCGGTCGGCGCGGAGCATCGGACGGCTGAGCGTCGTGAATCCCGGACAAATCGGGGCTGGGAACGACAAGGCCCGCGCTGGGCGGGCCTGGGTGGGGTGAGTGGGTGGGGCTACTGCTGGCCGAAGGCCGTGATCGACTTGATGATGCCCAGCGAGAACCACTTCGGCTGCGGCGGCGTGGAGCCGTAGGACGGCGAATACTCCAGGCTGATCAGCGGGCCTTCGACGCCGTAGACGTGCAGGTGGGCCGGCGTGCCGGGGAACGGCCACTCAGACAGCGGCAGCGCGAACTCGACGGTGACGCGGCGGCCCACGAGGTCAGCCAGCCGCTGGTGGCCTTGGGCCTGCTGGCGCAGCGCATAAGCCTGCAGCAGGGCATGCTGATCGCCTCGGGAGAGGTTGCCGAAGCGGATCTGCGCGATGACCTCTTCTCGGTCTTCGTAGCCGGGTTGTCTCATCGCAGCAGCCTCTTCGCAACGGCCCACTCGGCGTAAGCGTCGGCCGGGGTGCATCCGAAGCCTACGTACCCGCTGCCAACACACACCCACTGCCGGCCTATCGACTGGCTCGGGTTCCTGTAGATGCGCGGCTTTCGGATTGCCGCAGACAGCACCAATTGCGCCATGGCGGCATAGAGGCCCTCCACCATCATTCCTCCAGCCGCCGCACAAACGTCAGCTCGCCGGGCCCATGCTTCGACGTGGACCCCGCCGCGCAGTACCGGCGGAATGCGGCCTCGTGATCCTCGCCGGGCAGCATCTCGATGCCGTGGCCCAGCGTGCCGCCTTTCCATGAGCCCTTGTCCTTGCCCACCTCCTGGCTGAACTCCAGGTCCAGCGACCGGTGCACGCGCGGCTTGCGGAACACCGACAGCCACTTGAACCAGCCTTCGCCGAAGTGCCACTCGCGTTCTTCCATCCGGGCGGTGGCGACGATGAACATGCCGTCGAAGTCGCGGAACAGGAACTTGGCGGTGGGGCAGGACTTCTCGGCGGCCTGGCGCGCGTCCCAGTGATCGCCGCCCTTGCGCCGGTCGGCATCCAGTTGGGTGAAGTGATGCTCGCCGCCGAGGCCGTACATGCTGTGCCGCACGTGCCGCCATTGCTTCCACGGCAGCGACTTGCACCAGCTCTTCGTGGTTGTGCTGTCGTGGGTCTGCGCGCCGAGGAACACCTGCAGGAATCCCGTGTCGCCGCTGTAGCGGAACCCGAACTCGCGGCGATGCGTGTCCCAGTAGCCGTCATCGGGAGACTTCGCCCAGTGGTAGTGTCCCGTGGGCACCCACTGTCGCCACGGCTTCAGGATGGGCGGCAGCTCGATGATCAGTGTGCGGCCGCAGGCATGGAAGGCGAGGTTGCAGCCCTTGTAGTCGTCGCCGTCGCCGCTGTCGAGCACCACGCCAAACGGGCGCCAGTGTTCATTGCCGTGTCGGCTCAGGGTGATGAACGGGCCGAAGTGCCTGTCGTTGCCGCTGTAGCGGCGGTACCGGGTCATCGCGAGTTGCATCGTTCAGTCTTCCTTCGGCGCATCCGCCGCCTGCTGGCCAGTCTTCTCCATCCACAGCACCAGCAGGGCAGCGCCGTGAAGGATTCTGGGTTCCGTCCCAGGAAGGTTTTTGATCCTGTGTGCCCAGGAACGGGCGTTCGCTTTCTTCTGTCCGCAGCGCATGCCGATGTCGCTCAACTTCATGCCTGCATGCTCTAGGTCGCGGATCATTTGCGACCAGTTGATGCCACTGCGCCGCTTCGGTCCAATCCACCGCTCCTTGACGATCTTGACCAGCTCGGCAAGCCCGAACTCAAACACTGAGCGCAGTGCGAAGTTGGTCGTTGGTGGCGGCTTAGACGCCTTGAGCCGCTTGTTGGGCAGCGCGAGTTCCGTCCCTCTGGGCATGCCAAACATGTCCAGTTGACGCGGATCGGACTGGCGCTGTTTTGCCATCAGTCCTTGCCTCCATCGAGTACCTGGCACACGCGCCACTTGAGGCCGCCGAAGTCCAGCAGCGCGCCGACGCGCACGAACAGCGGCACCAGGTGCTGGCCGTCGTAGTGCAGGCGCATCGGCTTCCAGTTGCCGCGGCCGGTGGGCTTGAGGATCACGGTCACGTGCCCTGCTCCCGCCGCCGCGCCATCGCGATCACGTCCAGCGCCGCGCGCTCGCTGTCCAGGTCCATCGGCTCGGGCTCGGCGGCCGGCTGCTCGACAGCCACGCCCTGCAGCTGGCAGGACCGCGCAATGTGCACCAGGGCCGCCGATGCCGCGGCTCGCTGCATGGCAGCGCTGCTCTCATAGCAGACGCCCTCGCCATCAAAGCACCAGCCACTAAGATGCAGGCCCTCGCTCGGCGTCCACAGCAGCAGGCCGGGGGTGATGACCTTCATTCGTAGACCTCGTCCAGGCCGTAAGGCCGCGCCGCCTCCTGCCGCTTGCGCTCGTCCGCGGCGCCCTCCATTGAGCCGCGGGCGTGCCAGCGCTCATAGGCGTTGAGGTCGTGGAGCACCACGCCGACCTCGATCATTTCCCCGCCGTTCATCAGCCGGTCGTCGCTCAGCAGGTCCAGCTTCTTGACCAGCTCATCCACGAGCTGCGCGCAGAGGTCCCGCTTCACCCACGCCAAGTACTCGAGCGTGTCCCGGTCGGGGCGCATGCGCAAGTTCCGCAGGTCGCTGCGAAGGATGCGGTGACACGCCCGGATCTCGATGGGGTCCGGCGGTTCGTCGCGTACCACGTCGCGCACCACGCGGGCGTATTGCTGCAGGCTCCTAACTCCCTTGTTCATGTCGATTGGTCCTCGGGTTGGTGCTGCGGTGCAGGCATGGCGGTGGTGCAGTCGTGGCTGGTCATAACGCCAAAGGCGCGTAGCGCCACGTCACGGCAGACACCGAGGTCCAGTCAATGAATCCCAGGGCATCGCCGTGTTCTGTGTCCGTGATGCAGTCCATCCGAACGTCCATCAGTGCGGCCCCATCGCGGACAACCACAGGCTCGGTCTTTGCAAGGAAGTGCAGCATGCCGCCTCCCTTTAGGCACACACGGACTTTCCAGCAAGGGACCGTGTTGAGGTCATTCGCACGTTTCGGTTGAGTCACGCCGCAGCCTCCTGCAGCTCTCGCTGCGCCACCAGTTCACCTCGCACCGGCACACCAGCCACCACCGTCATGGCGTAGTGCGCCAGCAGCACGGCCTCGGCTCGGTTGTGGTCCTTCTTGCGCGCCAGGTCGTGACTGGCGGCCGGGTACAGCACCAGCGCCTTCTGGCGGCTGGCGTCCTTCTCGGCCTTGAGCAAGCCGAAGTGCCGCTTCCAGGTCTGCGGCTGCACCACGTGCCCACGCACACCCAGCACGTCGAGCACAGACTCGATGGCGCCGCGACTGCGCATGAGACTGCCCTCGGTCACGATGCTGGTTCCTCGCAGCGGGTTGGGCCGCGGCCGCACGTCTTCCATGACGATGGTCACGGCCTCGTCGGCCGGCGTGTGCAGGCGGATCAGCCGAGCCAGCTGGCGGCCGCTGATGCGGTTGCCCTTGGCGCCGTCGGCCGTCACGGGCATGTCCAGCACCACGACAGCGCCGCGGTGGTCGATGCGGGCCAGTGCGCCCGTCAGTCCGATGTCGATGCCCCAGGCGATCACAGCGCCACCACAGTGCGGTCATCGCGATGCCCGTGCAGGATCGCATTGAGCCGGCGCTGCGTCTCGGCCTGCGCCTTGGCCATTTGGTGGGCCGTGTAGCCCTCCAGGCACTGCTCGTAGATCGCCAGCACGTCGCGCAGCGTCTGCAGGCCCGGACCGCTCAGCCCCATGCGCTGGCCAGCCTGGTGCCGGCGTGCCGCCTCCACCATTGCGGCGATGGCCGCGTTCACGGTCGGCATGACCTCGGCCGGGTCCAGCATGCGCAGGTGCAGGGCCATCGTCTCGACGGTGTTGATGGCGTCGGACAGGTCCTGCCACTCGGCGGTGCCCGGGTGATCGCCACGGGCCATGGCGTCCAGCGCGGTCAGGAACCGGGCCATGACGGCCTCGCGATCAGCGGCCGGCGCCGGCTGCATGAAGCCCAGCGGGTTGAGACTCACCGGCTTGGGTCGGTAGGTGCTGCGCTTTCTCACTGGGCGGCCTCCGTTTGTCGGGTTGCGTTGGGCAGGGGCAAATGCGCGCGCGCGCTCGAAGCGGCGATCACAGCGGCGCCCCAATCGCATACGCCTCCACCGGGCTGCTGCGGTCGTTCATGAACCGCAGGCTGCCCTCGTCGAACCACATCTGCAGCTTGCCTTCCCAGTCGCCGTTTCGCTGCTTCTCGACCGACACCAGGGCGTCGGGCTGGTCGGCAATGTCGTGCTCGTTCAGGTCACGACGGGCCGCACGGGCCTCGTCGCGCTTGACCTTCTTCGTGCCGTTCTTCCACACCGTGATGACGTTGGCCACCTGGTCGCTGATCGCCGCGGAGCCCCGCAGGTCGTACTTGGTCGGCGGCTTGTCCTCACCCGTTTGCGGCTTGCGGCAGTGCGTCACCAGGTGGATGTGCAGCCCGGTTTCCTGCGCCACGCGAACCAGGTCGGTGATGAGCTGCTTCTGCTCGTCCATCTTCTCTTCGCTGGCGCAGACCATCATCATCGAGTCGATGAACACGTGACGGCCGTGCAGTTCCTCGGCGAAGTACCGCAGCACGGCAATGCACAGATCCGGCGTGATTCGCCCCAGGTGGTCGAACAGCCACAGGCGGCCGTCGGTCCACGTCGCGAACTGCTCCAGCCACCAGGTGGGCGGCTTCGGCAGCCCGTAGGCCTGCCGCGCCATGCGGGCCAGCGTGCGGGCCGGCTGCATCTCCAGGCTGACGATGAGCGTCGGCTCGTCGGCCATGCACAGGTCGAGCGCCGCCTGGCCGGTGAACATGCTCTTGCGGTGGCCGTTGTAGCCGGCCCAGGCAGTCACCTCGCCAGACCGGAACTCGATCACGCGGCCCAGCTTCGTGCTGGTCATCGAGGCCGCCTTCTTGCGGGCGCTGTGGTCGAACTCGGCCTTCAGCTCGTCGATGAAGACCGATGCCCGGCGCACCTTCACCTTCGGCTCGGTCTCGCGGTAGTAGCCCGCGAAGTCGATGTCCCGCTCGTCGATCATCTGTGCCATGTCGTTGCTCCTTCCGTGGCGATCACGATCGCCTCTTCGTCGGTGATGCCGATGACCTGCGCCGCCCCGGCTTCGAGGCAGGCGGTCACCAGCGCCGTGATGCGTTGTTCCGTCGTCGTGTGCAGGTGAACCCGCAGGCCCATCACGCAGCGCAGGTCCAGCCGGCCGATGTTTTCGCCGGGCTCCAGCACCAGCGTGGCGATGCCGGTGCCGTGCTCCTGCCAGTGCTTCGAGATGCCGCCGATGTCTTCGTCGGGCTCGATGAACACAGCCCTCGGATGGCGGCCGCGCAGCCGCATGGAGATGAGCGCGTGGTGCCCCTTCATGCCGCGCCTTCCCATGCCGGCTTGGACTCCGGCTTTGGCGCGAGGCGGACCCGCGCGGCATCAGCGCGGCGGGCTTCGACCACCTTCAGCACCCATGCCCAGCCGTTGGCAATGCCCCGCTCCACAGCCTCCTTGGCCACTGCCGCGAACTCGTCGGCAGTGGCTCCCTGATCGATCAACGCCTTCAGCCTCGGGTCGCTGGGGTTCGTCGAGGACAGGCCCTGCATCCGCATGGCTCGGCACGCCGCTCCGGCAGCGGTCGGCTGGTGCCCGACGGTCTCCGGCGGCTCGTCGTCGAGCCCAGCGCGAGCCTCAGCTTGCGCATCAGAACCATCCTTTCTTTCTTCTGAAGATGAAGATGAAGATGAAGGGGGGGGTTTTTTTGCGTCCTCAAGGGGGGTTAGAAGGGGGGTTTCAGAACCCCCCTTTGAAGCGGCTGGACGCCCCCCCTTCTTGCCGTGTTCTGCGCCCTTCGATCCGTGTTCGGCACCTGCCGCACCACCTGCCGCGCGGGCGTTCCGCTTGCGCTCGTCGTCGACCATGCGCTTGCTGTAGATCACGCCTTCTGGCGTCTCCCTGGCCACACCGTTCTCCAACAGCTCAGCCAGCAGCTTCTTGATCACGGACGGCGCCACGCCGATCTGGCCGCTGATCTTGGCGGGCGTCATCGGGTGGCCGTTCAGCACCAAGTGCCCGTACGGCTCGCAGTCGTGCATGACGCACATCAGGTCTATCCACAGCCCACGGGCCGCCAGCGAGCACGAACGCAGCTGCACGTCCTTTCGCCAGTCGCCCGGGTAGAACTGGAACGCCGGCCGCTTGTCAGGCTTGTCGCTCAAAGCCCTACCTCCACAGCAGCCCGCAGGCGGTACTGCTCAATGTCTTTGTCGGTCGCCTCGGGGTGGCAGCGCCGGTGCTCCTGCACCATGGCCGCCAGCAGCTCGATGCGCTGCCGATACTCGTGATCGGCCAGCATGCGCACCGACACCGCATCGCTATTCAGGCCCGAGGCCTTGATGGCATCCAGATCGATCACGGCACGTCTCCTCTACGCCGATGCTCAGGCCGCTGTCGACGACATGAAGAGCCGAGATGCGGGGGCCAAGACCACCGGTGCGCACACGGGCTGCGGCACAACCCCGCTGAGCGTCTCGATGCGCATGCCCAGCGCCCGTGCCACCTGGTGCTCGATACGGGCGCCGCGCGAGCGCTCCCAGCCCGGCAACAGCGCCACGGTGTCGCACGTCAGCAGCTGCAGCAGGCCGCGGCAGAGATAGGCCTCATACGAAGCCTCGGCCGGCCCTTCGGCGGGGTTCTCGACCTGGTAGCCCAGGTTGCGCAGCTGCGCCACCCAGCGCTGGAAGCTGGTGCCGCGCCGCTCGGGGCAGGGCGTGCCATCGGGCAGCAGAGGCCCCCAGAACTGAAACTCTTCGACGTTCTCAAGGTGGATCACGCGCGGGTGCTGGTCGGTGGGCTTCAGCAGCCGCACCCACTTGACCACCACGCTGGCCAGGCCGCGGCGCCGGCGCGCCTTGTTGCGGTCTCGGTGCGGTTTGCCGCCGCGGGCCTTGCTGTGGAAAGTGCAGTCCGGGCTGGCCCACAGCAGGCCGATCGGCCGGCCGCGGCACACGGTGCGCGGGTCCACCTCCCACACATTGCTGACGTGGTGCTCGGTCTGCGGGTGGTTGACCTGGTGCAGGCTGACGGCCTCCGGGTCGTGGTTGACGGCGATGTCCACGTGTCGGCCGATTGCGGCCTCGATGCCAGTGCTGGCGCCGCCGCCACCAGCGAACAAGTCAACCACCAGCTCGTCGGCCAGGGGCAGGATGAATTGCGGCGTCCTCATGCTGCAGCCCGCCTTGCAGCCTGCATCTCTTCCAGCACCGTCAGCTGCGCGCGCTGGGCGAGCCACTGCGTGATGGCGGTGTTGCCGCAGATGTCTTCAAACTCGGCGATGCGCTCGGCAGGCAGGCTGCGGCGGGTTGGCGCGTCGTCGTCGTGCAGGTAGTCGGTCACGTGCTGGCGCGTGAAGCCGAAGTCGCGGCCCAGGTCGATGGGGCGCAGGCCCTTGGCGCGACGCAGCGCCCAGCACAGGCGGACGGCAGCGCGATAGGTGCGGATGGTCTTGAACAGGTCGGGCGGAACGACAGCTGGTGCGTCGATCCGTCCCAGCAGCGGCAGGAACGCTTGTTCCACGGGGGCCTCCGGGGAGCAGATTGAAAAATCCCATGGCCGAACCGGTTGATGCACCGGTCGCACAGGGGCGAAGCTGAAGGGACCGTGAACCAGCAGAGACAGCCCTTCCTGATGAGCCCGACCCACACCACCCACAACAGCGGAGGCCCCCGCCGAAGCGGGCATTGCGAGCAGACTCATCAGGAAGCGGTTGTTGGTGCGCGTATCCGCCGCGCCCCGGGTACCGGCAGATTCGTCACCCTGTACGGGGGTGTCCTTGGTCGCCCAATGCCCGGGGCGCAGCACGCTGCGCGCATCTGCCATGCGCATCCGCAGCGAGCCGTCTTGAGAAAAGGCCCGGGGCCGGAGCCCCAGGCGAAGGCGCGCGGCCGCGGGGAGGAGATCCGCGGTTTGGGTGCGCGCGCCGGAGACATTCATGGGTCAGAACGGCGAGGCCGCCTGCAGCACCCGGATGTAGTTCCGTCGCAGGTATCTGCGGCCATAGGCCCGGACCATGCGACGGCGCTGGATGCGCTCGCGGCTCGCGGGCGCCGACGGCCCCAGGTTCTGCAGCGCCTTCACGGCGGCCTGGCTGTCGCGGCGGCGCTGGTGGTAGTCGGCCAGCGACTCGGTGGCGCCGCGCTCCGGCTGGTGCAGCGGCACGGTGGGTGCGCGCTGCATGGTGGTGGCCAGCATGTTGGCCACGTGTTGGCGGAAGGACTTGCGTTGCTGCTGCATGGCGATGGGCCTTTCGTGGGGGTCGGTGGATCAGCCGCGCACCTGCACCCACCCCTCGGCCTTGGCGAGGTAGCGGATGCGGCCGGCGTCGTTGAGCTGGAGCAGGTGCTGCGCGAGGACATCGGTGGGCCGGGCGCCGGCTGCGCGGGCGACGGGCTGGATGTGGTCGGCCAGGGTGCTGGCCAGGCGCTGGGCGCTCACGGGCGTGTGGCGCACGGCGGCCAGGATCTGAGCGTCAAGGGCGCCGGTCATCGCGCACCCCGCGACGGCACCAGGCCGGCCAGGAAGGCCAGCTCGATGACGGGCCAGAACACCACCATGAGGAACAGGAGGGCGCCCATGTCAGGCCCCCCGGTGAAAAGTTGCCGCCCGCGTGGGGATGGGCGGGTGCCCTGCCGCGGCTACGCTGGTCGCCCCTACAGCCACCAGCCCACGGAGGGCACCCATGGAAAACGCCGACGAGTTCATTTCTCGCTTCGACCGGATCGACGCGCATCTCGAAGTGCAGCGACTAGCGATCGCAGTCGTTGCGCAGCACCTGCCAAACAAGAGCGCAGCGCTGAACGAGTTCGACGAAGCAGTCCTGTCCATGTACCCACAGGCGAAGAAGGACGGTCGCAAAGACAAGTACCTCGAGTACCTGGAGGAGCAAGCGACGCACATGCGCCGCTTTCTTGTGGGGTAGCACCGCGACGTGAGGTGTCGATCAGCCCGACGTCGGCGTACAGGGCGGCGAAGCGGCAACGCGCACAGTTGTCCATGTCAGGCCGCCTGCTGCGCTTCAGCGGTGGGGACGGCCGCCGTCGGGTCGATCAGCGGCTTACCTTCGGGATGCCACGGCCAATCCGCACACGGGATGCGGTGCCAGGCAACGTCTGGGCGCAGGTCCATGCAGGTCACCTGTCCGCCGGTCGCACGCTCGATCAGCGGGCACCGCTCTTGCGGCACACGCCGCACGGCATTCGCCCACTGCCAAACGAGTTGCGGCTGCGCGCCGATCTCTTGTGCGAGGGCGCTCAGGCGTCCGCGCTCTGATGCGTATGTGTGCAGGTCCATGCGCTTATCTTAAGCGCGTCGCTTTGCTATGGCAAGCGTGACGCTTGTGGCGTCGTTTAAGCGCGCTGGTTGCAATGCACGGGTGAGCACCACTGCCGAATACCGCCGCCAAGCGCTGGAGATCCTGATCAACGAGGTTGGCTCGGCCGAGCGGCTGGCCGACTTGGCCAACACAAATGCCGTCTACCTCAGCCAGATCCGCAACCGCGCGCGGGACACCAAGACGGGCCGCGAGCGCGAGATGGGCAGCCGCATGGCGCGCAAGCTGGAGGCGTGCATGGGCAAGCCCGCCGGCTGGATGGACAGCCCGCGCGAGCTGGCGGAGCCGATGCAGGCGGTGCTGGGAGGTTTTTCACCGGCACCAGCGGCGCCTATCCCGCTGCGGCGGATCAACCAGCTACCGGGATGGCCCTTCCCCGACTTGGGCCCAGAGGCGTTTGAGGGGTTGTCCCACAACGACATCCTTGAGATCCAGGGCCGGCTGCGCGGGCTGGTCGAGCAGTACCAGGCGCTGGCAGCGCAGCGGCGGTCTACAGAAAAAGGCAGTCGCGCGTCGGCAACAGGTGGCCCAACTTGAGGTTACTTGTGACGCACAAACCCCACAACGCCACTTTTCACCAAGCTTCTAGGGGGTGCATGTGGTTCTCGTGGTGCCTAACCGAGCACGGGCGGTGCAACGACTGCGGCACGCGGCAGGCGCCGCCCGCCCGCACCAGAGCCTGAAGTCATGACGCTGCGTGCCATCCACACCGCGGCCGTTCTGGTCTTCTTTGCCGCCATCACCTCGGCCGCCGGCATGCGCGGCGACGCCACCGACCGCGTGCACTGGGCTGAACTGCTGGTGTTTCACTCGGTGAAGGCTGTTGCGCTGGCGCTGCTGGTGCTGGGCATCATGGCCTTCGCCAACGCGGTGCAACGCTGGCGGGGCACGCAGCCGGCCCTGGGGCCTTCGGCGTTCTTCTGGGCCGCCCTGCTCTGCTGCATGTTCAGCGCCGCCGGAGCGCCGGAAATTCGCACGCTGCTGTAGCGGACACGCTGCAGCCCATCCGCCTGCGGGCGGATATTTTTTGCCCAAGTCATAAGCGGCGCGCTTGACTTGTAGAAGCGGCGCGCTTAACCTCTCGACATCGACACCCCGATGGAGAGAGCACTGTGATCAGCAACAGCAAGCAGACATGGGAGATCGGCGAGACCGTGCGCGTGGGCTTCCTCAGCCTGCGCGTGGCGGCCAAGGAAGCCACGCCGGGCGACTACAAGCCTGACGCGTACATCCTGGTTGGCCTGGGCAAGAACGAGCAGCGCCGCTACCGCTTCGTGCCCCACAACGGCCTGGAGCGGCTGCAATGAGCGCCATCCTCACCAGCGCCATGCTGGCCTGGCGCGGCCCGCACTGCTTCGACGCTGACCTGCACGCGGCGCCGACCATGAACCCGAACGACCCGCGCAACGACGCCGACGACATCGAGGCCTCGGTGCCCACCGTCGAGCAGCTGGCCGAGGACGTGGCCGACGAGCAGCTGCGCACGCCCGACCTGGTGGCCTGGACCATCAGCAAGCTGTGCACCGACACCACTGACGCGGTGAAGCTCGACGGCATCACCGACATGGCCGCGCAGTCCTTCGACACGCTGCTGGCCATCGTGGGCGGCGGCACGAACGACCAGGTGCTGCCGGCCGTGGTGGTGCTGCGCGAGCGCATCAAGGCGCACAACGCCGACATCGCGCTGGACGAAGCGAAGCGCCGGCATGCGGAGATGCTGCCGACGCTGGAGAAGGCCTACGAGGACGCGCAGCGGGCGCGGTTTAAGGCATGACCACCGACCAAGACCTGCGCTTCATGGCCCATCACCGCCGCGTGCGCGACATCGCGCTGACCGTGGCCCAGGCCCTGGCGGCCGTTGCCCTTGCCCTCGCGGGCGTGTGGTGGTCGCTGTGAAGGTGGCCCTCTTCCTGGAATTGCTGCTGGTGGCGCTGGTCGCCGTCGGCCGCTTCGTGTGGCAGCGCCGCGGGCAGGCCGCCCTTGGCCTGTTCGTCTTCCTCGCAACCATCGCGGGCTCGGCTGCCAGGCCCGGCCCGTGGTTTGGAGCCTGACATGGGAACCGTCTACACCCTGTCCACGCACCGCGTGGCCACCCTCCCCGCCTGCGGCGGCACCTGCAGCCAGGGCCGCGGCCCGTGCGACTGCGGCATCGGCGCGCTCACCGAAGCCGACGTCGATCGGCACATCGCCGAGCGCTACGGCTGCCCGACGACGCGGCGCTATCCACGGTCCACCAGCGAAGCCTTTGCCGATGAGCGCGCCGCTGCGGTCGAGATCTACCTCCGGCCGTCGTTCTTGCGGCTGGCCGCGGATGCCGTGCGCAGCGCCTGGCGCGACACGTTTCGGTGGGGGTGGTGATGCGGCGCTTTGTCATCGAGGCCGGCACCAATGAGTTCGGCGGCCACAGCTTCAACGTCATCGACGAGTACGGCCGCGAGACGCAGCAGCTGTGCTTCGGCGAGCTGCTGGAGCAGATCACCGAGCTGTGCCACCCGCGCCTGGGCAACCGCAAGGGCTACGCGATGTTGACGCCCGAGCAGTGGGACGAGCGCGCGCGCCGGCAGGCCGAGCGCTTCGCTGCGCAGCGGGCGGCAGAGAACAACTCCATCACCAAGGACTGACCTATGGAACAGACCGTCATCGAGGCCGACGACTCGGCCACCACCACCCAGATTGCCGAGTACACCCGCACCGCGGCGGCGCTGGCCGACCTGCAGCGCCGGTATGCCGGTGTGGTGTGGGACTGCAGCACCGCCAGCGGTGACCGTGACGCGCGGGCCGTGCGCAAAGAACTGGTGAGCCTGCGCACCTCGCTCGACAAAATGCGCCTGCAGCTCAACGCCGACGACCAGGCGCGCATCAAGGCTCGCAACGACGAGGCCAAGCGCATCACCGGCGAGATCGAGAAGCTGGAAGGCCCGGTCGATGCAGCCATCAAGGCCGAAGAGCAGCGCAAGGAAGCCGAGCGCCAGCGCAAGGCGGCCGAGGAACAGCGCCGCGTGGCGGCCTTGCAGCAGCGCGTCGCCGAGATCGCCGACATGGCCCTGGTGGGCGACGGCGAAGCCTGCGACATCGAACAGCGCATCACCGCCCTGGTGGCGCTGAAGATCGACGAAAGCTTCCAGGAATTCGAGCAGCAGGCCGAGGCCTCGCGCACGAAGGTGCTGGCCAGCCTGCGCGCCCAGCATGCCGCCGCGGTGCAGCGCGAAGCCGATGCGGCCCGCGCGGCGGCCGAGCGTGCCGAGCTGGACCGACTGCGCGCCGAGCAGGCCGAGCGCGAGCGTGTGGAGCGTGAGCGTCAGGCTGCCGAAGCCGCAGCCGAGCGCCAGCGCCTGGCCGAAGAGCGCGCGGCGTTCGAGCGTGAGCAGGCCGAGGCCCGCGCCGCCCGCGAGGAAGCCGACCGCAAGGCGGCTGCGGAGCGCGCCGAGGCCGACCGCATGGCCCGTGAAGCCCACGAAGCCGAGCAGCGCCGACTCGATGCTGAAGCCGCTGAGCTGCGCCGCCTGCGCGAAGAGCAGGAAGCCCGCGAGCGTGCCGCACGTGAAGCCGCCGAGGCCAAGGCCCGGGCCGAGCGTGAAGCGGCCGAAGCTGCGGCGCGCGCGAAGCGCGAGGCCGAGGAAGCCGCCTGCCGCCGCGTGCGCGATGCCGCGCCGCTGATGCTGGACGCGCTGAAGCAGTGGCAGGCCGCCGATGCCAGCGGCGATGCCGACGAACTGCAGAACGCCCGCCACGCCCGCGAAGAAGCCATCGCCGCCGCCACGGTCGCCGACGACCTGGACACCCTCGCCTACTGAATCCCAACCGACGCCCGGGCTGAGTCTCCGGGCATGGAGCTACCACGATGACCACCGCCACCATGACCGCCGCACAGCAGGCTGACCCGAAGACCGGCGAGATCGCCGCCGCTGCACACGAGGCCACCGGTGCCTCGTCCGAACTCGACCGCCTGCTGCGCCAGCAGCCTTTCAGCGTGCGCGACCTGCTGCAGGACGACATGCTGGACAAGGTGATGCGCCTGGCCGAGGTGATGGCCTCCAGCCGCATCACCTGCCCGAAGCACCTGCAGGGCAACGTCGGCGACTGCGCGGCCGTCATCGGCCAGGCCATGCGCTGGGGCATGGATCACAACGCCGTCGCGCAGAAGACGCACCTGGTGAACGGCGCCCTCGGCTACGAGGCGCAGCTCATCATCGCGGTGCTGAACAACAGCAAGGCCCTGGCCACCCGGCTGGACTTCGAGTGGTTCGGCACCTGGACCAACGTCGACGGCAAGGCCGACAAGAGCGCAGACCGCGGCGTGCGCGTGTGGGCCACGATGCGCGGCGAGGGCAAGCCGCGGCTGCTGGAAGTCACGATGGCCCAGGTGGGCAGCGTGCGCAACTCGCCGAACTGGGCAGCCGACCCGCGCCAGCAGATCGCCTACCTGGCCGCCAAGCGCTGGGGCCGCCTGCATGCGCCCGACGTCATCCTGGGCGTGTACACCCCCGACGAGCTGGAGGAAGGCGCTGCAGCGGGCATCGGCGCCACCACCGCACCGCCGCCGCGCAACGCACCGGCCGCCGTGGTCGGTGCTGCTGCCGCCGCGTCCAAGCCCGACCGCACGCCGGCCCACGACAAGATCATCGAGCAGCTGGAGCTGGAGGCCTACAACAACGGCTTCGAGGCATTCAAGGCAGCCTGGGGCAAGCTGCCCAAGGAAGACCGCGCCGCCATCGGCCTGGGCGAGCGTGACCGCATCGGCGCCATCGGTCAGGAAACCGACCGCAAGATGGCCGAGGTGGCCGCAGCCGATGCTGCAGCTGCGGGCGCCACTGGCGAGGGCGCCGCATCGTGATCGAGCAGCGCACCGAGGACTGGCACCTGCAGCGTGCCGGCAAGATCACAGCCAGCCGGTTCAACGACGTACTGGGCTCGCCGGCCGCGCGCCAGAAGTACATGCGTGAGCTGTGCTTCGAGCGCCTGGCCGCTGCAGCCAAGCACTCGGTGACCGGCAAGGCCCTGGCCTGGGGCACCGACCTGGAGCCCTTCGCCAAGGCCGCGGCAGAGCTGGCCACCGGCCACATCATCGAAGCTGCCGCGTTCAAGCTGCACCCGGCGTACCCGTTCATCGGCGCCAGCGCTGACGGCCTCATCGAGCCCGACGGCGGATGGGAGAACAAGTGCCCGCACGACGAGGCGGTGCACATCGCCACGTGGCTGGACGGCATGCCGGCCGATCACCGCGCCCAGGTGCAGGGGAACATGGCTGTGCACGGCCGCAGCTGGTGGCTCTTCACCAGCTACGACCCGCGGCAGAGCGAGCGCTTCCGCCTCTACACCCAGCGCATCGAGCGTGACGACGCCTACATCGCGCGGCTGATCGCGGCCTGCCGCCAGTTCGAGGGCGAGCTGCAGGCGATGGTCGCAGAGGTCGAACGGAGGGCCGCATGACCCTCATCGACAGCGCCCGGCAGTACGCGGCCGAGGTCTCTCCGGTGGTCAAGCCCGAGGAGATCGAGCGCTGGCTGCAGCGTGCCTTCGTGGCCGGCAGCCAGCAGGTCATCAGCGACTGCGCGGTGTCGGACAAGCCGCGGAAGGTGCTGCACCAGCACCAGGAAGAGATCGTCGGCTGGGCCCGTCTGGGCATGCCGGCGCGTTGATATGACCAAGCGCAAGCACATACCCATCGTTGAGCCAGACATGCCGGTTCGCACGATCCCCGGCTTTGAAGGTCGCTATGCCGTAACCGAGTGCGGACGCATTTGGTCGTTTGCCAAGACCATGGGAAAGAGCAGGCACGGAGGCCGCTGGCTGCGTGCGGCTCTCTCCCACGGCTACCCCACGGTCGCACTGTTCATCGGACAGCGCCAATGTATGTGTCGCGTTCACCGGGCCGTTGCTCTGGCTTGGGTGCCAAACGCATCACCTGAGACTTTCACCGATGTGAATCACTTGAACGGTGATCGAGCGGACTGCCGAGCATCCAACCTTGAGTGGTGCGACCGCGCGCACAACAACAGGCATGCCGTTGAGACAGGCCTCCGCACCTATCGGCGCCTTCCACCCGCGTACCAGGAGCGCGCGCGTGCTATGCGCGCCTCGGGCGCCGTGCTGAGGCAGATCGCTGCAGCCCTTTCCGTAAGCGTCACCACCGCCCACAACCTGCTCAAAACGCCCCGCGACCAAAGCACCACCATCCCGAAAGGCTGATCATGTTCCAACTGCTCGACGCCACCCCGGCCAAGCTGGCCACCGTCACCAACCGCACCGAAAAGCACGGCGACCAGGACGTGCCGGCCGTTACCCTCGGCATCCGTATCACCACCGCCAACACGCTGCTGGACCAGCTGAGCCAGGGCCTGTGCGCCCAGCTCTACAAGTCGCCCGAGGAACCGGAACCGCAGCCGGAGTTTGACGGCATGGAGCGGATCGCGCTGCCGCTGCGGCGTGACAACGTCATCGACCGCCTGGCGCTCAAGGGCGAACTGAACGGCTACACGGTCATCATCGACTTCGGCATCGACGAAACCAGCGACATCAAGCTGGGCGGCGCCAAGATTGACGGCTTTGTCGTCACGCCACACGAGGGCGGCAGCATTGAACTGGGCCTGCGTATCGGCAGCAGCGACCTGGACGAGCTCAAGGCCGGCCGGCTGGCCATGCTGAACAAGCACGAGATCCAGCTGAAGCTGCTGGCCCCCGAGCGCAAGCCGGATGCCATCGACGGCAGCCTGGCGGCATTCCACGCCGATCATCCGGGCGCTGATGGCACCACCGGTGGCGATGACACGGGCAGCCTGTTCGATGAAGACCCGGCCAGCGTTGCGGCCGACCGTGCGACTCGGGCTTTCCTGGACCTGCCGGGCGCGCGCGGCGACGACGACAGCGCGGAGGGCTGACCCATGGTGCAGATCGTCGAACGCACCACCGTGCAAGCCGCCATGACCCGCGCGCTGGAGCTGGTCCCGGACCGCGATGCGGCAGCCCTGGCCGTAGCCCAGGCCCTAGGGCTGTCGCCGGAAGCCGTGCATGAGGCCGCCGGGCCCGAGCACGACGAGAGCGACAGCGAGGGCGGCGAGCTGGACGTCGTGTCATGACCGTCGAGGCCTACCCCCTGGCCTGGCCCGCAGGCCGGCCCCGCACCGAGGCTTGGCGCCGCGAGCGCGCCAAGTTCGAAACGACGTTCGCCCGGGCGCGCGACAACATCGTGCGGGAGGTCACCCTGCTCGCCGGCGGCCGGTTCGCGCGCGACCCCGAGGTCGTGATCAGCACGAACATCGCGCTGCGCCGCGACGGCCTGCCGCTGGCCAACCAGCGCCAGCCGGACGACCCGGGCGTGGCCGTCTACTTCCTCCACAAGAAGCGCCAGATGTCGTTCGCGTGCGACCGGTGGGACCGCATCGAGCACAACATGCAGGCCATCGCGAAGACCATCGAGGCGCTGCGCGGCATCGCGCGCTGGGGCACGGGCGACATGCTTGAAGCCGCGTTCACCGGCTTCACCGCGCTGCCGGCACCGGGTGCGGCGCGCAGCTGGTGGGAGGTGCTGGGCGTGCCCGCCGGCGCCACGCCGACCGAGATCCGCGACGCCTACCGCCGCCTGGCCAGCCAGCACCACCCGGACCGCGGTGGCGACCCGGCGCGCATGGCCGAGATCAACGACGCATACCGAAAGGCTCTGCCATGAGCGACGCCACCTCAACTCCTGAGCTGCTTCTGGCCGCTCAAGAACTCGATCGCGTGCTGGAGGAGCAGCCGACGCGATCCGGTTTCGACCCGTACGCGATGCGCATGCCGACGGCTGTGAGCCTCGCCATCCGGCGAGTGCGCGAAGCCGCCCGCGCTGCACTGTCAGCAGCACAGGATGCGCCGGCCGGGCTTCCGCTCTACGAGGATGCTTTGCGCGATCCGATGCGGGCCCTAGAGGCTGAAGCCGCCCATCGATACCAGGCCGTGGCCTCGGACCAAAGCATGTTCCACAGGCATGCGGTGGTTGCGGGCGACGGGAAGCAGCAGCTCTATCGGGGGCGTGAGGTGGAGTGCCAGAACATGGCCGCTAAGTTCACCGGGGCATTCCTAGACGGTGCGTTTGCCTATCGAGAGGCTCTGCGCGCCGCCCGCGCATCCCAGCCCACCCCTGCGCAGGATGCAGCGGCCACGGTGCCGTGGAATCCGATGGCAACGGCACCGACGGACGGCACGCCCGTGCTGCTGCTGATCGATGACAACGAGCACCCGCTTTACGACGAGACGATGAGCGTCAGTATCGGTTCCTACGGCGTCGATGGCGGCCCCAAGGAAGATCCGGCGTGGCACTTTGCCGGCTGGTCCTGGCACCATGACTGCTACTGCCGTGGCGAGGGCAAGCCCATCGGCTGGCTGCCGATCCCCGGCACTGGCGCGGTGACGCCCGTGCACCCGATGCCAGCGGACGTGGTGGATTGGGCCGTTGGCCGCTGGAAAGAGCAGGTGCAGGACCGGCCCATCCAGAACGTGCACCGCCGGACACTGGATGGCGTGTGGCGCCAGGTGATCCGCTTTGCCGGAGGTGACCCCGAATCGCTCATCGGGCCGCGGCATGACGATCTCGCTGCCCCTCCCGCACCCCAGGCCGCACCCACTGCAGCGCAGCCGGTGGGCGACAAGTACGACGACGTGCTGATGCCGTTCCTGTCTCTGATGCGCCGCGAGCTGCACGCCAACAGCGGCAAGGGCGACCGCCCAGGGTGGCTTCAGATGTCGGCCAGCACCGCGCTTCTGGAGGTGTACCACCACCTCGCCAAGCTGCAGAAAGCCGTCAAGAACAACGACGGCCCCGGCATTCAGGAGTACAGCGCCGATGTGGCCAACATGGCGATGATGGTGTTGGACGTATGCGGTGGGCTGGCCCTTGTGGACACCGCACCAAGCCCGCAGGCACCCGCGCTGGTGCCGCTGACCGATCACCACAAGCTGGACAACGACCAGCAGGTTTTCTTCTACGAGCAGGACTTCTACGTCCTGTCCAACTTCAGCGCCTTCAACCTGAAGTTCAACGGCTTGACGTTCCCGACGAGCGAGCACGCCTACCACTACGAGAAGTTCGCCTATGAGCGGGTCGGCGAATCCGTCAACGACGCTTTCCAGCGCCGCAACCTCGCCATGTCCATCAAGGAAGCACCCTCAGCCCACTGGGCATTCAAGCTCGCTGAGCGCTGGAAGGGCTACCGCCGCGCCGACTGGGATGCGGTCAAGGTGGACATCATGCGGGAGATCCTCCGCGCGAAGGCGTCGCAGCACGAGTACGTGCGCCGCAAGCTGCTGGAGACCGGCGACCGCGAGTTGATCGAAGACTCCTGGCGCGACGACTATTGGGGCTGGGGGCCGAACCGCGACGGCCAGAACATGCTCGGCAAGCTGTGGATGGAAGTGCGCGCAGGGCTGCGTGGCATCACCCCTGCCGGTACCACCCCCAAGGAGCAGCAATGAAGCCCCTGCATGTCGGCACATCGCCGCTTACCGGCCGCATCTACGCGGGGACCGTGGCCAAGGATGGAGCCACCTGGGCGAGCAAACAGGACGTGACAGGCCCGGCCTGCGGCGCAGTCATCGAGCACGTCCTGCACAGCGGCAAGTCGGTTGACGTGTCGGTCAACGGCGTGCCCACCTACCGCATCACCGTCGAGAAGATCGACGCCACCAAGGTGCAATCATGAGCACAGACAAGACGAGCCGCGAAAGCGTTTTGCGC
This sequence comes from uncultured Aquincola sp., assembly GCA_937883885.1. The sequence continues at coordinate 4,012 of CAKZXL010000505.1, read as the reverse complement.
AGCGACCGCAGAACGGTGACGCAGCTTCTTGAGGCGGCCGAGAAGGACACCGACGCGGTGAGCGTGTTCATGGGCGGCTGCACTGTGGCAGACACCGAGGCGGCGATCTTCGTCGTCAAGGGCTCCGAGGCGATTGCCTACCTACGCCACCTCTGCAAGCGGCAAGGGCTGCTGACCGACAAGCCAGTGACCGGGCCGGCCTGCAACCTCAATCGCCCTTGGGAGGCACCGCAATGACCCCCACCCCACACGCAGAGCTGCTGACCGCGGCCGAGGTTGAAGCGCTTGAAATCGAGTGGTACGGAACCGATGGGTCTACCGGTGCTGACCTGATCCGGGCCACCGAGCGCGCACTACTGGCGCGGCTCGGGGAGCAGCAGCCTGTGGCTTGGGCTGTCGGCCTCCCGGGCGAGCCCATCAAGCAGCAGGCCCTGTGGACCACCAGGCCCACCGATGAGGACGTGCGGTTTGCGACGACCCAAGGCGGCTTTCCCCTGCCTGCGCTGGTGGTCACATCGCTCTACGCCCACCCACCCGCTGCGCAGCCTGCCGGCGATGCCTACGTGCCGCAGCTGCTGGTGGCGGCCGGCCATGTCACGCAGTCCAAGGTGGACGAGGCGCGGGCCATCGCCGCCGGTGTAGCTGCGCAGCCTGTGGCGCAGGGAGAGCGAGAGGCGTTCGAGCAACTGCTGACGGACTTTGAGCAGGCGTCCGGCTACCGCACACAGCTGCACGCCGAGTACATGGGCAAGGCGATGCCGGACGACGTGTACGAGACGTTCACCAACCTCCGCGACAAGCGCATCCCTCAGCTGCGCAAGGCTCTGCTGGCAGCACGCTCTGCTGCGCAGGGGGCCGCACAAGTGCCGCAGGCAGAGGACTCGCAGCTGCTGGACTTCCTGGGCTCTGAGTCGCTGGACTTGCGCTGCTTCAGCCTGGGCGACGACGACGTGGGCTGGCGGACGGTGCAGCACCATCAGGGCCGACCAGCGGAGCGCGTGGCGAGTGAGGTGTACCGGGACGATCCACGGCAGGCCATCCGCGAAGCAATGGCCCGCCTGCAGCGCGACCCGTACTGCACAGGACCGCTGCATGAGGCTGACGCAGCCCCGCACGGCGAAGGAGAGCGGTGATGGGATGGCTGATCGCAACGTTTGCCATTGGCGTCTTTGTCGGCTGGCTTTGGGCTCACAGCACCATCGCCAGCGAGTGCGAGCACTTGGGCAGCTTCTTCGTCGGGCGCAAGACGTTCCACTGTCACCGGGTTGATGACCGATCCCAGCACCCGGCGCCCAGCATCAAGGAGACGACATGACCGTTACCCAGCAACAGGCCGAGGCCCTCGCCACGAAGGCCATCACCGAGTACCTGAACGCCTGCGACATGCAGTCCAGGGAAGACATCGGCAACGTGCTCATGAAGCTGGCCAGCGTGACCGGCCTGCTCATGGCCTGCAACGAAGGGCGGGAGATCGCGGCGCAGCGGCTGGAAGGAACCGCCGCCTTCATCCGCAAGAACGGCCCGCAGTTCCCGCAGCGCCTGGAGACCGTGCAATGACCGACACCACCACACAGGCAGCACTGAGGCTGCTGGAAATCACGGCGCCGGCAAGGCGCTGGTACGTGATGACGCCCGACGAGTCGGCGTACTGCATTGGGTTTTCTTACAAGCATGAAGCGGACGCCTGGATGCGCGATCAAGCCGACTACGTGGCAAGGAATGGCTATGTGCTGCGCGAGCATGCATGGCCCGGTGAAAAGCACAAGCTCGCACAGACCCTCCACGATGCCATTGCGTCACTCACAGCAGAGCGTGACGAGCTGCAGGCGCAGGTAGAGGCGCTGCGGGCTGATGCGGCGGAAACGTCGCTTGCCCTTGAAGACCTGATCGCCGTTGGCTCTGGCCGCCTCCAGCATGATTTCGTGAGTCTGTGCCCGGACCACATGACCGGCCACGAGTCGCGCGACAACGGCTGCATGGCCTGCAAAGCGCTGATCCGCGCGCAAACGCTGATCAACAACGCTCGCAAGGAAGGGGATTGAGATGGACTTTACGAGCGACCAGATTGCGTTCTTGATCTTCCTTGTGGCGCTGGCATTCCTGATTGGATACGTGGCCGGGCAAGGGAGCGAATGATGCGCAAAAGGGACATCCGCGAGCAGCGCCAGCAGCGCGACGCCGAGCGCTGGGCACCGTGGCAGGAAGAGCGAGATGACGACATCGAGGCCAAGGACGTGCCCGAAAGGGATGAGCCGCCGCCGAGCAGGGAGGGGATGCAGTGACCGACCTGTTCCTGAGCGACGACGAACTGGCAGCGGCCACGGCGCGCCGCCGGCCCACATCGCAGGCCAAAGTGCTGGCGCGCTGGGGCGTGCCGTACCGGCGCCGGCCGGATGGCACACTGCTGGTCGGCCGCGCCGCCTTCCAAGCCGCCATCAGCGGCATCGCGGCGCCGCAGCAGGCCGCCAACGGCATCAATTGGAGCCGCAGAGCAGCATGACCCGCCCCCGCGACCGCTCGAGCAGCGCCGGCCTGCTGCCGCGCATGGAGGCCCGCCCGCGCAAGGACGGGCTGATCACCTACCGGTTCCTGCAGCACGACGGCAAATGGTTGCGCCTGGGCACCGACCGGGAAGCCGCGCTGCGCCAGGTGCTGGACCTGAACGCTCGGGCCACGGACCAGGGCACCATCGGCCAGATGTGGCGCCTGTACCAGGACAGCGCGCAGTGGAAGCGTCTGGCCGAGAGCACGCGCCGGGTCTACGCCGAGCAGTGGCGCATCGTGGAGAAGGTGTGGGCCGGCGCCGTGGTGAGCGCCGTGCGGCCGGCCGACGTGGCCAAGTACCTGCGCGTGGAGCGTGCCGACGCGCCGGTGTCTGCGAACCGGGAAGTGGCCCTGCTGTCGAACCTGTTCAACCTGGCGGTCGAGCGGGGCGACATCGACCGCAACCCGTGCAAAGAGGTGCGCCGCAACCGCGAGGAACCGCGCGGCCGGCTGGTGGAGCGAGACGAACTCGAGGCGTTCGCCGCCTGGGCGCTGCGGCAGGGCGACAGCGCCGTGGTGCTGGTGTCGATGGCCGAGTTTGCTGCCCTGGCCGGCAACCGCCGCGCTGAGTTCCTGCGCCTGCACTGGCCGCAGGTGGACGACGAGCTGGTCAGGCTGCAGCGGGCCAAGCAGCGAGGCTCGAGGGGAAAGCGCGAGCTGGTGGCGATCAGCGACCGCCTGCGCGTGGTGCTCGAGCGGATGCGGGCCCGGCCGGAGTTCAACCCGATGGGGCCGGTGTTCGCCGCACCTCGGACCGGCAACCCGTACAGCGAGCCGGGGTTCAAGGCCATGTGGGCGCGGCTGATGGACAAGGCGCTGGCCGAGCGGGTGGTGCTCGAGCGCTTCACCTTCCACGACCTGCGGGCGCACTACACGACGTACCACAAGCTCGAGCACGGTGCCCTACCCGAGATGCACGCCGATCCTGGCACCACGGCCCGGGTCTACGACCGGACGAGGCACATAAAGCGGAGGTCACTGTGACGATGCGTCACCGGCTGTCCTGTTGCATCGCAACTCAAGGGCTCCACGGAGACGGCCCGGTTGCCACCTTGACGCACGAACAGGCGAAACGCTACGAACTGGAGCCCGGCGCAGTATTCGCCGAGGCATTCGGATTCACCGAGGTACAGCACGCGGCGTGGCTTGCAGCTGGTGGCTTGGTTCCATGCTCGTCTAGGACATCAAAAGGCAAGCCTTGCCTGGGCCGTGTGCCAGGCCAACCTGTGGACAACGTGCCTGAATGGCTGGAAGCCTGTTCGCGTGGCGGGGATTGCTTCGCTCACTCGGGGCACAGTTGATTTCCCACGGGGCCGCTTTATTTTCCCACGGCCCAAAAACGACAAAGGCCCCGAAGGGCCTAAGTCCTTGTCGGCGTTGCGTTTTTTGGGGTGGCTGATGGGACTCGAACCCACGACGACCAGAATCACAATCTGGGACTCTACCAACTGAGCTACAGCCACCGCAG
>CAKZXL010000504.1 GCA_937883885.1 uncultured Aquincola sp. | reverse complement strand
TAGCCGTTGATGGCGATGTCGCGGTCGGTCAGGCCCTGCACCTGCACGCTGGCCCAGGCGGTGAACACCTGCGCGCGGTGGCTGTGGCGCGCCAGCTTGGGGTCGCCCGTGGTGCCGCCGGTGTGGAAGTAGGCGGCGATGTCCTCGGGCTGGATGACGCGGCCGCTGACCAGCCGGTCGGCCGGCTGCGCGGCGCGCGCCTGGCCGAAGTCCAGCACGCCCTCGGGCAGCGGGCCTTCCACCGCGGGCGGCGCATCGTGCGGCAGCACGCGCAGCACCGCCTGCAGCGTGGGCACCCGCTCACGCAGGCGCATGGCCTTTTGCCAATAGCCGGCTTCGGCATCGGCGCCCCAGGCGATGAGCACGCGGCTGCCGGCCGCATTCATCAGCGCGGCCAGCTTGTCATCATTGAGCAGCGGGTTCAGCGGCTGCACGATGCCGGCCGCTTCCCCGCCCCACAAAGCCAGGTGGTACTCGGGGCAGGCGGGCAGCAGCACCGACACCGCCTGCTGCGGCTGCAGGCCCAGGCTGTGCAGCAGGTTGGCCGTCTGGTGGATGCCTTCGAACAGCTGGCGGTAGCTCCAGCGCAGCGGGCGGTCGGCTTCTTCCACGCTGCGGATGAAGGTCAGCGCCGTCTTGTCGCCAAAGGCCGCGGCCGAGTTGCGGAACAGCTCATAGGTGCTGCGCACCGGCATGGCCTGCTCCAGCGGCATCGCGGCTTCGATGCGCTGCACGTCGGCCAGGCTGCGCACCGGCGGGCCGGCGCGGAAGGGGGCTTGCACGGTGTCGGCGGGGTGGGTCATGGCGTTGTCTCCTGCCCGGGTCGGACGCCCGGTGTGCGTGAAGGTTCAGGCCGGCACGGCCTGCGGCGGGGCAATGCGTTGCACGGCGGCCCGCATCTCGGCCTGCATGCGCTGCACGATGGCGGCCAGCGGCTCGATGCGGTCGGTGAAGGCCAGCGCATGGCCGGCCGACAGCACGCCGTGGCGGGTGTCGCCGGTCTCATAAGCCTGGCGGCCGATGCGGCCGGCCACCAGGGGCAGCAGATCCTGGATGGTGACGCCGGGCTGGCTGGCCTCGATGGCCTGCACCGCATCGGTCGTCTCGTTGCGCAGCGCACGCACGGTGTTGCGCACCGTGTGCATCAGCAGCGTGGTGTCGGTGGGTTGGGCCTGCACCAGGCGGCGCTTGTAGTCCTCGTGCGCCCAGATCTCTTCAGCCACGGTGAAGCGCGTGCCCACCACCACGCCGGCTGCGCCCATGGCCAGCGCGGCCGTTACCTGCGAGCCGCAGCCGATGCCGCCGCCGATGAGGTAAGGGATGTGCAGCTGCTCGCGCGCCCAGGCCGCATTGACGATGCTGCCCACCATGTCCATGCCCGGGTGGCCGCCGCACTCGGCGCCCACGATGGCCACTGCGTCCACGCCCAGCGACTGGGCCTTGACCGCGTAACGCACCGCCGGCACCTTGTGCAGCACCTGGATGCCCGCCGCCTTGAGCGTGGGCAGGTAAGCCTCGGGGCTGCGGCCCGAGGTCTCGACGAAGCGCACGCCTTCTTCGGCGATCAGCTCGAACACCGCCTGCGTGCGCTCGCCCGGCACCAGCTTGGGCAGCATCGACACGTTGACGCCGAAGGGCCCGCCTTCACACAGGTCGCGGCAGCGGCGGATCTCGTCGCGCAGCGCCTGCGGCTCGGGAAAGCTGGCTGCGGTGATGAAGCCCAGGATGCCCGCGCGCGAGGCCGCGGCCACGTAACGGGCATCGGACAGCCACATCAGCCCGCCGGCCACGATGGGCAGGCGGATGCCGAACATCTCGGTGATCGCGGTGGAAGCCATGGCGCGTTTACTCGATCGACACGCCCTTGTCGCGGATCACCTTGCCCCACTTCTCGTCATCGCGGCGGATGCGCTCGGCCGTGTCCTTGGGCGATTGCCAGGCGGCGTAAGTGCCGGCGTTCTTCAGCTTCTCCTGGATCTCGGGCTCGGCCAGGGTCTGCTTGAGCGCTTCGCTGAGCTTGCTGATCACCGGCGCCGGCGTGCCGGCCGGCGCCAGCAGGCCGCCCCACGACACCGCGTCGAAGCCCGGGAAGCCCTGCTCCGACACCGTCTTCACATCGGGCAGGTAAGGCAGGCGCTGCGGCGAACCCACGGCGATGGCGCGCAGCTTGCCCGCCTTGATGTGCGGCAGCGCAGCGACCATGTCGGCGTACATCACCGGCACCTGGCCGCCGATCACGTCGGTCACCGCTGGCGAGCCGCCGCGGTAGGGCACGTGGCTCATCTCGAACTTGCCCAGCATCTTCAGCGATTCGGTGGTGAGGTGGCCAAAGCTGCCCTGGCCCGAACTGGTGTAGTTGAGCGGCGGGTTGGTGGCCTTGGCCTTGGCGATCAGCTGCGGCAGCGTGGTCACGTCGGGCAGCGACTGCGGATTGACCACCATCACGATGGGCAGGTCGTAGGTGGTGCCGACCGGCGTGAAGTCCTTCTGGATGTCGTACTTGGCCGTCTTGTACAGGTGCGGCGCCAGCAGCGTGGGCGTGGCCAGCATCATCAGTGTGTAGCCGTCGGGCGCGGCCTTGGCCACGGCAGCGGCGGCGATGGCGCCCGAAGCACCGGCGCGGTTTTCCACGATCACCTGCTGCTTGAGCAGTTCGCTCATGCGCTGGCCCACGATGCGCGAAGCCGTGTCGGTGGGGCCGCCCGGCGGGAAGGGCACGACGATGGTGATCATCTTCGCGGGGTAGGCCTGCGCCATCGCGCCCAGTGCGGGCACGGCCAGCGCGAGGGCGACGAGGCTGCGGCGAAGGGCACTGGCGGGGCGAAGGGCGGTGATGCGTTGCATGCGGAACTCCTGGCTATGCAAGGTAGGAAGCAGCGTGCCGCGCACGGCGGCCGGCACGCATCGAAAGAAAGGTCTCAACAGGATCGGCTGGCCAGGTGGGATCGGATCTCAGCGGCGGCCCGGCCGCTGGTCGCCCAGCAACTCCTGCAGCACGGCCTCGGTATCGGCGCCCAGTTGCGGCGGCGGCCGGCGCACCGGCAACCGTTCGCCATCGATGCGGTACGGCGGCGCCAGCACATGGGTGCTGCCGGCCACCGGGTGCGGTTGCACCGTGACCAGACCGCCTTCCACCGCGCGCGGTGAGGTCAGCGCCTCATGCAGGCCCAGCACCTCGCCGCACGGAATGCCGGCGGTCGACAGCGCGGCCAGCATCTGCGCACGCGGCCGGCGGGCCAGCTCGGCATGCAGCACCGGCAGCAGTTCGGCACGGTGGGCCGAGCGGCCGAGGTTGGTCTTGAAGCGCTCGTCGGCGGCCAGCTCGGGCCGTTCGATCACCTCGGTGCAAAAGCGCTGGAACTGCGCGTTGTTGCCCACGGTGATGACGATGGGGCCATCGGCCGCATCGAACACGCCGTAAGGCACGATGGACGGATGCGCATTGCCGTAGCGCGGCGGGTCTTCGCCCATCAGCAGC
>CAKZXL010000503.1 GCA_937883885.1 uncultured Aquincola sp. | reverse complement strand
CCTCATCGCCGACATCGGGCCGCTGCGCTCGCTCAGCGTGACCTTCCTGGTGCCGGTGTTCGGCGTGCTGTGGGGCGCGCTGTTCCTGCATGAGGCCGTGACCGGCGCCCATCTGCTGGGTGGCGGTCTGGTCGCCGCAGCACTCGCTTTGGTGTTGGCCCCGCCTAAGCCGCGTGCGACACCGGCCGCCACGACGCGACCGTGATCACCCGCCCGGCTTCAGCATCTCCCGCAAGCGCACACTCATCGCCTCCATCGAAAACGGCTTGGTGATCATCTGCATGCCGGGCTCCAGGAAGCCGTTGGCCACCGCCGCGTTTTCGGCGTAGCCGGTCATGAACAGCACCTTCAGCTCGGGGCGGAACACGCGGGCGGCGTCGGCCATCTGGCGGCCGTTGAGGCCGGGCAGGCCGATGTCGGTGACCAGCAGGTCGATGGCCTGCGGGCCTTGCAGCACGGCCAGGCCGGCCACGCCGTCGGCCGCTTCCAGCGCGCGGTAGCCCAGCTCCTGCAGCACGTCCACCACCAGCGCGCGCACCACGGCTTCGTCTTCCACCACCAGCACCACCTGGCCGGTGTCGGCGATGGGGTCGACCGTGGCGGCGCGCTGGGCCTCGGCCTCGTCGGCTTCGCCCAGGTGGCGCGGCAGGTAGAGCTTGACGGTGGTGCCGTGGCCCGGCTCGCTGTAGATCTTGACGTAGCCCTCCGACTGGCGGGCAAAGCCATAGATCATCGACAGGCCCAGCCCGGTGCCCTGACCGATCGGCTTGGTGGTGAAGAAGGGCTCGAACGCGCGGGCCAGCACCTCGGGCGACATGCCGGTGCCGGTGTCGCTGACGCCGATGCACACGTACTGGCCGGGTGCGATGTCGCGGATGCGCACCGCATAGCTGGCGTCCAGGCTGGTGTTGGCGGTCTCGATGGTCAGGCGGCCGCCGGCCGGCATCGCGTCACGTGCGTTGATGCACAGGTTGAGGATGGCGCTTTCCAGCTGGTTGGCGTCGCACAGCGTCAGCCACAGGTCGGGCGCCAGCGCCAGCTCCAGCGTCACCGCTTCGCCCAGCGTGCGGCGCAGCAGGTCTTCCATCGACACCACCAGCGGATTGGCCGCCACCGGCCGCGGGTCGAGCGGCTGCCGGCGCGAGAAGGCCAGCAGCCGGTGAGTCAGCGCGGCGGCGCGCTGGGCCGAAGCCATCGCGCCCTGGATGAAGCGGTCGAGGTCGGTGCTGCGGCCCTGCTGCAGCCGGCGCTTGATCAGGTCGAGCGATCCGGTGATGCCTTGCAGCAGGTTGTTGAAGTCGTGCGCGATGCCACCGGTGAGCTGGCCCACCGCCTCCATCTTCTGCGACTGGCGCAGCGCCTCCTGCGCTTCTTCCAGCTGGGCCTGGCGCAGGCGCTCGGCCGTCACGTCGCGGCCGGTGGCCACGAAGCGGCCGGTGCCGGGCTCGGGCGACAGCGTCCAGGCCATCACCCGCCATTCGCCTTCCAGCGTGGCCACGCGGTTTTCCAGCCGCACCGGCTGGCCGCTGGCGCGCATGCGGCCCAGCGCGGCCTGCAGCCCGGGCAGGTCGTCGGGGTGCAGCAGCGCGCTCAGCGGCTGCAGCACCAGCTGTGCATGGGCATGGCCGAGCTGCCGCGTCCACGAGGCCGACACGCGCTGCAGGTGGCCTTGCGCATCGGCGATGGCCAGCAGGTCTTCGGTCAAGGCCCACACCTGGTCGCGCTCGCGGGTGCGCTCTTCCACGCGGGCTTCCAGCGTTTCGTTGTCGCGCTGGGTGGCGCGGAAGAGGCGCGCGTTGTCGATGGCGATCGCAGCCTGCGAGGCCAGGCCGCTGGCCAGGCGCTCGGCACGGTCGGTGAACACATCGGGCTCGGAGTGGCCGAACATCAGACAGCCCAGCACGTCGCCCGAGCGGGCGATCACCGGCACCGCCAGATAGCTGCGCACAGGCAGGTGGTGCTCGGGCATGCCGGCATGCGGCCAGTTGCGGCCGTAGCGCGGGTCCTGCGTGATGTCGGCCGAGCGGATGACGCCATCGCCTCGGAAGGTGGGTGCGAATACCTCGGTCGAGCGCGGCATGCCGAAGCGTTCGAAGTCGCTGCGCTGCGCACCCGACAGTGCGTAAAGCATGAAGCGCTCGTTGTGCTCGTCGCGCGTGGCATGGAAAAAGGCGCCGTAGCGCGCGCCGGTGAGCGCGGTGCCGGCATCCACCACGCGCTGCACCAGGGTGTCGATGTCGAAGTCCTGGGCCAGCAGCGCGGCGGTGCGGTTCAGGGTTTCCAGCGCGCGCGTTTCTTCGCGCAGCGCCTGCTCGGCCCGGGCGCGTTCCACCGCGTCCCACACGCGGGCGGCCACGTCTTCCATCAGCGCCACTTCGTCGGCGGTCCAGTGGCGCGGGGCATGCTGGGCCGCGTAGAAGATGGCGCGCAGCGCACCGTCACCGCGCAGCGGCACCGCTACCAGGCTGTCGACGCCGAAACGCTCCAGCACCGGCTGGTGGCCTTCGGCGGTGAGGTCTTCGCACACGGTGGTGCGGCCGGCGCGCCAGTGCTGCATGGCGGTCTCGCCGAAGCTGTCCAGCGCAAAGCTGCGGTGCTCGGCCGGGCGGCCATCGGTTTCTTCCGCTTCCACCACGATGCGGTCGGCCTGCAGCCGGCCCAGCCCGGCCCGGTGCACGCCCAGGAAGTGGCGCAGCATCTGCAGGCCGTCGCCCAGCAACGCCTGCGGCTCGCCGGAAGGCCGCAGCCGGTCGGCCAGCGACAGCAGCAGCGCCTGCCGCGCCTCGGCCTGCTTGCGGGCGGTGATGTCGATGGCGGTGCCGATGGCGCGCACGCAACGGCCGCTCTCGTCGAACAGGCCGCGGCCCTTGGCCGCCACCCAGCGCAGCACGCCGTCGTCGATGCCGATGGTGCGGTACTCGACGTCGTAGGTGCTGCGTATCGCCGGGTCCATCGCAGCCGAGAAGGCGGCCAGCGTGGCGGCCACGTCGTCGGGGTGCAGGCCGCGCGCGAAGGTGTCCAGCGACACCGGCGTGTCCACCGAGGCACCGAACATCGTGCGGGTGCGGTCCGACCACACCAGTTCCTGCGTGGCGGTGTCCAGGTCCCACGTGCCGATCTCGGCCGCCTCGGTGGCCAGCAGCAGCGACTGCTGGCTGGTGGCCAGCTGGTCGGTGGCCAGGCGCCGCTCGGTGATGTCGTAGCACACGCCCAGGTAGCGGGGCGGTCCGCCCCGCGGGTCGGCCACCACCTCGCCGCGCCGGGCCAGCCAGCGAAACGCGCCGTCGTCGGCGCGGCGGATGCGGTACTCCACATAGGCCATGCGCTGCGGCGTGGGCGTGGTGTCCACCGCCAGCAGCGCCACGTCGTCGGGGTGCACCAGCGCCACCAGTTGCTGCACCGTCACCACCGGCGCAACGGGCAGGCCCCACAGCGCGCAGAAGCTGGCCGAGACCGCCACCTCGCCACGCTGGGGAAACAGCTCGAAGCTGCCGATGCTGCCGGCCTGCTGGGCCACGTGCAACCGTTCTTCGCTGGTGCGCAACGCCTCGCGCGCCCGCGCGCGCTCGACCGCCAGGCGCAGGCGCTCGGCCACCTCGCGCAGCAGCAGCAGGTCGTCGGTCGACCAGCGGCGCGCCTGCGCGCTGGTGACGAAGACGATGGCGCCCACGGATGCGTCGGCGCCCGCCGCCGGGGCGGCGCTCGAAGTGGCCGCCGAAGTCGGCGCGCCGGGCAGGCCCAGCAGCGGCACCAGCACCATCGCGCCCACCTGCAGCTGGCGGTAGCGCGCCAGCGTGCCGGCGGTGCGGGCATCGTGGGCCACGTCTTCCACCACCACCGGCTGGCCGCCGCGCAGCATGCCGTCCAGCCCCAGGCCGTAGTCGCTGAGGGTGTACACGCCGGGCGCGTGCGACACCCGGCCGTCGGTCCAGTCGTGTTCAAGGTGCAGGCGCATGGCCTCGTCCACGCGGCCGAAGCCCACGCGGTTGGCGCCCAGCAGCAGGCCCAGCTGCGCCGCCACCTCGTCGCTCAGGCGCGCCTCGACCGATTGTTCGTGCAGGCTTTCGCTCAGCTGCAGCAAAAAGGCCTGGCGCAGGTCGCTGGCGCGCTGCCGGGTGCGGTTGCGCAGCACCTTCACGTAGCCCAGCACCTGGCCGGCCTCGCCGCGCAGCACCGTCATCTCGCCCGAGGCCCACAGGCGGCTGCCATCGGCCCGCAGGCGCCAGCCTTCTTCGGGCGAAGACTGGCCGGCCATGGCGGCCGCCATCTCCTGTTCGATGCGGCCGGCCGCCCGGTCTTCCGGGGTGAAGCAGCGGTGCAACGTCTGCCCCAGCATCTCGTCTTCGCGCCAGCCGAGGATGCGGTGCGCCCCTTCGTTCCAGCGCGTCACGCGGCCCTGCGTGTCCAGCGCGATGATGGCGTAGTCGGTGGCGCTGTCCAGGATCTGCCGGTGGCGCGCCTCGGCCTGGCGCAGCCGCTGGTTGGCTTCATCGCGCTCGATCAGCAGTGCCGCGGTCTGCGTCACCAGCGCCAGCGCATCGAGCTGCTGCTGCGTGGCGTCGCCGGGCGCGTCCACGTAGCCCAGCAGCACGCCCAGGGCCCGGCCATCGGCGGCCTGCATGGTCTGGCGCCATACCGGCCGCAGGCCCAGCTGGCCTGCCACCTCGTCCAAGGCCGGCCAGTCCACCGGCAGGGTGGGCCGCAGCGCCGCCTGCAGCGCGCTGGCCAGGGCCGGCGGCAGGCCATCGGCCGCGCCGATGCAGAGCCCTTGCAGCCCCTGCAGCAGCACGCCGGCCTTCAAGCCGGGCGAGCCGGCCTGCAGTTCGCCCAGCAGCAGCGCCAGCACCTGCGGCAGCGGCATGCCCGACACCACCTGTGCAAGAAGCCGTCGTTCCCCTTCCAGCAGGGTGAGCGTGGTGCTGCGGTGGGCGGGCGGTGGCGGGAGCATGGCTGACCCATTCTCACCGCAGCGGGGCCCGCCCGTGCGACGGGGGCACAATGGGCCGATGCCCGCCTTTCGCCTTGCCGTGGCCGGCGCCTGCCTGATGTCGATGCTCACGGGCTGCGCCACCCGCTCAGCCGACGTCAAACCGCTGCCTGCCGACCCTGCCGCCTACGGCCATCTGCCTTGCGAGGCGTTGTATGCCGAGGCCGACAAGGTGCAGCGCCGCGCCGCCGACGTGGCCTATGCGGTGGACGAGCGCGTGGGCAACAACGTCATTGCGCTGGGTGTGGGCGCCACCGTGTTCTGGCCCGCCATGCTGGCCATGCGGCCCGATGGCCCCGATGCGGCCGAACTGGCCCGCCTGCGCGGCCGCTACGACGCCGTTCAATCGGTCATCGCCCAGCGGGCCTGCCCGCCGCAGTCCGACACCTTGAGCGCCGAGCAGCTGGCCGCCATTCCTTTGAAGGTGGGTGAACGCCTGGTGTACGAGGAACGGCAGGGCCGTGCGGCGGCGCGCGAGCTGGGCCTGCGGCTGCAGAGCCTGCGGCGCGACCACCTGGAGTTCCGCGCCGACCTGCCCGACGTCGATCGGCCGGTGCGCTGGCAGCAGGACAGCGCCGGCAACATCCAGCCGCTGACGGTGGGTGGCACGCTGGTGTACTGGACACGACTGCTGCGCCCCGACATGGCGCTCGGCGACGTGCTTGGCGGCGAGCTGCGCAACACCAATGGCGAGCAGGGCCGCCTTCGCGGCCAGGTCATCGCCACCGGCGTGCAGACGGGCTTTGGCCGCCCCTTCGATGCGGCCGTGATCGAGCTGTACGGCGACGTGCCCTACCGCCGCCACACCGCCCGCATCGACGGCGTGATGGTGGTCGACCGCAAGAGCGGCGTGCTGCTGCGGCTGGAGCTGCGCAGCAGCAATGCCGATTTCGAGCTGCGGCGCACGCTGCTGCGCGTCGAGCCGGCGGCGTGAAGCGCGCACGCGCTCCTTCACACTTCTTCACCGCCTGCGCGGGCGCCGCTTTACCGCCTGCGGCCAAGCTCTCGGCTCCTTCGAAAAACAAGGGAGAGCCGCTTGAAGAACCGCGCTTCCATCGCACACCCATTCCGCTGGATGGCCGCCAGCCTGCTGCTGGCCGCCTCCGGCGCTGCCCTGCTGCCCTCGGCCGCGCGCGCTGAGGATGCACCCCCGCCGCCGCACGCCGGCCACCCGATGCGTGGCGAGCCGGGCTTTGCCGGCATGCCGCTGCAAGGCCCCGGCATGCAGCGCATGCTCGACGAGGTCAAGGCCACGCCCGAGCAGCGTGCGCAGATCCGCCAGATCACCGAAGCCGCCGCCGCCGACCTGCGCAGCCAGCAGGAAGCCGCGCGCGGCCTGCATGAACAGGCCGGCAAGATCTTCACCGCGCCCGTGGTCGACGCTGCCGCGGCCGAGACGCTGCGCCAGCAGATGATGGCCCAGCACGACCAGGCTTCGCGCCGGATGATGCAGGTGATGGTGCAGGTGGCACAGGTGCTGACGCCCGAGCAGCGCCAGCAGCTGGCCGAGCGCATGGCCCGCGCGCCCGAAGAGCGCCGCGGCCCGATGCACCGCGGCGCGCCCCGTGGCGAACGAGCACCGGCGGGCTGATCGATCATGCGAGTCTCCAGCATGTTCCAGCGCGGCGGCCGTGCCGCCGAACCCGCCGCCTTGGCGGCTGCCCCCACTGCCGTGGCTGCACGATCGCCCGGACACCCCTACCATCCGGCCATGACTGCGCAACGCTTGCTCCTCATCGACGACGATGCCCGGCTGACGACGATGGTGGGCGACTACCTGCGCAACGCCGGCTATGAGATCGACATCGCAGGCTCGCTGGCCGCCGGCCGCGACCGCCTGCGCCTGGGTCAGTACGACGCCCTGGTGCTCGACCTGATGCTGCCCGACGGCGACGGCCTGGACCTGACGCGCGAGCTGCGCGCCGACGCCCGCACCCGCCGCCTGCCGCTGCTGATGCTCACCGCCCGCGGCGAGCCGATGGACCGCATCGTCGGCCTGGAAATCGGCGCCGACGACTACCTGCCCAAGCCCTTCGAGCCGCGTGAGCTGCTGGCCCGCATCAAGGCGCTGCTGCGCCGCGCCTCGCCCGAGCCCGCGGCCGACGAGGTGCTGCGCTTCGGCCGGCTCGAGATCGACCTCGGTGCCCGCCAGGCCTACCTGGGCGGCCAGCCCTGCGACCTCACCAGCCACCAGTTCGACCTGCTGGTGGTGCTGGCGCAAAGCCCCGGCCGGGTGCTGTCGCGCGACCAGATCATGGACGCGCTCAAGGGCCATCCGCTGGAAGCCTTCGACCGCTCCATCGACGTGCACATCTCGCGCATCCGCGCGCTGATCGAAGACGATCCGAAGAACCCCAAGCGCGTGCTCACCGTGCGCGGCGTGGGCTATCTCTTCGCGCGCAAGCAGGACGGCGAATCCTGATGTGCCACGGCCGCCCGCCGGCGGCCCGCCGGCGTGCTGGCGGGGGCCGGGCATGAAATCGCTTTACCTGCGGGTGTGGCTCACGGTGGTGGCCGTGCTGGCGCTGTTTGCGCTGGGCTCGGGCTGGCTGGTGCAGCGCCACATGGAACGCGAACGCGGCCGCGCCGATGCGCTGGCCGCCGAACGCGTGGCGGCCTGGGCCGACCTCATCCAGCGCAGCCTGCCCAGCGCGGAAGCCCCGCGCGAAGAACAGTCCGAAGCCGTGCTCGACTGGTCGCAGCGGCTGCGCATGCCGCTGGCCCTGGACGACGCACGCGGCCGCCGCATCGTGGCCACCGTCACCTTCGAGCGGCGCATGACCGCCGGCGAATCGCCCCCGCCGCGCATCTTTCCGATCCGCTTTGCCGATGGCCGCACCCTGTGGGTGATGCGGCCGGTGCTGCTGCGCCTGCCGCATGGCGGTGAAGGCCTGCGCGTGGAAGGCCCGCGGCCTGATGGCCTGCACCCCGGCCGGCTGCAGCTGGAAGCCTTGCGCTTCCGCGGCCTGGGGCTGGAAGAAGATTTCCCGCTGCCGCCGTGGTTCCCGTTCGCGCCGCCCGGCTGGGGCCGCGGCGTGGGCATGGTGGCGGTGCTGGCGCTGCTGTTCGCGGCCATCGCCATCGGCGCCTTCCCGGTGGTGCGCCGGCTCACGCGCCGGCTGGAGGCGCTCAAGCAGGGCGTGGAACGCTTCGGCAGCGGCGCGCTGCACCACCGGGTGGACGAAGGCGGCCGCGATGAGGTGGCCGCCGTGGCCGCCAGCTTCAACCGCGCTGCCGAGCGGGTGGAAGCGCTGGTGCGCGCCAACCAGAGCCTGCTGGCCAATGCCAGCCATGAGCTGCGCTCGCCGCTGGCGCGGCTGAAGATGGCCGTCTCGATGCTGGACGACGACAACGGCTGCCAGGCCCAGCGGCGTGAACAGCTGCGCCGCGAGATCCACACCAACATCGGCGAGCTGGATGCGCTGGTGGAAGAGGTGCTGATGGCCAGCCGCCTCGAATCGCAATCGGCCAGCCCCGAGCGTGAGCCGGTCGAGCTGCTGGCCTTGGGCGCCGAAGAAACCGCCCGCCTGCAGGCCGACCTGAGCGCCCCCGACGGCTCGCTGACGGTGCTGGGCGACGAGCGCCTGCTGCGCCGCGCGATGCGCAACCTGCTGGAAAACGCCCGCCGCTACGGCGGCGACGAGGTGGAACTGGTGCTGCAACGCGGCCGCCCCGGCCGGGTGGAGATGCGGGTGTGCGACCGCGGCCCCGGCGTGCCGCCCGACATGCGCGAGCGCATCTTCGAGCCCTTCTTCCGCCTGCCCGGCCATGCCGAGCATGCCGGCGGCGTGGGCCTGGGCCTGAGCCTGGTGCGCCAGATCGCCGAGCGCCACCAGGGCAGCGTGCGCTGCGAAGCCCGCGAGGGCGGCGGCAGCTGCTTCGTGATCGAGATGCCGGCGGCTTGAGCCGGCGGCTCAGGTCAGGCCCACGCCTTCTGCCGCCTGGCAGACCCAGATGGTGGCGTGCTCGCCGCCCGGGGCGCGGTACTGCGCCTGCACCGCAGCCGCCACGCGCGCCACCGCGGACTGGGGCAGCAGCGCGACCACGCAGCCGCCGAAGCCACCGCCTGTCATGCGGGCGCCGCCCTCGTCGCCAATGGCCTGCTGCACCGTGGCCACCAGGGCGTCCACCGCCGGCACGGTGATCTCGAAGTCCGTGCGCATCGAGTCGTGCGATGCGGCCATCAGCAGGCCCAGACGGCGCAGGTCGCCGGCTGCCAGGGCTTGTGCCGCCTCCTGGGTACGGCTGTTTTCGCTGACCACATGGCGCGCGCGCCGCCATGCCACGGGGTCGAGCGTGCCGGCCCCCGCGTGCAAGGTCGCCATGTCCAGGTCGCGCAGTGCGCCGACGCCGAAATGCCGCGCCGCCTGCTGACACTGTTGCCGACGCTCGTTGTAGGCGCTGTCGACCAGTCCGCGGGCCACGCGGGAGTGCAGGATCATCACGGCCAGGTCGGCAGGCAGCGGCACCGGCCGCGCTTCGAGCGAGCGGCAGTCGATCAGCAGCGCATGGCCGGCCTGACCGCGGGCGGCGATCAGCTGGTCCATGATGCCGCAGGCGCAACCCACGAAGTCGTTCTCGGCGGCCTGACCGATCAGCGCCAGCTCCGTCGCCGGCAGCACTGCTTCCAACCCGGCCATGGCCGACAAGGCGCGTCCCAGCGCCACTTCGAGCGAGGCCGAGGAAGACAGCCCGGCGCCCTGGGGTACGTTGCCGGCGATGGCCAGCTCACCGCCACGCAGTACCAAGCCGCGCGCCCGCATGGCCTGCACCACGCCTCGCACATACTGGGTCCAGGGCTTGTCGGGTTGTGCGGGCACCGGCTCGTCGACGCGGAAGCGGTCGAGGGCCTCGTCATGGTCGGCCGCCACCACATGGAGCCAGCCGTCCTGGCCGGCACGCGCGGCCACCAGCGTCTGCACGTCGATGGCGCAGGGCAGCACGAAGCCGTCGTTGTAGTCGGTGTGTTCCCCGATCAGGTTGACGCGCCCAGGCGCCCGGGCCACCCAGGTGGGCAGGCCGCCGAAGCGGGTGTGGAAGGCGGTGCGCACGCGGCTTTGCAGCGCCACGGCATCGGTGGCCGCCGATCCGGCGTGGGCGGGTGCAAGGGCGAAAGTCTGGTTCATGGCTGTTGCCGGTAATGCAGGTCAGGAAGCTGGCGCAGCCGCTCGGCGGCTTGCTCCGGTGTCAGGTCGCGCTGGGCTTCGGCGAGCATTTCGTAGCCGACCATGAACTTGCGCACGGTGGCCGACCGCAGCAGCGGCGGATAGAAATGCGCATGCAGTTGCCACGGCGTCGGGTCGGCGTCGTCGAAGGGCGCACCGTGCCAGCCCATCGAGTAGGGGAACGAGCAGCGGAAGAGGTTGTCGTAGCGGGCCGTGAGCCGGCGCACGGCCAGCGCCAGGTCGGCACGCTGTTCGCGGTCCAGCTGCGGCAGGCGCTGCACCGCAAAGCGCGGCAGCAGCAGCGTCTCGAAGGGCCAGGTGGCCCAGAAGGGCACGATGGCCAGCCAGTGGGTGGTGGCCAGCACCACGCGCCTGCCGTCGGCGGCCTCGGCCTCGGCCACGTCCAGCAGCAGGGGTCGGCCGTGTGCCGAGAAGTGGCTGCGCTGGTGCCGGTCTTCGGCCTCCGCCTCGTTGGGCAGGTGGCCGGTGGCCCACACCTGGCCGTGCGGGTGCGGCTGAGAGCAGCCCATCAACGCGCCCTTGTTCTCGAACACCTGCACCCAGCGGTGGTCGCGGCCCAGTTCTTCGGTCTGGCTGCACCAGGTGTCCACCACGGCCTCCACCGCGGGCTGCGACAGCTCTGGCAGGGTGCGCCCGTGGTCGGGGGAAAAACAGATCACCCGGCTGGTGCCGCGCGCGGGCTGCAGCCGGAACAGTCCCTCGTCACTGCCCGGTGGGGCCTGCGGCACCGCCGGCATCAGCGCCGCATGGTCGTTGGTGAAGACGAAGGTGCCGGTGTAGGGCGGATTGGCCTGGCCGTTGACACGGACGTTGCCCGCGCACAGGTAGCAGCCGGGGTCGTGCGCGGGCAGTGGCGCATCGTCCACCGCTTCCTGGCGGCCCTGCCAGGGGCGCAGCGCACGGTGGGGCGACACCAGCACCCATTGGCCGGTGAGCGGATTGAAGCGCCGGTGCGAGTGCTGCGCGACGTCGAACGCGGTCACGGTGCTCGCTTCGGGTGCGGCGCTCATGCTGCCGCCCCTTGACGCCGCAGCTGCACGATGAAAGCCGTCTCGGCCTGGGCGCGGGGCAGCGGCAGGCCGGCTTGCTGCAGCCAGGCGCCATCCAGCAGCACCCCACCCTCGTCGTTCAGCGCGTCGAAGAAGGGCGCCGTGTGGTGTGCACCCCTGGGCCTCACGGTGCCGGCGGGGGCCAGCTGCTGCACCCGGTAGCGGCTCCCGGGCTGCAGCATGGGCAGCGGCAGCACCGGTGTGTAGCGGTGCTGGGTGGGCTGGGTGCGGTACACCAGCAGCAGCAGGTCCGTGCCGGCGTCGTCGCCGTGGGCCTGCCACACCAGGCCATCGGGCAGGCTGCCGCGCCACACGCGGCCCTGGTGCAGCCGCTCGCGCAGTTGTTTGTAGAGGTCGATCCAGCCGCGCAGCGCGCTGCGGGCGTTGGCGTCCAGCTGCCGCAGGTCGAACTCGATGCCCAGGTGGCCGGGCAGGGCCACCGCGGCACGGAAGTCCATGGCCTGCGTGCGGCCGGTGGTGTGGGCCGGCGCGGTGCCAATGTGCGCGCCCATGATCTCGGGCGGGAAAAACTGCAGGAAGCCCTGCTGGATCTCGATGCGCGACAGCGCGTCGATGCAGTCGCTGGTCCACACGCGGTGGGTGTGGCGCAGCACCGCGAAGTCGATGCGGCCACCACCGCCCGAACAGCTTTCGATTTCCACCTGCGGGTGCGCCCGGCGCAGCCGATCGACCAGCGCATAAAAGGCCAGCACCTGCGCGCGGTAGCCGGCACGGCCGTCGGCCAGGCCGGCGGTGGTCAGGTCGCGGTTGTGGTCCCACTTGAGGTAGGCGATGGGGTGGGCCCGCAGCAGCGCGTCGATCTTGCCGAACAGGTAGTCGGCCACCTCGGGCCGCGAGATGTCCAGCACCAGCTGGTTGCGCGCGGTGATCAGCGGCCGGCCCGCGAGCTGCAGTGCCCACTCGGGGTGGGCCCGGTACAGCTCGCTGTCGGGGTTGACCATCTCGGGCTCCACCCACAGGCCGAACTGCATGCCCAGCGCCTGCACATGCGCGATCAGCCCGCCCAGGCCGTCGGGGAACTTGGTCTCGTCGGGCCACCAGTCACCCAGCGCCGCGCGGTCGTGGTGGCGACCGTGGAACCAGCCGTCGTCCAACACGAAGCGCTCGACGCCTACTTCGGCCGCGGCATCGGCCAGCGCCATCACCGGCCCGGGGTGCACGTCGAAGTAAAAGCCTTCCCAGGTGTTCAGGTGCACCGGCCGCGCGGCCATGGCACCGCCGGGCCAGCGCAGGCGGCTGCGCAGCTCGGCGTGGAAGTTGGCGGCCAGCCCGTCGAAGCCGGCGCTGGAGCAGCTGGCCACCACCTCGGGCGTGGTGATGGCCTGGCCGGGTGCCAGCTGCACTTCGCCCGGCGCCAGCCATTCGCCCAGCTGCCACTGGTACTGGCCGTCGTGCAGCCACTCGATGGTTTGCTGATGGTTGCCCGACCAGGCCAGGTGCGCGCCGTACACCAGCCCGGCCTGCGGGGTGGCGCCGGGCGTGGCCACCACCGCGCCCGGAAAACAGTCGTGCGAGGTGCGGCCGCGGCGGTTCTCGCGCCGCCACAGGCTGCGGCCCAGCGCGTCGACCTGCGGCATGAACTCGTGCACATGCTGGCCGGCATACGAATGCACGCGCTCGCAGCGGCCCGGCAGCGGCAGCGTGGCCGCGGCCAGCCACTGCAGGTCCAGCGGCGCGTCGCCCGTGTTGGTGAGCACGGTGCGCAGCACCAGCACATCGCTGGCAGGGTCGAGCGACAGCGACAGGTCCACCCGCAGCCTGGCCACATCGTCGTGCAGCACCAGCACGCAGGCATGGCCCGGCTGCTGCCAGTGCAGCTCGCAGCGGGTGAAGGTTTGGGCAAAGGCCTGGCCTGCACTGTGGGCCAGCAGGGCGCTCTGGCCGAACCAGCCGACGCCGAAGCCGGGCATCACGGTCAGCGGCTGGTCGGTGTCCAGCATGAAGCTGGGCAGCGGGCGCGTCTGGCGCAGCGGCCAGCCGGGGCTGCTGCCTTCGGGCAGGCGCGGCCCCCAGTAGCGCCACAGCGGCGCTTCACCGGGCGGCAGTTCGATGATGAGGGAGCTGTGCCGGCCATGCAGCGCGGCGAATCGGGTGTCGGCAGGCATTGTGAGGCGGGGTGGGTCAGGCGGCCTGGGGCAGCAGCAGGTCGGCCACGGGGACGCTGCGTTCCAGGGCCAGGCCCTGGTCGTCGAACAGGTGCAGGGCCGGGGCCGGCAATGAGAGGGCGATGCGCTGGCCGGCGGCCGCATACACATGGCCTGGCGCCTTGACGACCAGCGGCTGCTCGGGCTGGCCACTGTCCAGGTACAGGTAGGTGCTTTCGCCCAGGCGCTCCTGCCACTGCAGCGGCCGTGCGATGTGCTGCGTGGCGGTGCCGGGCTCGGTGTGCTCGGGGCGCACACCCACGGTGACGCGGGCGCCGGCCGCCAGCCGCCGCGCATCCACGCAGGCCAGCAGGGTTTCGCCGCTGTCCAGCCGCACGGTGGCCTGGCCGGCTTCGGCCGCCACCAGCGTGCCAGGCAGGAAGTTCATCTGCGGCGAGCCGATGAAGCCGGCCACGAAGCGGTTGCGCGGCCGGTGGTAGAGCTCCAGCGGGCTGCCGCACTGGGCCACGCTGCCTTCCTTGAGCACCGCTTCGCCCGCGTTGAGCAGCAGGATGCGGTCGGCCAGCGTCATCGCTTCCACCTGGTCATGGGTCACGTAGACGGTGCTGGCGCGGCCGAAGTCGCGGTGGATCTTGGCGATCTCGAAGCGCGTCTGCACCCGCAGCGCGGCGTCCAGGTTGGACAGCGGTTCGTCGAACAGGAACACCCCCGGCTCACGCACGATGGCGCGGCCGATGGCCACGCGCTGGCGCTGGCCGCCGCTCAAGGCCTTGGGCTTGCGGTCCAGCAGGTGCGACAGGTGCAGCACCCGCGCCGCTTCGTCCACCTTGCGGCGCACCGTGGCCTCGTCCACCTTGGCCAGCTTCATGCCGAAGGCCAGGTTGTCGTAGACCGACAGGTGCGGAAACAGCGCATAGCTCTGGAAAACCATGGCCACGCCGCGGCGTGCCGGGCGCACGTCGTTCATGCGCTGGCCGCCGATCAGCAGCTCGCCGCCGCTGATGTCTTCCAGCCCCGCGATCATGCGCAGCAGCGTGGACTTGCCGCAGCCCGAGGGGCCGACGAACACGCAGAACTCGCCTTCCCGCACTTCCAGGTCGACGTTGCGGATCACCGGCACCGCGCCGTAGCTCTTGTGTACCGCGCGAAGTTCGATGTTGGCCATGGGGGGTTCCTGCCGGCTTACTTGAAGAGGCGGTTGGCCTTGTCGCTGGCCGCCTTCAGCGTCGGCCCCGCGGGCTTGCCCAGCAGCACGGCTTCCAGCGCCGGGGCGATGATTTCGTCCACCTGCGCGCCGTGGTCGGCAATCGGCATCAGGAAGGTGTTTTCCTTGGACACGGTGAGGAAGGCGCTGGCGTCGATGCCGCGGGCCTTTTGCGCCGCGACGGCCTTCTCGCCCATGCCGTTGATGGCCGGGAACACCACGCCGGTGGCCGCCACCACGTTCTGGCAGTCGGGCGAGCCGAGGTAGCGCACCCACTTCCAGGCTTCTTCCTTGACCTTGGAGCCGGACCAGATGGAGTCGGCCAGGCCGTTCAGCATCGAGGCGCGCTGGCCGTTCGGTCCCTTGGGCAGCGGCACCCAGGCGTTCTCGAACTTCGCGTTGGCCGCGAAGTAGGTCATCATCCACGAGCCCTGCGGCACCATCGCCACCTTGCCGGCGACGAACATCGCGTCGGTGCCCAGACTCTTCGTGTTCTGGTAAGGCGCCGAGATGCCCTTGGTGTGCAGGCTGGCCATCCAGTCCAGCGCTTCAGCCAGCTTGGGGTCGTCGTAGTAGTACTTGCCGGCCCAGGGCTGGTCCTGGTACTTGAAGCCGTTGGGCACCGCGAAGAAGCTGAAGGTGGTCTGCCCGCCCATGTTGCCGCCGGCCGGGGTCTGGTAGCCGTACACCGCCACGCTCTTTTTGTCGAAGGCGGGGTCGTTGGCATTGCGGCCCTTGCTGTCCAGCGTGAGCTTGCGCGCCACCTGCTCGAAGCTGCCGCCGTCCTTCGGGTTCCAGGTCATCTCCTGCAGCTCGGCCAGCGTGACGCCGGCCTTCTTGGCATGGGCCATGTTGACGATGAAGGCCACCGTGTCCCAGTCCTTGGGCAGACCGTACTGCTTGCCGTCGCGGCCCCAGATCTGCACCAGGCCCTTGGCGTAGAGGCTGGTGTCCAGCTTGTCGCGGGCGATGAAGGGCGCCAGGTCCAGCACCTGGCCGTTCCTGGCCAGCTCGGGGTACTTGGCCAGGTGGTTGGTGAAGACGTCGGGCGCCGTGCCCGAGACGAAGCCGGTGGACAACGAGGTCCAGTAGTCACCCCAGCCGGACTGGCTGATCTTCACCGTGATGCCGGGGTTCTTCTTGGTGAAGTCGGCGGCGCACTGGCTGTAGGCGGGCAGCTGGTTCGAGTCCCAGAGCACGTACTTCACCTCCACGGCCTGGGCGGTGGTGCAGGCGATGGCCAGGGCGGCGGCAAGCGGACGAAGGGCGGGCATGGATGAGTCTCCTGGTCGTTGGAAAGGGCGGGTACGGCGGGGGAGAGGGGTGGCCGCCGCCAGGGCGGTCGGTGCGTCATTTGCCGCCGCTGAACTGCACGGACTCGACGACGCGGCGCCCGAAGGCGATCAACAACAGCACGGCGGGCAGCACGGCGATGGTGGCCGCGGCCATCAGGCCGCTCCAGTCGGGCTGGCCTTGCGGCGTCTGCGACTTGAAGGCCTGCAGCGCCACCGGCAGGGTGTGCTGCAGCTCATCCTTGGCCACGAGGAAGGGCCAGAAGAACTCGTTCCACATGTTGATGCCGGTGAGCATCGCGATGGTGGCGATGGGCGTGGTGGACAGCGGCACCACGATGCGCCAGAACACGTAGAAGTGGCTGGCACCGTCCAGCAGCGCCGCCTCTTCCAGGTCGCGCGGCACCGACAGGAAGAACTGCCGCAGGAAGAACACCGAGAAGCCCTGCATCAGGCAGAACGGCGCCACCATGGCGGCCATGGTGTTCAGCCAGCCCAGCTCCTTCATCAGGATGAAGTTGGGGATGAAGGTGACGACGCCGGGCACCATCATCGAGGCGACGAACAGCGCGAACAGCGTGCTGCGGCCCGGAAAGCGCAGGCGCGCAAAGGCATAGGCGGCCATGGCTGCGCAGCTCACCTGCACCAAGACGATGGTGCCGGTGAAGATGATCGAGTTCAGCATCGCGCGGGCGAAGTTGATCTCGGCGCCGGAGCCGCCGGCGGCCAGGCTGTCTTCCTTGCTGATGAGGCCGAGCACCCGCTCGAAGTTCAGCAGCGTCGGCGACTGCGGCAGCAAGGCCGACGACTCGGTGAACAGTCGGCCGGCTGCATCAGCGCGGTCTTGATCACCATCCACAGCGGCAGCAGCGTCAGCGACAGCATCGCCAGCAACGCCGCCCAGGCGGCGATGCGGCCCAGCGTGGGCCGACGGTGCCGCGCGGGCGGCAGAGAGAGTGCACTGGAGGTCATGGCCGGGCTCCGCAGTCGCAGGGCAGGGGGTGGCGAGCGGGGCGGCGCATCAGGCCAGGTCGCTCTCGTTGGCGCGCAGCACGCGCATCTGCACGATGGTGTAGAGCACCATCACGGCGGCCAGCGCCATCGACATCGCCGAGGCGTAGCCCATCTTGTAGAAGCCGAAGGCGTTCTGCACGATGTAGTGCACGATCACGCGCGTCGAGTCCAGCGGGCCGCCGTTGGTGGTCACCGCGATGGTGTCGAAGATCTGGAACGAGCCGGTGACGCTGGTGACCAGCACAAACACCATCACCGGGCGCAGCAGCGGCAGCGTGATGCGGCGGAACATGTGCCACTCGCTCGCGCCTTCGAGTGAGGCCGCTTCATACAGCGAGCGCGGGATGTTCTGCAGCCCGGCCAGGAACAGCATGGCCACCAGCCCCATGTGGCGCCACACGTTGACGGCCGCGATGGTGAGCATGGCCTGGTCTTCGCCGCCAAAGAAGGGCTGTCGCTCCAGGCCCAGACCTTCGATCGCCGCATTCACCAGGCCCAGCATCGGGTCCAGCATCCACAGCCACACCAGCGCCACCAGCACGTTGGACAGCAGGTAAGGCAGCAGCACCACCGACTTGACGAAGAGCGAGCGCGTCAGCCGGTCCATCGCCACCGCCAGCGCCAGGCCCAGCACCGTCTGCAGCGGAATGTTGAGCAGCACATACCAGCCGGCCAGCTTCATGCCGTTCCAGAACTTGCCGTCTTCCAGCATCGCGGCGTAGTTGTCCAGCCCGACGAACTGCGGTTCACGCAGCAGCGTCCAGTCGGTGAAGCTGATCTGCACCGCCCGCAGCGTGGGCAGTGCATAGAACAGCACGAAGCCGATGAAGGCCGGCAGCACCAGCGCCCAGGCGGTCAGGGTCTCAGCCCGGCGCGCCACGCCCAGGCTGTGGGGGCGGCGCTGGGGCGGCGCAGCGGCGGTGTGGCGGTCGGCTGTGGTGGTCAAGAGCTTTCTCCGAGGTAAGCTGACACGCGTTAGATTTCGAGCGAAAAATGGCGCGAATCCGCATCGCGCCGGGGCACAGCTGCACGAATTGCCGTCTAACTCGCGTTAGCCAAGATGCTAGGCGGTTCGAAGCGCTTTGGAAGAGCGGGTTAACCATGAGAGATCGAGAATGAACAAGCGAGCCTCGCCCACCAGCGCCGAAGTGGCGCGGCGCGCGGGTGTGTCACGCACCACGGTGTCCTTCGTGTTGAACGGCGTCACCGACCAGGGCATTGCCGAAGGCACGCGCGAGCGGGTGCTGGCGGCGGCCCGCGAGCTGGGCTACGAGCCGCATGCGGCCGCGCGGTCCTTGGCCGGTGGGCGCACCGGCACCATCGGCCTGGTGCTGCCCAAGGGCGAGCACCTGTACGTCGATGCGTTCCTGGCGCAGCTGATTGCCAGCGTCAACGAAGAATGCCGCCGGCATGGCCTGAAGCTGCTGATCGAGTCCACCGAAGACGAGGGCCGCGAGGCCGGCGCCTTCGTGCAACTGGTGCGTGGACGCCGCATCGACGGGCTGATCGTCGCCCATCTGCGCCTGAGCGAGATGGCGCACCTGGAGCACCTGCACGACAGCGGCATTCCATTGGTGGTCTTCGGCGGCGAGTTGCCGGATCAGGGGCGGCACTTTCCGACGATGGGTGACGACACCAGCCGTTCGGCCCAGAGGGCGGTGGAACACCTGCTGGCGCTCGGCCACCGACAAGTCGCCTTCGTCAATTACGCACCGCCGGAGTTCCACCACGTGAACCAGCGTGAGCGGGGCTGGCGTGCGGCCTTGCAGGCGCGCGGCCTGGCGGTGGACGAGCGGCTGTGCGTGCATGCCGACCTCAGCGCCGACAGCGGCTACCGGGCCGCGCAGCGCCTGCTGGCCGCCGGGGCACCGTTCACTGCGCTGTTTGCGGGCAACGACACCATCGCCTTCGGCGTGCTCCAGGCCCTGCGCGAGGCGGGGCGTCGGGTGCCGGACGACGTGGCCTTGGTGGGCTACGACGACATCCCGCTTGCGCCCTTTGCCTGCCCGCCGCTCACCAGCGTGCGCTCCGACCCCATCGGCCACGGCCGCAAGGCGGTGGAGATGCTGCTGGCCCAGTTGCAGGGCCGGCCGCTGGACGGCATTGCGCCGCTGCCGCCCGCCGAGCTGGTGGTGCGGGCTTCATGTGGTGCCCAGCCGCTGCCGCTGCACCCAGCCCAGCAGCAGGCATAGCCCGGCCGCCGCCGTGACCAGCCCCACCGTGGCAGCGGCCCAGAAGCCCCGGGCGCCGTGCAGTGCCTCGGGCGCCCAGGCCGGCTGGCCGAAGGCCAGCCAGTAGCCGCCGCCCAGGCCCACGCCCCAGATGGCGCTGGCATAGATCACCAGCGGCACGGTGGCGATGCGGTAGGCCCGCAGGATGAACGAGGCCAGGCACTGCGCCGCATCGCCGAGGTGGAACACCGCCACCCAGCTCAGCAGCGGCAGCGCCGCGGCGATGATCACCGGGTCGCTGGCATACAGCCGCACCAGCCCGTGGCGGCCCGCAAACACCAGCAGCCCGATGGCCACTGCCAGCCCGATGCCGATGCCCAGGCCCTGCCAGCCCAGCCGGCGCGCCTGCCGCATCGCGCCCGCGCCGATGGCCTGCGCCACCAGCGTGCTGGTGGCATTGGCCAGCGCCAGCGGCAGCATGTACATCAGCGCCACCAGGTTGGCCGCGATCTGGTGGCCGGCCACCGCGGTGGGTGAGATGCGCGAGATGAAAAACGCCATGAAGGTGAAGCCCGTCACCTCGATGCCGATGGACAGGCCCATCGGAATGCCCAGCTTCAGCTGCGCGACCAGCGCCGGCCGGCTGGGCGGCAGCAGGCCGCGGCCCAGGATGCGGAAGGGCCGGTAGAACGGGTCGCGCCGCAGCAGCACGAAGGCGGCGATCAGCTGCGCCCACATCACGATGGCGGTGGCCATGCCGCAGCCGGCCACGCCCATCGGCGACAGCGGGCCCGCGCCGTATACCAGCGCGAACGACAGCGGCACCTTCAGCGCCAGCCCGCCGATCTGCAGCACGGTGACGGCCTTGGGCCGCGACACCGCGGTGTTGAAGCCGCGGTAGGCGGTGAACAGCAGCGCCGCGGGCAATGAGACCGCCAGCGCCAGCGTGTAGCTGTGCACCTTGTCGGCCACCTCGGGCTCGGCGCGCGATAGCCACAAAAAGGGCTGCGGAAACGCCAGCACGGTGCTGCCCACCACCGACAGGCCCAGCGCCAGCCACACCGCCTGGTGCAGCTGGGCCCCGGCCTGTTCCAGCTGGCGCGCGCCGTAGAGCTGGCCGACGATGGGGCCCAGCGCCAGCACCACGCCCATCAGCCCGATGAACACGGTGATGTAGGCCGCGCCGCCCACCGCCAGCGCGGCCAGGTCGGCCGCGGCAAAGCGGGCCACCAGCATGGTGTCGATGGTGCCGAAGGCCAGCACCGCCAATTGGCCCAGCAGCAGCGGTGCGGCCAGCCGCGCGATGGCGCGCGCGTTGTCGGCCAGGCGCTTCGGCGCCTGGTTGGAGCCCCCAAGCTCGCTGTGCTCGCTGCCCCCCGAGGGGGCGCCCCGCGCTTTGGGGCGGCCCGGCGGCGCGGGGTCCTTGCCCGTGGGCTCAGCGGTCGGCAAGGGAATCCGGTGGCGGATGGTCGACGCCGCTGGCCTGCCGGGCGCGCTCCGCGTACTTGTTGAAGCGCCAGGCCGTGCCCTCGCGGGTGATGCGGCGCCAGACGATGCGCTTTTCCGCCGGCGACATCTGCGGCCAGTGCTGCACTTCGCCTTCGGTGCGGCCACAGCCCTTGCACACCGCATCGCCCTGTGCGGTGGAGCAGATGGCGATGCAGGGTGCATCAGGCGTGTGGGCGTACCAGCCCAGCCAGGCTTCGCGCGCCTTGGCGGGCATGGTGGCCTCGTCGCACTCGGTCTCGTGGTAGTACACCATCAGGGCGTACACCTCGGCCAGGGCCAGCACTTCCGGGCAGGCGGTGATGCCGTCGGGCGAAGGCGACTTCTCGCGCCACCAGTTGATGGCGGCTTCGATGTCGAGGATGTGGATGCCGGCCATGGATGCGGGTTCAGTCCTGCGCAGCAGACAGCGCGGCCAGGGCCGCTTCGGCGGTGGCACGCTCGCCGCTGGCGGCCCAGTCGATCGGCGCCTCGGCCAGCGCATTGGCGGCCTCGGTCTTCAGGCGCTTGACCCAGCCGCCGGCCTCGCGCCCGTCGGGCAGTCCCAGGCTTTGCAGCAGCGTGTGGCCGTGCGTGTCCACCAGCTTGAAGAAGAAGCGGCCATCGGCCTCGCGGTATTGCTTGAACAGCGGCAGCGCGGCCTTGTCGGCGCCGGCAGCGGCCACCGGCGCCGCACGCGGCACCGCCAGCATCGGCCGCAGGCCGACGGCGGCGCGCAGCTCGGCCAGGAAGGGCGTGGCCACGCGGCGGGCCTTGGCGGCGCCGTGCTGCAGCACTTCTTCGATGCGCTCGGGGTGGGCCATCAGCTCGACATAGCGCTCGCGCATCGGCGCGATCTGGCCTTCCAGCAGGTTCACCAGGCGCTGCTTGGCCTCGCCCCAGCCCAGGCCGGCGCGCAGGTCGGCATGGAAGGCGCTGCGTTGCTCGGGCGTGGCAAAGGCATCGTGCACCGTCACCAGCGCGGCACCCTCCGGGTCTTTCGGCTCGCCGGGCAGGCGCGAGTCGGTGAGGATGCGCGCGACCGCTTCCTTCAGCCCCTTGGCGCCGCCTTCGAACAGCGGAATCGTGTTGTCGTAGCTCTTGGACATCTTGCGGCCGTCCAGGCCGGGCAGCGTGGCCACTTCTTCCTCGATCTCGGCGCGCGGCAGCACGAACAGCTCACGCCCCTGGCCGAACAGGTGGTTGAAGCGCTGGCCCATGTCGCGCGCCATCTCGATGTGCTGCACCTGGTCGCGGCCCACCGGCACCCGGTGCGCGTTGAACAGCAGGATGTCGGCCGCCATCAGGATCGGGTAGCTGAACAGGCCCATGGTCACGCCCGCATCCGCGTCTTCCCCCGCCGCGGCATTGGCGTCGGTGGCCGCCTTGTAGGCATGGGCGCGGTTCATCAGGCCCTTGGCGCACACGCAGGTCAGCAGCCAGGTCAGCTCGGGCGTCTCGGGGATGTCGCTCTGGCGGTAGAAGGTGACGCGCTCGGTGTCCAGCCCGGCCGCCAGCCAGGTGGCGGCGATCTCCAGCCGGCTGCGCTCGATGCGGGCCGGGTCGTCGCACTTGATCAGCGCGTGGTAGTCGGCCAGGAAGAAGAAGCTCTCCACGCCGGGCTCGCGGCTGGCCGCGATGGCCGGGCGGATGGCGCCCACGTAGTTGCCCAGGTGGGGCGTGCCGGTGGTGGTGATGCCGGTGAGAACGCGTTCGGTCATGGTGAGGGCTGACGGCGGGGGAGGGCGATTCTAGGAGCCTGCCTCAAACCCTCGTCGTTACACTGCCGCGCCTCATGAAACGCATCGTCATCCTCATTTCCGGCCGCGGCTCCAACATGGAGGCCATCGTGCAGGCCTGCGCGGCCGAGGGCTGGCCGGCCCAGGTGGTGGCGGTGATCAGCAACCGGCCCGAGGCCGCGGGCCTGGCCTTTGCGCAGGTCCACGGCATCGCCACCGCGGCGGTCGACCACAAGGCCTTTGCCAGCCGTGACGAGTTCGACGCCGCGCTGGCCGCCGCCATCGACGGCTTTGCGCCCGACCTGCTGGTGCTGGCCGGTTTCATGCGCATCCTGGGCGCGGCCTTCGTGCAGCGCTACGAGGGGCGCATGCTCAACATCCACCCCTCGCTGCTGCCGGCCTTTCCGGGGCTGCACACCCACCGCCGCGCCATCGAGGCCGGCTGCACCGAGGCCGGCTGCACGGTGCACTACGTAACGGCCCAGCTGGACCACGGCCCGATGGTGGCCCAGGCCGCCGTGCCCATCCTGCCGGGCGACGATGAACACAGCCTGGCCGCGCGCGTGCTGGTGGAAGAGCACCGGCTGTACCCGCAGGCGGTGCGGGCGGTGGTGGAAGGCCGGGCCTAGAACAGCCCCGCCGCGGTGTTGATGGCCAGGGCCAGCAGCACCGTGTTGAACATGAAGGCCAGCACGCCTTGGCCCAGCACCCAGCGGCGGATCTGGCGGTCGCTCACCGTCACGTCCGAGGTCTGCGAGGTGGCGGCGATGGTGAACGAGAAATAGAGGAAGTCGCCGTAGTGAGGCGGGTCTTCGTCTTCGCCTTCTTCCGGCTCACCCGGAAAGCCCAGGCCACGACCCGGCCGGCTGCGGTCGCGGTAGAAGAGGCTGGCATAAGCCAGCGCAAACAGCGTGGCCAGCAACAGCCACGAGCCGAACAGCGTGGACAGCGTCAGCGCCACCCGTGGCGCGGCCGAGGCTTCGCCCTTGGGCGCACCCGCCAGTTCCAGCGCGATGGCGGCCAGCGTCACCACCACCGCCACCACCGCAGTGGCCACCACGGCAAAGGCGCTTTCGGCATGGGCGGCGGCGATGTCGCGCATGCGCTCGTGCGAGGCGCGGCGCATCATCAAGCCGGTGCTGGCCAGGTACAGCCACACGCCGGTGTTCCAGCCGATCAGCACCTGCGTGGTCCAGCTCAGCCGGCCGCCGCCAACGACGTCGCACAAAAAGCCCGCCGCCACGGCAATGAGCAGGCAGATCAGCAGGCGCGGGCGGGTGCGAAAGGGGCGCAGCAAGGGCAGGGCGGCAGCCTGGCCCGCCAAAACGGGTGCGGCGCGGATAATCCGGGGGATGCATCCTAATGCCCTCGTGGAAATGACGACCGAGCTGCTCGGTGACGTCCTGAAGTTTGAAATCCCGGCCGACGCGGTCGTGTCGTCGTTTTTTCGCCGCCACCGCACGCTCGGCCCGCGTGAGCGCCACACCCTGGCCGAGACGGTGTACGCCGTGGTGCGCCAGCGCCTGCTGTTCCAGCACCTGGCGCAAAGCGGCAGCGGTCCGCTGGAGCGCCGGCTGGTGCTGCTGGCCTGGCAGGGCAACGAGGGTTTTCTGCGCGGCGCGCTCAACCCGCACGAGCAGGCCTGGCTGGCCGACGTGCAGAAGGTGGACCGCAGCAGCCTGCCGCGCAAGCTGCGCCACAGCACGCCCGACTGGATCTCGCAGCCGCTGGAGCAGTCGCTGGGCGCCGACGAGTTCCTGACCCTGGCCGAGAGCCTGAACCAGCCCGCGCCGCTGGACCTGCGGGTGAACACGCTCAAGGCCAAGCGACCCGAGGTGAAGCAGATCCTGGCCGACGCCGGCATCGAAGCCACCGACACCCCGTATTCGCCCTGGGGCCTGCGCATCGAAGGCAAGCCGGCGCTGAACAAGCTGGACGTGTTCACCGGCGGCGGCGTGGAAGTGCAGGACGAAGGCAGCCAGCTGCTGGCACTGATCACCGACGCCAAGCGCGGCGAGATGGTGGTCGATTTCTGCGCCGGCGCCGGCGGCAAGACGCTGGCGCTGGGTGCGGCCATGCGCAACACCGGCCGCCTGTATGCGTTCGACGTGTCCGGCCACCGGCTGGATTCGCTCAAGCCCCGGCTGGCCCGCAGCGGCCTGTCGAACGTGTACCCGGCGCAGATCGCCCATGAGCGCGACGAGCGAATCAAGCGCCTGGCCGGCAAGATCGACCGGGTGCTGGTGGACGCGCCTTGCTCCGGCCTGGGCACGCTGCGCCGCAACCCCGACCTGAAGTGGCGCCAGTCGCCGGCCACGCTGGCGGCGCTGCGCACGCAGCAGGCGTCCATCCTGCGGGGCGCGGCCCGCCTGCTCAAGCAAGGCGGCCGCCTGGTGTACGCCACCTGCAGCCTGATGGCCTCGGAAAACGAGGACATCGCCGCCGCCTTCAGCGCCGAGTT
>CAKZXL010000502.1 GCA_937883885.1 uncultured Aquincola sp. | reverse complement strand
CGACGCTGGGCGAAAGCATCGGCATGGCCGCCGAAGTGGCCCACGGCAGCTGCACCGACCTGCCGCCGCAGCGCAAGTAAAGCGCGCGCCGGGCGCAGCCCGGCCGCCCACGCTGCCAGAGCCGCCTTCGGGCGGCTTTTTTAATGGAGCCCCAAGCTCCCCAGGGCTCGCGAGACCCGGAAGAGCAACTCAACGCGCTGGCTTTGCAGAGGTCAAAAGTTCAGCCACACGTTCACGCAGCCCGTCGGGCGTGCACGCGGCTGCCGCCATCGCGGGGCCCACGGTCAGGCTCACCGGGCTGAAGACGCCGCGCCGCAGCGGCTTGACCATGGCTTTGCCGCCTTCCACGCGGGAGAAGAAGCTGCCCCACAAGTTGCCCAGCGCCATCGGGATCACGGGCACCTCGGGCATGCCGTCGACCAGCTTCATCACCCCGCCCTTGAAGGGCTGCAGCGTGCCGTCGCGCGTGATCGCGCCTTCGGGGAAGATGCACACCAGCTCGCCGTCCTGCAGCACCGCACGGGCGGTGGTGAAGGCGGCTTCGTAGGTGGCGGGCTCGGTCTTTTGCGGCGCCACCGGAATGGCCTTGGCCAGCCGGAACAACCAGCCCAGCACCGGGATGCGGAAGATCTGGTGGTCCATCAGGAAGCGGATGGGCCGCGGGCTGGCGGCCATCAGCAGCACCGCATCGACGAAGCTCACGTGGTTGCACACCAGCACGGCCGCGCCGCTGACCGGGATGTGCTCGTCATGCGTGATCTTGAAGCGGTAGGCGATGCGGGAGAGCACGAAGGCCACGAAGCGCAGCAGGTACTCCGGCACGATGAGGAAGATGTAGAGGCCCACCAGCACGTTGGCGATGCCCACCACCAGGAACACCTGCGGAATGCTGAGGCCCGCGCCCAGCAGCGCGCCCGCGATCACCGAACTGGCGATCATGAACAGCGCGTTCAGGATGTTGTTGGCCGCGATGATGCGGGCCCGGTGCGTGGGCGCGGCGCGCAGCTGGATGAGGGCGTACATGGGCACGCTGTACAGGCCCGCGAACAGCGCCAGCAGCGCCAGATCGGCCAGCACGCGCCAGTGGGCGGGCTGGGCCAGGAAGGCGGCCACGCTGAGTCCTTCGGCCGGCGGCAGGCCGGTGGAAGCGAAGTAGAGGTCGATCGCGAACACGCTCATGCCGATGGCGCCCAGTGGCACCAGGCCGATTTCCACGTGGCGCCTGGACAGCAACTCGCACAGCAGCGAGCCGATGCCGATGCCGACGGAAAACACCGCCAGCAGCAGCGAAGCCACCTGCGGGCCGCCATGGAGCACTTCCTTGGCGAAGGCGGGGAAGTTGGACAGGAACACGGCCCCGAAGAACCACATCCACGAGATGCCCAGCAGCGATCGGAACACCGCCAGCTGGCCGTGCGCGAGCTTCAGGTTGCGCCAGGTCTCGGTCACCGGGTTCCAGTTGATCTTCAACGCCGGGTCGGTGGATGGGCTGGCGGGAATGGCCTGGGCCGTGAGCCGGCCCAGCACCGCCAGACCCAGGCAGGCCCAGGCCACGTGCTGCGGTCCGACGACCGGCGTGTCCACCAGCACGCCGCCGGCCAGCTGGCCCAGCAGGATGGCCACGAAGGTGCCCATCTCCACCATGCCGTTGCCACCGGTCAGCTCGCGCTCATTCAGTTGCTGGGGCAGGTAGGCGTATTTGACGGGGCCGAACAGCGTGGAGTGCAGGCCCATCAGGCACACGCAGGCCAGCAGCGTGGGCACGTGCACGGCATGAAAGCCGACGGCCGCCAGCGCCATGATGGCGATCTCCAGGCTCTTGACCCAGCGCATCAGCTGCGCCTTGTCGTACTTGTCGGCCAGCTGGCCGCTGGTGGCCGAGAACAGCACGAAGGGCAGGATGAACAGCGCGCCGATCACCAGCCCCGCCATCTGGGCCGGCAGCCACGACAGCTGCAGCTGGTAGGTCACCATCAGCGTGAAGGCGAACTTGAAGACGTTGTCGTTGGCCGCGCCAAGGAACTGGGTCCAGAAGAAGGGCGCGAAGCGGCGCTGGCAGAGCAGCGCGAACTGGTTGGGAGAGTGGGCACTCATGGCTGCACAAGCTGTGGTGGATTGGCGTAGCCGGTGCGCGCCAGCCAGTCGAACATCGAGTCGGCGGTCACCGTTTCGATGTGACGGGTCATCCGGCGCGCGGTCGGATGATCGTCGAAGGCGATGTTGGCCTGTGTCAGGCGGCCGCCCAGCCGCGTGAGCGCTGACAGGTGCAGGTCGGTGGGCTGGTAGCCCTGGGTCTTCAACCAGTCCTGCGCGCTGCGCCGGCTGGTGATGCCCGGCGCCGCGGCGGCGGCCAGGGTTTCCAGCACCCACTGGTTGCTTTGCTGGTACGTGGTGCCGAAAGCGTAGGCCACCATGCTGTAGCGGCGCTCGTGCAGGCGCGCGGCCTGTGTGTTGTCGGTCAGCATCGCCAGCAGTGCCTGCTGCAGCTCGGGCTTGAGCGCGACGAACGCGGCTTCGTAGCGGTGCGGGTGGTCGAGGAAGAACTCGCCCAGCCCCTGGCGGAACAGCGCGGCCTGGTCGGTGCCGCAGGCGTTGAGCTTGTGCATCACGCGCCAGACTGCGGGCTGCTGCGAGGTGTCTTTGTAGACGAAGCCCAGGTGCGACCAGCGCAGCCGGTAGGCCGACAAGTCCTGCCCCGCACGCGCCAGCAGCAGCACCTGCGCACCGCTGTCGTCCAGCCGGCGCGCGGTGGCCTGTGCCAAGGCCAGGCCCTGCGCTACCTGCGGGAGCGTCGTCCGTTTGTCCTTGCAGGGCCGGCCGGCATGGGCGGCCGCGGTGGCCAGCATCAGGGCGGCCAGGCAGGCAGCCCCCTTCATCGCGTCACCCGCTCGTTGTAGAGCAGCGCCTGGCCGATCTCGTTCGGGATGAAGGCGATGACCTCGCCGGCTGCCGACAGCAAGGTGCCGGCGCCGATGGCGGACACGAGCACCGCGGTGCCGGCGGAGACGATCAGCCCCTCTGACAGCCGGCCCGCAGTCCGCACGCTGAGGCGCACGCCGTCGGAGGCGCGCTCCAGCACCCACACCGTGGCAGTGCCGACCACCGTGACGCTGACGACCACCAGCGCGGTGCCGGCCGAGAGCAGGCTGGCCGGCACGGCACTGAGGGCGACACCGGTGGCACTGACGGCGCTGACCGACATCACCAGGGGTGCAACCGACAACGCAGCGCTGGTCTCGGACGCCGTCAGCTGGGCGTGGACCGGCTGGCACAGCGCCAGCGCCAGGGCCGTAGCGGCAAACAAGGTCTTCATCGCGGGCTCCGGGGTGGGGTCAGGCAGCGGTGTCGCCGGGCGTGGCCATGGCGTCTTGCCTGCCGTGCAGGCGGGCTTCGAGCAGGTCGGCCTCATGGGCGTCGCGCAGCATCTTGGCCAGCGTGAACACGTTGGAGATCAGGTAGAGCCAGCAGACGCCCAGGTAGGCTTTCCACACCGGTTGGATCTGCATGCGCCACAGGCCCCAGACCGTCAGTCCCATGGCCAGCGCAAAGCCCGTCCACACCACCATCCGCCACATCGGCGTGTCGACGCTGCGGGTCTGGTTGTCGCGGATGAACTTGGCCAGTGCGAAGGCGGTGGACAGGCAGAACACGTAGCCCATCACCATGAAAGCGCGATCCAGTTCCTGGCCCGGCAGCCAGGCCAGGCCCGAGGCGCACAGCGTGAGGCTGAGGCCGAAGGAGACCCAGACCTGCAGGCGCCAGGCGCTGGTGTCGCGTGGGATGGGGGTGAGCGAGGGGTTCATGGCGGCGGACCGTGGTGAAGGTGGCCGCGATCTTGCGTGAGGTCGCAGGCGCTGCGTCGGGCAATCTTGACCAGGCGCAGTGCACGCATCCGGTGGTAGCGTCTGGCGCTACTGCCAGCCGCGCTGCGCCTCGTCCGGGCTCAGATTCCGCTGCCGGCGCTGCGCCGCCGCCCCGCCATGTCCAGCACACAATCCCTCGTGGCCCTGATCAAGGCCGAGTTGAAGAGCCAGGGTCTGAGCTATGCCGCGCTGGCGGCGCAGCTGGGCCTGTCGGAGTCCAGCGTCAAGCGCATGCTGGCCCCGGGCGGCGAGATGCCGCTGTCCCGGGTCGACGAGATCTGCCGCGCGCTGAAGCTGGAGTTCGCGGAGCTGGCAGCCCGGCTGGCGGCGCAGGCCCCCACGCAGCGCGAGTTGAGCCTGCAGCAGGAAAGGGCCGTCGTCGCTTCGCCCACCTTGCTGCTGGTGGCCATCTGCTGCCTCAGCCTGTGGTCGCTGGAAGACGTGCTGGCGCGCTACCGCCTGACCGAAGCGCAGGCCGTGGCCGCATTGGTCAAGCTGGACCGACTGGGGGTGATTGAGCTGCGGCCGAACAACCGTTACAAGCTGAAGGTGGCCAAGACGCTGCGGTGGCGCCCGCAGGGGCCGGTGATGCAGTTCTTCCGTGAGCGTGTGATGGTGGACTTTTTCGCCGGGGGCTTCGACGGCGAGGGCGAACTGCTGACCCTGGTGCACGGCGAGTTCGGTGCCGGCCATGCCCGCGAGCTGGCCGAGCGCCTGCAGCGTGCGGCCGACGACTTCGCCCGCAAGCATTTGCTGGACCAGAAGCTGCCGTCGGCGGAGAAGCGGCCCTACAGCGTGGTCATCGGCCTGCGCTCATGGGTGTTCGGGGCTTTCCGCGACCTGGAGCGGTCGACCACGACCCGGTAGTGGCGCGACCGGCCTTCCCACTCAAGTCCGCCGCCGCGGTGACGAAACCATGGCGTGCACCCCCCAACCCACTTTCGCGCGCCCGCGGGCAGCGCCGCGCTGCCGCTCGGCCTGCGGCGGCTGCTGGCTGCCGTGCTGGTTGCGCTGCTGGGGCTGGGCATGCTGCCATCGGCGGCCTGGGACGACGACCGCATGGTGGCGGCGGCGCACCGGCTTGGCGTGCAGGCGATCAGCGGCGCCGAGGCGCTGCAGCCGGCGCTGATCCAGGCCGCCGAGATGGCCGAGGAAGACCGGCTTCGTTTCATCAACGACTTCTTCAATCGGCGGATACGCTTCAGGGATGATCTGGCCGTCTGGGGCCAGGT
>CAKZXL010000501.1 GCA_937883885.1 uncultured Aquincola sp. | reverse complement strand
CGGGTCAATGAACATGCGATGCGCCGGGTGATCATCGGCATCACCGGCCTCAGCTCGGCCTACCCGGCCGATGCCCAGGCCTTCGACCACAAGCTGAGCAAGCCGATCGACGCCGAGCAGCTGTTCAGCCTACTGCGGCAGGAGTGGCGCGAGCGCTTCGAGGACTCGCCCTTCGCGTTCTGAACGCCCTAGTGCGGGCCGCCTGATGCGGCATCAGGCACGGCGCGGCGGCAGCTCGCCGTGCAGCGAACTGGGCGCATCCAGCCCCGCCCCGGGCGACACGCCCACCCCCAGCCGGTCGACCAGCTCGCTGCCCAGCCAGGCGGTGACCAGCGACAGCGCCACCCCGGCGAACGACAGGCCCAACGCCAGCGCCGAAGGCTCGACGCCGTACTCACCCCGCAGCCAGGCACTGGCCGCGAACAGCAGCACCACCCCCCCGTTGCCCAGCCCGTGCAGCGCGCCCACGCGCCGCGCGCGCGTTCCTCGCGGGATGGCCAGCCAGTCGATGGTGCCGAAGGGCGTGGCCACCAACGCGCCGATCACGCCCCCCACGATCAGCCACCAGGCCACCATGGCCAGGTCGGCGCGGTCCCTGATGAGCCAGCCGATGTCGAACATCACCGACGTGGCCAGCAGCCCCAGCGGGAACACGATCAGCATCTGATGCACGGGGTGCCCCAGCACCTTGGCTCGGCTTTCCATGACGTCTCCTGGCGGCGGCCCTGCAGTGGCACGGCCGGTGCCGGGCGGTCGGCAAGCTGCATGCCGCAAGCCTGCGATCATTGCGGCATGCAGCCCCTCACCCCGCCCCCGATCACCGTCCAGGACATCCTTGCCGCGGCCGACCGGCTGCGTGGCCATGTGCTGGAAACGCCCTGCGTTCCTTCACGCACGCTGTCGGCCATCACCGGCTGCGACGTGTACCTGAAGTTCGAGAACCTGCAGTTCACCGCCTCCTTCAAGGAACGCGGCGCGCTGAACAAGCTGGCCCAGCTGAGCGACGACGAGAAGGCCCGCGGCGTGCTGGCCGTGAGCGCCGGCAACCATGCCCAAGGCGTGGCCTACCACGCGCAGCGGCTGGGCCTGCCGGCCACCATCGTGATGCCACGCTTTGCGCCGGCGGTGAAGGTGGACAACACCCGCCGCTTCGGGGCCAACGTGGTGCTGGAGGGCGACACCTTCGACCAGGCCCGCGCCCATGGCCTGCAGCTGGCCAAGGACCGCGGGTTGACCGTGGTGCACCCGTATGACGACCTGGCCATTGCCGCCGGCCAGGGCACGCTGGGGCTGGAGATGCTGCAGCAGCAGCCCGACATCGACACGCTGGTGGTGTCCATCGGTGGTGGCGGGCTCATCGGCGGCATTGCGGTGGCGGCACGGGCGGTGCGGCCGCACATGCGCATCGTGGGCGTGCAGACCGAGCGCTTTCCGGCCGTGTTCAATGCCAAGAAGGGCGAGCAGCGAGGCTTTGCGCAGACCACCATCGCCGATGGCATCGGCGTCAGCTCGCCAGGGGCCTTGACGGTGCCCCTGATCCACCAGCTGGTGGACGACGTGGTGCTGGTGAGCGAAGACACCATCGAGCAGGCCATCCTGATGCTGCTGGAGATCGAGAAGACGGTGGTGGAAGGCGCGGGCGCCGTGGGCCTGGCTGCGCTGCTGGCGCACCGCGAGCACTTCATCGGCCGCAAGGTGGGGCTGGTGCTGTCGGGCGGCAACATCGAGCCGCTGCTGCTGGCCGAAATCATCCACCGCGGCATGGTCAAGTCGGGCCGGCTGGTGCGGCTGCGCATCAACGTGCGCGACGTGCCGGGCACGCTGGCCACCGTGGCCCAGATGCTCAGCGAGCTGGGCGCCAACATCGAGGAGGTGCAGCACAACCGCGCCTTCAGCTCGTTGCCGGTGGAACGGGCGCAGATCGAGGTGGTGGTGCAGACGCGCGGCGATGCCCATGTGGACACCATCCTGGCCACGATGACCGAGCGCGGCTTCGAGATCCAGCGCGTGCGGTGATTGCGCGGCAGGCACAATCCGGCCCTTGCGCCGATCTGACCGACGCCACTGCCGATGACCTCTCAAGCCCCTGACCACATCCCCGTGCCGCCGGCCGACAGCCCCGCACAGACCCCCGCCGCGGCGGAAGCTGCCGCGCCGGAGCAGGCGCAGGCACCGGCCAACGCGCCGGTGACCGCGCCAGCCGCCGAGGCCACCGAGCCCGCCCAGGCACCCGCCGAAGCAGCATCCGCGGATGCTGCTGAAGCCCCCGCCGATGCTGCGCCGGCAGCCGCTGAAGCCGCACCGGCCCAGCCGGCCGGCAAGGCTGCCGAGCTGTCGCCCGCACAATGTGCGGCCGAGCTGGCCAAGCGCTTTCCGGCCTTGTTCGGCCGCCACCCCAAGCCGCTGAAGCTGCGCATCCAGGCCGACATCCAGCAGCGTGCGCCGGGTGTCTTCAGCAAGCGGGTGCTGTCGATCTTCCTGCACCGGCATACCGGCAGCACCTCGTACCTGATCGCGCTGAGCAAGTCGAAGGAACGCTTCGACCTCGACGGCCAGCCCGCCGGCGAGCTGAGCGAAGAACACCGCAACGCCGCCAATGAAGAGCTGGCCCGCCGCCGCGCCAACCAGCAGAACCGGCGCGAGCAGGAAGAGCAAGGCCGCCGCGAACGCGCCGACCTGCTGTGGGCCTTCGAGC
Source organism: uncultured Aquincola sp. (assembly GCA_937883885.1). Next base: position 13,122 of record CAKZXL010000501.1, on the reverse strand, counting down.
ACACCACACTGACGCCGGCCAACTTCTGCGCGCTCAAGGGCATTGCGCCCGAGTCGCTGGACAGCCTGCTGGAAGTGGCCCGCAAGGAAGCCGCCGAACGCGCGGCCCAGCCGCCCCGCCGCGAAGGCTTTGGTGGCCGTGGCGACTTCGGCTCGGGCCGCAACGAGCGCGGCCCCCGGCCGGAAGGCGCGGGCGGCGAGCGCGGCGGCCCGCGGCGCGAAGGCGCACCCGGCCGCGGTCCGCGGCCTGGTGGCGAAGGTGCCCGTGGCCCGCGCCCTGGCGGCGAAGGCGGCCGTGGTGGCCGCCCGGGTGGCCGGCCCGGCGGCGGCAAGCCGGGCGGCCCGCGCCCGCGCTGAAAGCGCGTGGCCCGCCCGCCGGGCCGTCCCAAGGGCGGGTGCTCCCTGGGGGCAGGTCAAGCCGGTTTGACAGGCCTCATCCAGCGGCCGATGGTGCTGTAGAGCACCTCCACGTCGATCGGCTTGGCGATGTGGTCGTCCATGCCGGCGGCCAGTGCCTCGGCACGGTCGATGGCGCGGGCGCTGGCGGTCATCGCGATCACCGGCAGCCGGCGCCAGCGGGCATCGGCGCGCAGCAGGCGCGTGGCCTCGAAGCCATCCATCACCGGCATCTGGCAATCCATCAGCACGCCGTCGAAGGCGTGTTGTTCCAGGCAGCGCAGCGCTTCCTGGCCGTTGGCGGCCACGGTGGGCTCGATGCCGGCATTGCGCAGCAGCTCCAGCGCCAGCTCCTGGTTGATCTCGTTGTCTTCCACCAGCAGCACGCGCAGCCCCAGCAGCGATGCAGGCTCCTGCGGCAGCTCGTGGTCCGTGGCGGTGGGCACCGCTTCGGCCACGCCCAGGCGCAGCTCGAACCAGAAGCAGCTGCCCACGCCGGGCTGGCTGTCCACCTCGATCTGCCCGCCCATCAGCTGCACCAGCCGCTGCGAGATGGCCAGCCCCAGCCCGGTGCCGCCATAGCGGCGCGAGGTGGAACCATCGGCCTGGCTGAAGGGCTTGAACAGCAGCGCGCGCTGCTCGGGCGTCATGCCGATGCCGGTGTCGCGCACGCTGAAGCGCAGCTGCACCATGGCCGGCTCGGGGGTGGGCAGCGCCTGGATGCTGCAGCTCACCTCGCCCTGCTCGGTGAACTTGACGGCGTTGTTGCACAGGTTGATGAGCACCTGCCCCAGCCGCAGCGGGTCGCCCACCAGGTGTGTGGGCACCGGCCCGGCCATCGGAAAGCTCAGCCCCAGGCCCTTTTGCGCCGCACGCACGCCGACGATGTCCTGGGCCTGGCCCAGCACGTCGGCCAGTGCAAACACGGTTTGTTCGATCTCCACGCGACCGGCCTCCACCTTTGAGAAATCGAGGATGTCGTCGACCAGCGACAGCAGCAGCGTGGCCGAGGTCTGGATCTTCTGCACGTAGTTGCGCTGCCGCTCGTTCAGCCCGCTGTGCAGCGCCAGGTAGGCCATGCCCAGCACCGCGTTCATCGGCGTGCGGATCTCATGGCTCATGTTGGCCAGAAAGGCCGTCTTGGCGCGGTTGGCGGCATCGGCCGCTTCCATCGCGGTCTGCAGCGCGGCGGTGCGCTGGGCCACGCGCTGCTCCAGCTCGGCATTGAGGCCGCGCAGCTGCTCGACCACCCAGGCGTTTTCCAGCGAGATGGCGGCCTGCACCGCCAGCTGGTTGAGCACGCCCAGCCGCTCACGCGTGAACAGGCGCGGCACGCTGCGGTGCTCCAGGTACAGCACGCCGGTGAGCGTGGCGCGGTGCTGGATGGGCAGGCACAGGGCCGAGGCCGGCTGGTGCGCCAGCAGGTAGGCATCACGCTCGAAGGTGTGCGGCGGGTGGGTGTCGCCCAGCAGCACGGTTTCGCGGCTGCGCTGCACGAAGGCCAGCATGCGGTGCGGCAGCCGCTGGCGGGCGCTGTCGTCGGGCCGCAGCTGCACGTCGATGTCGTGCAGCCGAACCTGCGCGGTGGCCGCCAGCAGCAGGGGCGACTGGCGCTCGCGCGCGTCCACCAGCAGCAGCGCACCCGACTGCGCACCGGCCTGCTCGATCACCAGGCGCATCAGCGTGCCCAGCAGTTCGTCGCGCGTGATGCGGCTGGACAGTGCCTGCGTGGCCTTGACCAATGCCAGCGTGTCCAGCGGCATCGGCCGCGCCTCGGGTTCGGCGGGCAGCGGCAGGCGGTGCGGCAACGCGGCGGCCTGGGCCTGCCCGCGGCTGATGCGGTCGATCACCGCGGCATCCAGCCGCCGCAGCTTGGCCCAGGCACCCCAGCGTTCATAGGCGGCGATGGCAGCCTGCCGGCAGGCTTCGGCCGCCGTGGGCAGCTGCAGCTGGCCGGCGACGCGCGCGGCGCGCTCCATCGACAAGGCCTGCACATGCGGCAGGCCCAGCGCCGCGGCCTGCCGGGCCGCCGCCTCGAAGCCGGCCAGCGCCTGCAGCGCGTCGCCGCCCAGGCGCTGGCGCTCGGCCTGCAGCAGGCTGCGCCAGGGGCCGAAGGCATCGGGGTTGTGGCGGGCCCAGTGCTCGACCTGCTGCACTGCCGCGTCGAGCGCGGCGCTGTCGGCGGGGGTGGCGGTGTCCTGGTCGCCGGCCAGGGCCAGCGCGCCGTACACCACGTGCAGGTGCTCCAGCAGCGTGCCCTTGACGGCCGCCCGCGAGGCATCGGCCCGCCGGGCCTGCAGACGGGCCGAAGGCAGGTCGCCCAGCACGCAGTCCACCATCAGGCGCCGCAGCGCCACGAAGGCCGCACGCAGTTCGCCGGCGGCGGCCGGCGCCAGCTCGGTGTCGGGCACCAGCACCGGCGGCGTGGCGGGGATCGGGTCGCCGCGCAGCCGGCAGGCGGCGTCGCGCAGCGAGATCAGGTCTTCGGCCAGGTCGGGGAAGCGGGCGCGCTGCACCTGGGGCAGCAGCTCTTCGGCCCGCGCCACCACCTCGTCCACCGGCCGGCCGGCGAACAGCAGCGTGGTCACCAGGTGCCCGCAGGCAAAGCAGGCGGTGCCCAGGTCGCCCTCGGCGCGGGCGCTGTCCAGCGCCTGCTGCAGGCGGCGCACCACCTCCTGCCAGGGCCGGCACCACATGGCGATGAGCCCGCGCCAGAAGGCGATGCGCCCCAGATCGTTGCCGCCGTGGGCGGCCTCGGCCATGGTCTGCGCAAGGTAGCCGAAGGCCTCGCCCGCCGCGGGCTCGCCGAGGTGGCCGGCCAGCACCCAGCCGAAGTAGGCCAGCCCCGGCGCACTGGCGCGGGCCTGGCCATGGTCCAGCAGCAGGTGCACCAGGCGGATGAGCAGCAGCGCCAGCAGCTGCTTGTCGAGGAACACCAGCAGCCGCAGCGCACCGTCGATGCCGCGCAGCAGCAGCAGCGCCTCGGGCTGCATCATCTGCGGCAGCTCGGCCAGGCTGACCACGGGCCGGTCGCCCAGCCGCGCCTGCAAGGCCTGCCAGGCCTGCCGCACCTGGGCCGCCTGCGGCTGGGCGGGCAAGGGCAGGCCCAGCTCGGCCAGGCTGGCGATGGCCACCTGCTCGGCCTGCTGGTAGTGGCCGCGGGCCACGCACACCTCGATCAGCACCTGGTGCGCGTCCAGCCGCTCGGCCGGCGGGCGCCGCTGCGCCAGCACCCGGCGGGCCAGGCGTTCGGCCTCGTCGAAGCACTGGCGCTGTGCCTCGCAGCGCGCCAGCAGGCGCAGCAGCGCGCTGGCCAGCGCGGGCTGGCTGGGCCAGGGGTCGGCCGGCAGCAGCGCCAGACCGGCGCGCAGGTAGGCGATGGCGGCCACGTAGGCGGTGGCGCCATAGGCGCGGGCGCCGGCCTGCAGGTTGAGCGCCGCCACCGACAGCCGCTCGGCCTCGTCGGTGAGGGCCGCCAGCCCATGGTTGAACTGCGTGACGATGGCATAGAGCCGGTCGTCGCCTTCCACCAGGCCTTCGGCCGCGGCGTCGGCGCGCAGTGAGCGCGCGATGCGCACATGCAGCGCCGGCCGTGCGTCGGCAGGCGTCAGCTCCTGCGCGGCTTCCTGCGCGCGGTCGTGCAGGAAGCGCCACTGCGGCGTGCCGCGGGCCACCAGGCCGGCCTGCAGCGCGGGCCACAGCGCGGCCTCGGCCTGGCCTTCGGTCAGGCCGGCCACACGGGCCAGCACGTTGAGGCGGAAGGGGCTGCCCAGCAAGGCCGCCAAAGCCAGCGCCTGGCGGCTGGCCTCGGGCAGGCGGCGCAGGCGCGCCAGCATCAGGTCCACCACGTTGTCGGTGAATCCGCGCTGGGTGATGCGCGCCAGCTCGCCATGCCAGTGCCCGGCCTGGGCGTCGAACTGCAGCAGGCCGTCCTGGTGCAGCGCCGTCAGGAACTGGCCGACGAACTGCGGATTGCCATCGGTGCGCGCATGCACCAGTGCGCCCAGCGACTGCACCAGCCCGTCGTGCCGGTGCAGCGCACCGGCCACGATGCGCACCACGTCGCCCCGCTCGAGCGAGCGCAGCGGCAGCACCGTCACCGGCACGCCGCGGCGGGCAAAGGCAGCCTCCACCACCACCGCCGACGCAATGCCCTGCGGCCCGATGGGCCGGCTGGCGCCCACCACCAGCACATGGCGCGACTGGGGCGCGTCGCACAAGGCGGCCAGCAGGCCCAGGCTGCCGACGTCCAGCCAGTGCAGGTCGTCGAAGAACAGCACCAGCGGATGCTCGGCCGTGGCCAGCACGCCCACCAGGCGCTGCAACGCGTCCTGCAGGCGGCGGGCGGCCTGCTCGGCCGGCAGGCCGGGGGGTTCGGGCACCGCGCCCATCACCCAGCGCAGGGCCGGCACGACCTCGGCCACCGCCGCCGCATCGGCGCCCAGGGCCCGTTCCAGCCGCTGGCGCCACTGCGTGAGTTCGGCGGCACTGCCGGTGAGCATGCGCTGCACCAGCGGCCCCAGCGCCATGCCGAACACCGCATGCGGAATGCCGCGCACGTAGGGGTCGGCCTTGGCCACGCAGAAGCTGCCGCCCTCCAACGCCACGGCCGAGCGCAGCTCGGACACCAGCGAGCTCTTGCCCACGCCCGCCTCGCCGGTGACCAGCACCACCTGGCGCGGGCCGCCCGCGGCCACGCGGTGGAAGGCTGACAGCAGCGCCGTGCGCTCGTCGTCGCGGCCCACCAGCACTTCGGGCAGCTCGAAGCGGTCGGACACATCGGCCCGGCCCAGCACCAGCGTGTCGTCGATGCGGCCCTGCTCCCAGGCCTGCCGGCACAGGGCCAGGTCGGCGCGCAGGCCGTTGGCGGTCTGGTAGCGGCGCTCGGGCAGCTTGGCCAGCAGCTTCATCACCAGCTGCGCCAGCGCATGCGGCACGCCGGGCACCACCGCGTCGGGCGAGCGGGGCTCGCGCGCCAGGTGGCAGTGCACCCACTCCAGCGCATCGGCCGCCTGGAAGGGCAACCGGCCGGTGAGCAGCTGGTAGAGCATCACGCCCGCGCCGTAGAGGTCGCTGCGGCTGTCCACGGTGCGGTTCATGCGGCCCGTCTGCTCGGGCGAGGCATAAGGCAGCAGCCAGGCGGGCAGCTCGGTGGCCAAGTCGTCGGGGTAGTCGCGCTGCAGGCGCACCGCGCGCGAGAAGTCGAGCAGCCAGACCTGGCCGTGGTCGCCCACCAGCACGTGGCCCGGGTGCAGGCCGCCGTGGATCACCTTCTGGCGGTGCAGGTCGTCCAGCGCCTCGGCCAGGCTTTCGGCGACGGTGAAGAACTGCGCCAGCGGACAGGGTTGCGGGCTGCAGATCAGCTCGGACAGCGGGCGGCCGTCCACGTCCTGCAGCACCTGCACCGCCTGGCCGCCGTCGTCCAGCACCGCCAGCGGCTGCGGCACGTGCGGGCCCTGCAGGCCCAGCATCAGCGCATGTTCGTCGCGCAGGCGGGTGGCCGCCTCGGGCGTGGCGGAGTCGGGGTGCGGCACCTTGAGCAGCACCAGCTGGCTGGCCACGGCGGGCGCGCTGCCCCGAAACACCTGGGTCGACAGGCTGTCGTGGAGCGTTTCGGCAGCGGTGTAGTCGGTGCTCATCGGCGCGGGGCGGGGCGCCTCAAGAATACTGGCAACTCCCCCTCAAATGGAGGAAGATGAATTTGCAAATGGCGACATTGATCGAGCTGACAGGGCTTGACCAATTGATGTCAATTGTGTCTGGGGGATCACCATGGCCTTTACCGCCCGCGCCCGCCACCGCACGTTCGTGCTGCTGTTTGCCCTGGCCGCGGGGCCGGTGGCCGCGATGGCGGCGCCGCCACCGTGCCGCGCCAGCGGCGGCCCGCCCGCGCAGGGTGCGCCGCTGCGGGTGGGGGCCATCGTGGGCAAGACCGGGCCAGACGACTTCAGCTCGTCGGCCGGTGCGGCGCGCGCGTACTTCCGCTGCGTCAACCAGCATGGCGGCATCCATGGCCGGCCGGTGCAGTACCTGATCGAAGACGACCAGTGGAATGCCGAGCGTGCCGCCCAGGCCGCCGCCCGCCTGGTGACGGACCGCCAGGTGCTGGCGCTGGTGGGCAACGGCAGCCTGGTGGAAATGCGCGTCAACGCCCGCCTGTACGAGCAGCAGGGCGTGGTGGTCATCGCCGCGGCCTGCGCGGTGCAGGAGTGTTTCGAGTCGCGCAACATCGTCTCCACCAACGGCGGGCCGCTGCCCAGCAACCTGGGCGCGGTGCAGTGGGCGGTGCGCAGCCTGGGTACACGTTCGGTGGCGTGCATCAGCGTCAACACCCCGGGCGGCGGCCACTGGACCTGCGACGCGGTGCAGCGCTGGCTGGCCGGCCGCGGCCTGCGCAGCCAGGCGGTGCTGTTCGACGCGGCCAGCGCCGACTTCACGTCGGTGCTGCTGCAGGCGCGCGCCACCGGCGCCGACACGCTGCTGGTGAACCTGCCCGCCGGCCTGGCGCTGCCGCTGCTGCAGGCCGCGCAGGAGCAGGACCTGGGCGAGCGCTACCGCTGGATCGCGCCCACGCCGCTGTACGACGACCAGGTGCCCGCGGCGCTGGGCCGCTACTGGGCGAACCGGCTGTACGTGCATGCCGAACTCACCCGGCTGGACGGCGACGGCCCCGACGCCCGCCGCTGGCGCGCGGTGATGCAAGGCTGGGGCAGCAGCGACGCGCTGGCCACCCAGCGGCGCGACACCTTCTCGCAGGCGGGCTTCGTGGCGGCCGACATCTTCACCGCCGCGCTGCTGCAGATGAACCCACGCGACCTGGACAGCCGCCGGGCCGTGACGCGGGCGCTGCGCGCGGTGCGCGACCACCGCAGCGACCTGCTGTGCCGGCCCTGGTACTTCGGCGATGGCGACCGCCACATGCCCAACCACGCCGGCATCATGCTGCGCTACACCGGCAGCGGCTACGAGACGGTGGCCGGCTGCTTCGACACCGAGTCGGACTACCTGGCGCCCATCCAGGCCTCGGAGCGGCGCCAGGGCATCGCCCGGCGCTGAGCGGGGCCGGCCATGCCCGCGGGCGCCCTGTGGATCTCGGGCCTGGCCCTGGGCGCGGTGTACGCGCTGGCCGGCGTGGCGCTGCTGCTGCTGTACCGCAGCACCGGCGTGCTCAACCTGGCGCAGGGTGCCCTGGGGGCGCTGGCGGCGCTGCTGGCCTGGCAGCTGGCCGCGCCCGGACCGGTGGGCCTGCCGGCCGCGGCGGTGGCGGTGGGCGCCGCCACCGCCGTGGCGCTGCTGTACGGCCATGCCGTGGCGCCGCGACTGGCGGCGCGCGAGCCGGTGCTGCAGGCCCTGGGCACCCTGGGCCTGGCGCTGGCGCTGCTGGGCGCCGTGGGCTGGGCCTGGCCACCCGCGCCGCGCCGGCTGCTGCTGCCCACCGATGCGCTGGTGCTGCAGTGGCCGGGCCTGCGGCTCACGAGCAGCCGGTTGCTGGCGCTGGCCGTGGCGGTGCTGGCGGCCGGCGGCACCGGCTGGCTGCTGGCCTGCAGCCGCCTGGGGCTGGCCTGGCGTGCACTGGCCGACCACCGCGCCCATGCGCGGCTGCTGGGGGTGCCGGTGCAACGCGCAGAGCAACTGGCCTGGGCCTGGAGCGGCCTGCTGTGCGGCATCGCCGGCCTGCTGCTGGGCCACCTGGTGCGGCTGGATGCCGGCACCCTCACTTTCCTGGTGGTGCCGGCGCTGGCGGCAGCGGTGGTGGGCCGGCTGCACGCCTGGCCGGCCACGCTGGCGGCGGGCCTGGCCATCGGCGTGGCCGAAGCCTGGGCCACCCAGTGGCCCGCGGCCAGCCCGTTTCGCGCTGCGGTGCCGTTTGCACTGGCGCTGCTGGTGGAAGTGGCGCGCGCGCTGGCCGCGGTGCGCTGGCGCGGCTGGCGGCGGCCACGCCGCCGGGCCCTGACAGGGCCCCTGCCGAAGGTGCCCGTTGCCCCGGCCGCCGATGCGGCGGCTGGCCGATGGTCGGTCGCGTGGCCCGCGGCGGGGCCGACCGTGCGCCGCCTGCTGGGGCCGGCGCTGGCCATCGCCCTGCTGCCGGCGCTGCTGGGCGGTTACTGGCTGCAGGTATGGACGGCGGCCGTGATCTACGCCATGGCAGCCTGCGGCGTGGCCTTGCTGCAGGCACAGCTGGGCCTGGTGCAGCTGGCCCAGGTGGCGTGGATGGGCGTGGGCGGCTGGCTGTGCCTGCGCCTGTGGCACGGCACCGGCTGGCCGGTGGGCATGTGCCTGGGGGTTGCCACGCTGGGCACCGCGCTGGCCGGCGCGCTGGTGGGCCTGCCGCTGCTGCGGCTGCGCGGCCTGGGCTTTGCGCTGGCCAGCCTGATGCTGGCGGGCGCCTTCGGCGTGGTGATCCACGCGCTGCAGTTTCCCAACGGCGGCTCCGACGGCCTGGCCGGCTACGGCCCCGGCATGGTGCCGATGGCGCGGCCCGCGGGGTGGGCGGGCGATGCCGCGCTGCTGCGAGGCGCCGCCTTGCTGCTGTGGGCCTGCCTGGCGCTGCAAGGGGCGATGGTGCGTGGCGCACCCGGTCGGGCCTGGGCCCTGATGCGCGAAAGCCCCGCCGCCGCGCTGGCCTGTGCAGTGCCGGTGAACCTGAGGCGGCTGCAGGCGCTGGCCTGGTGCGCGGCCACCGCCGGGCTGGCCGGCAGCCTGCTGGCGCTGCAGCTGGGCACGCTGGACCCCCGCTCCTTCGCGCCCGGCGAATCCATCGTGCTGCTGGCCACCACGGTGATCGCCGGGCCACAGGCTGCGGCGGGGCCGCTGCTGGCCGGGGTGCTGCACCGGGTGGTGCCCGGCGCACTGGCCAGTCTGGGGCTGGATGCGCAGCTGGCCCTGCTGCTGTTCGGCCTGGCCCTGATGCATGCGCTGGCCACCGCGCCGCAGGGCCTGGTGGTGCAACTGCAAACGCTGGCACGCATGGCCTGGCGGTTTCGTTGGCCCAGGCGCGCCCCGCGCCCGCCGGTGCGGGGCCGGCCATGATCTCGCTGCACCGGCTGGGCGTGCGCTTTGGCGGCCTGGTGGCGCTGGACGAAGTCACCGCCGAGTTGCGCGCGCCGGTGGTCGGCCTCATCGGGCCCAACGGCGCGGGCAAAAGCAGCCTGCTGGACGCACTGAGCGGCCTGGTGCCGGTGCAGCCCGCCACCCGCCTGCTGCTGGACCAGCTGCCGCTGCACCCCTTGAGCCCTCGCCAGCGCGCGCTGGCGGGGCTGCGCCGCGCCTTCCAGCACGACGCGCTGGTGCCCGAGCGCAGCGTGGCCGACAACGTGGCCGTGGCGCTGGATGCACGGCCGGGGTCGCGCGCCGACAAGGCCGCCGCGCTGCAGCAGGCGCTGCAAGGGGCCGATCTGTGGCCGCTGCGTGAAGCCCCCTGCGGCAGGCTGGACCGCTTCGAACGCCGGCGCGTGGCCTGGGCGCGGGCGCTGGCCGGCGGTGCCCGGCTGCTGCTGCTGGACGAACCGGCCGCCGGCCTGCCGCCCCACCAGCGCGCGGCGTTGGCGGCCTGGCTGGAACGTGTGCATGCCGATACCGGCACGCAGACCCTGCTGGTCGAACACGACCTGCGCCTGGTGGCGCGCTGCTGCGAAGAAGTGCTGGTGCTGCAGCAAGGCCGTCTGCTGGCGCACGGACCCACGGCCCAGGTGCTGGCCGATGCCCGCGTGCGCGCCGCCTGCGCCGGTGCAGGAGCCACCCTGTGATGGAGGCCCGCGACCTGCGCGCCGGCGGCAGCGCGCCGTTGAACCTGCGGCTGCCACCCGGCCAGCTGGTGCTGCTGACCGCCACCCGCACGCCAGACACCGGTGAACTGCTGGCCGCGCTGGCCGGCCTGCAGCCGCTGCAGCAGGGCAGCCTGTGGCTGCACGAGCAACGGGTGGATGGCCTGCCGCCCGACCAGCGCCGCCGCCGTGGCCTGGTGCTGGTGCCGGCGCAGCCGCCGGTGCTGCCGGGCTTGAGCGTGCAGGACAACCTGCGTGCCGCCGGCTGCCACCTGCCGGCCGCTGCACTGTCGCAGGCGCTGCAGCGCAGCGCCCAGTGGTGGCCTGAACTGCAGGCCTGCCGGCAGCAGCGGGCGGGCACGCTGTCCGGCGGGCAGCGCCGGCTGCTGGCGCTGGCGCAAGGCCTGGTGGCCTCACCCCGCTGGCTGTTGCTGGACGAGCCCACGCAGGCGCTGGCGCCCGCGCTGGCGCAGCGCCTGGTGCAGCGGCTGGGCGAGCTGCGCCAGCACGGCCTGGCGGTGCTGGTGGCCGATGCGCAGGCGCTCTGGTGGCAGCCGGTGGCCGATCAGGTGGTGGTGCTGGACGGCTGAAGCGCCGCGCTCACACGCCCAAAAATTCGCCCAGCCGGCTGGTGTCGGCCGCCAGCGCGGCCGAGCCGCCGGCCAGCTCGATGCGGCCCTTTTGCATCACCACCGCCTGCTCGGTGTGGCCCAGCACCTTGCGGTAGTCGCGGTCGACGATCAGCGTGGCGATGCCGGTGGCGCGGATCTCGCCGATCACGCGCCAGATCTCGGCCACGATCAGCGGCGCCAGGCCTTCGGTGGCTTCGTCCAGGATCATCAGCCGCGGGTTGGTCATCAGCGCGCGGCCGATGGACAGCATCTGCTGCTCGCCGCCCGACAGCTGCTGGCCGCCGTGGCCCAGCCGCTCGGCCAGCCGCGGGAAGGTGTGCATCACCCGCTCGAAGGTCCAGGCCCTGCGGCCGTCCAGGCCGGGGCGCTCGGCCATCACCAGGTTCTCTCGCACCGAGAGGTTGGGAAAGATGCCCCGCCCTTCAGGCACGTAGCCGATGCCCAGCCGCGCCATCTTCTCGGGCGCCCAGCCGGTCACGTCCTTGCCGTCCACCAGCACGCGGCCGGAGGCCGGCTTCACATAGCCCATCAGCGAGCGGATGAGCGTGGTCTTGCCCATGCCGTTGCGGCCCAGCAGGCCCACGGCGGTGGCGGCGGGCACCTGCACGTCCACGCCGCGCAGGATGTGGCTGTCGCCGTAGTAGGTGTTCAGGCTTTCGATCTTCAGCACGTCAATGCTCCCCCAGGTAGGCCGTCTGCACCTCGGGGTCGCGGCGGATGTGCTCGGGGTCGCCGCTGGCGATCACGCAGCCGTTGACCATCACCGTGATGCGGTCGGCGATGCGGAACACCGCGTCCATGTCGTGCTCCACCAGCAGCACCGCATGCGTGGCCTTCAGGCGTTGCAGCAGCGCCAGCATGCGGTCGGTTTCTTCGGCGCCCATGCCGGCCAGCGGCTCGTCCAGCAGCAGCACACGCGGCGCGGTGGCCAGGCACATGGCCACTTCCAGCTGGCGCTTGGCGCCGTGGCTCATCGTGCCGGCGATGCGATCGGCCTCATGCGCCAGGCCGGCCGCTTCCAGCGCGGCCTGGGCCGCGGCAGTGCTGCGCGCGCAGGCTGTCGCCGCCTGCCACAGCGCCCAAGGCCGCGCAAAGGCGGCCTGCGCGGCCAGGCGGCAGTTTTCGCGCACCGTGAACTCCGGAAAGATGGTGGTGCGCTGGTAGCTGCGGCCCACCCCCGCCCGCGCCCGCCGGTGCTGCGACCAGCCGGTGACGTCCTGCCCATCGAAGCGGATGCGGCCGGTGCTGGCACCCAGCTCGCCCGACAGCATGTTGATGAGCGTGGACTTGCCGGCGCCGTTGGTGCCGATGACCGCATGCACCTGACCCACGTGCAGGTCCAGGGCCACGTCGCTCACGGCCAGCAGCCCGCCGAAGCGGCGGCTCAGCCCTTCCACCTGCAGCATGGCTTGCATCAAGCACCTCTCGGGGTCGATTGCGGCGACAGCCGGTCCATCAGGCCGATCAGGCCCTTGGGCAGCAGCGCCACGAAAGCGATGATGGCCAGCCCCAGCGTGAGCTGCCAGTGGTCGGCCAGCGGGCCCACCAGGCCATGGGTGGACAGCACTTCGCGCAGCAGCGTGAAGGCCACCGCGCCGATCACCGCGCCCCGCAGGCTGCCCAGCCCGCCCAGGATGATCATCAGCAGCACGTCGCCCGAGGTGTGCCAGCCCAGCATCTCGGGGTTGACCACGCCATCGCGCGAAGCCACCAGAAAGCCCGCCAGCCCGGCCAGCGCACCGCCGATGACGAAGGCCGCCAACTTGTACAGGTAAGTGTTGAAGCCAGCGGCCCGCATGCGCTGCTCATTGACGCGGATGCCGGCCAGCGCCGCGCCGAAGCGCGAGCGGCGGATCAGCGCCAGCAGCCCGTAGGTGCCGGCCAGCGCCGCCAGCACCACGAAGTACAGCGTGCGCCGGTCCTCCAGGTCGATGGCGCCCAGCGCCGGCCGCACGTACAGGTAGATGCCGTCGCTGCCGCCGCCGATGCCGGTGTCGTGGAACACGAAGTAGGCCATCTGCGCAAAGGCCAGCGTGACCATGATGAAGTAGATGCCGCGGGTGCGCAGCCCCAGCAGCCCGACGAACAGCGCATAGGCCGCCGCGCCGCCCATGGCCAGCGGCAGCAGCGTGGCGATGGAGCCGCCGCCATCGCCCGAGGCCAGCACCGTGACATAGGCACCGATGCCATAGAAGGCCGCATGGCCCAGGCTGACCAGGCCGGTGATGCCGACGACGAGCTGCAGGCTGAGCGCGAAGATCGACAGGATCATCACCTTCAGCAGCAGGTCGGTGAGGTAAGGCGTGAGCACCGGCGCCACGGCGGCCAGTG
>CAKZXL010000500.1 GCA_937883885.1 uncultured Aquincola sp. | reverse complement strand
GGTGGTCGGCATCGTGTTCCTGGGCGAACGCTTCAGCCCGGCCCAGGCCGGTGCGTTTGCGCTGGCGCTGCTGGGCCTGGTGCTGGCCACCTGGCCGGGGCGCCATCAAACCGCGGTGACGTTGAACTGATCGCAGAGGTCATCGACCTGCCAACGCTTGAGCCTCTCGGCTCGCAGCCTTTGCAGCCCGCTGCGCTCGAAGATGGCGTAGGCGAATCCCTTGTTCATCTGCCTCGACACGTACCGGATTCCATCCCAACGCGGACTTGCACCGTGGATCGCACGTGCCCAAGTCTGGCTCGCCGTGTAGTCGGCCGATGCACTGATGTCGTTGTTGAGCCCCAGGGCCTTGAGCGCCGCCCCGGTCAGGTCAGCCAGCAACAGCGTCTTACGCCGGTCGCAGGCAAACCGCACGACCGAGCGCTCGGTCAGTTCCGCGGCCGGTACCTCGTAGCTGCCTCTGGCGAATCGCCCGCACTCATGGATGACGCTCTCCGCAAAAGCGACCTCGATGGTGCTGGCGGTGTAGCAAGTGCCGAACGCGTCGGCGCTGCCAGGGTCGGGATCGTCAAACCGGTAGACCCCGGACGACCAGTAGGCTCGGTCGCCGGATGCCGACTCAGTCGCACGAGCGACGCGACGTCCATCCTGGTCGGTCGAAGCAGATCCTCGAATGAACCGCGATCAGGCAGCCGCAGTGCCACGTGCAGCGCCTCGCTCACGCGCCCATGCTGCGGCCAGGCGCTCCACCTTGGACAGGGAAGTCCCGGCCTCCAGCGCGGCGGCCACGCTATTTCCAGCGAGGGCGCCGTGCTCACGAAGCCAGAACATCAGCTTCTCGCTCGCCCCGAGATTGCCAAGCGCACGGCAGATGGCTGCCACGGCCTCGCGATCCATCCCGAGGAATGCCCGCGGGTAGTACAGGCGGTTGCCGATTTTCACCGCGAAGATTTCACCCCGGTCCGCGGCCGGCGCCAAAGCCTGACGGGTGAGGCCCCAGGCCCGCGCAAGTTGCTCACCGGGTACGACGAGGGCGTCCTTGACCCACTGGACACGCGCGGCCTCGCCGCGCGCGGTGGCACCGGCCAAGCCGGCCGTGACCCGAGGATCATGCAGCGTATTCGCGGTGGGGGCATCGGCGGGTGCCCCCAGGGTTCTCACGCCTCGTGTCCTTGGTAGTTGCAGCCCTTGCTTGCTGACCGCTGAGCGAAGAGTGCTGAGGTCTTCGCTGAGGCGCCCGACGGTAGCCTCGAGCTGCGCGATGCGGCGAAGCAGGAACGGTGTGCTCAGATCGGTGCTCATGGGTGAACTCTAACCAAATCCGGAAAATGTAGCAAACGCAGCAAATAGAGGCAGCCTGTAGCGACAGGCGATGACGGGCGCCGGCCGGGATCAGACCCACCCCGCCTGAACTTGAGGCGCGCCATGCGCGCTTCTGGTGCGTGGCCCGCCTGCTTATCACGCGATCACCGCGCCGTGGTGCAGGCAAATTCCAGGCATGAAGCGAGAACCCGAGAGTCCGCCCCTGCGGCTGGTGCCGGTGCTGGCCGGTGGCGGCACGCGGCTGCCTGCGCATGTGGGTGTGCTCACGGCGCTGCACCAGATGAAGGTGGAGCTGCCGCGCCTGGTGGGCGTGTCGGGCGGCAGCATCGTGGCGGCGCTGCATGCGGCCGGGTGGTCGCCGGAGCGCTTGCGCACACTGGCGCTGGACATCGAGTTCAGCCGGTTCAAGGGCT
>CAKZXL010000499.1 GCA_937883885.1 uncultured Aquincola sp. | reverse complement strand
TTGCCCTGACGCACCAGGTCATCGAGCGCCGAGAGGGTTTCCTCCAGCGGCGTCATGAAATCGAAGCTGTGGACAATGTAGAGATCGATGTAGTCGGTGCCCAGACGCTTCAGACTGTTCTCGCAGCTTTGAATGATGTGGTGTCGGCTCAGACCCACGTCGTTGATGTTGGCACTCATGCGACCACGCACCTTGGTGGCCAGCACCACCTGATCACGCTTGCCCTGCAAGGTTTTGCCGAGAATCTCCTCCGACTGACCGTGGGAATAGACATCGGCCGTGTCAAAAAAATTGATGCCGCCGTCGATGGCGATATCCACCAGGCGCTGCGCCGCCGCCTGATCCAGGCCGCCGACCACTTCCCAATAGCCCTTGGCGCCAAACGGCATCGTGCCGAAGCACAACTCGGATACCAACAGTCCGGATTGACCCAATTGACGATATTGCATGACCGTTCTCCTTTTCTATCAAAAGACTCGCGTTCAGACCCGTTGCCAATCCAAACCGCCACACAGCGACTCAATCGCGGATCAGAATGAAGCGCAGGTGTCTTGTGCGATTGTATCGCGCGCGATATTATTTAGCAAGACACCCTCATCAGGAGCACCCTCAATGAACATCCTCTATGAAGCCCATGCCTCGGCCATCGGCGGCCGCAGCGGCCACGTGACCACCGACGATGGCGCGCTGGATCTGCAATTGAGCCTGCCCAAAAGTCTGGGAGGCAGTGGCGGCGCGGGCACCAACCCCGAGCAGCTGTTCGCCGGCGGCTATGCCGCCTGCTTCGAGAACGCGCTGATCCATGTCGCCCGGCAGCAGAAGATCACCCTGGAGGGAACCCGCGTCGACGCCACGGTGGGCATCGGGCCCAATGACCAGGGCGGTTTCGCGCTGGCGGTCAAACTGGTGGTGACCCTGCCCGGCCTGCCGCGGGAACAGGCACAGGCGCTGGTGGAGCAGGCGCATGCCGTCTGTCCTTATTCCAATGCCATACGCGGCAACGTCGACGTCGCGCTGGAACTGCGCTGAGCCTTCCCAGGAGAGTCCCATGAGCGAATTTCATCATTTCCAGGCCCGTTCCCTGCGCGGCGAGCCGGTCGAGCTTTCCCGCTACGCCGGACAGGTGGTGCTGGTCGTCAACACCGCCAGCAAATGCGGTTTTACGCCCCAGTACGCGGGGCTGGAGTCCCTGTATCGAAAATATGCCGGCCAGGGTTTCGTGGTGCTGGGTTTTCCCTGCAACCAGTTCGGCAATCAGGAGCCCGGCGACGCCGATACCATTGAAGGCAGTTGCCTTGTCAATTACGGCGTGAGCTTCCCGATGTTTGAAAAGGTCGATGTCAAAGGGCCCAATGCGCATCCGCTGTTCAAGTGGCTGAGCATGCAACTCCCTGGCCTCGTCGGTCGCCAGATCAAGTGGAATTTCACCAAGTTCCTGATCGGCCGGGACGGTCAGCCGCTGCGCCGCTTCGCCCCCACCACGCGTCCCGACAAGATCGATCAGCTCCTTGCCAAGGCTCTCGGGGCGGCCTGAGATGAGCAGACGGTCATTATCAGCGCCTCCGGGCGATGCCAACCCCGAGGATCACCTGCGCCTCGATCTTCAGTTGTGCTTTCGCCTGTACGCCGCCTCGCGCCTGATCACGCGGCTCTATCAGCCTCTGCTGGAGCCGCTGGGGCTGACCTACCCGCAGTACATCGTGCTGATGATCCTGTGGGAAGACGCGCCCTGCCCAGTGTCTCGCATCGGCGCGCGCGCCCTGCTCAATACCAACACGCTGACCCCGCTGCTCAAGCGGCTCGAGCTGCAAGGACTGGTGCAACGTCAGCGCCGCCAAGATGATGAACGCATCGTCGAGATTTATCTGACCAAGGCCGGCGATGCGCTGCGCTCGCATTGCGCCTGCATTCCCGCCGAACTCGCCGCCACCACGCATTTTCCGCTCGAAAAGGCCACGGCGCTCGCCACACTACTGGATGAGCTTCTGACAGGTTTACGCGAACAAACCCCGGATTGCACACTGCCCCTACCGAATGATTGATTACGCTGGGGTCGCCCGAGACGACCGCAAGGCGCTGCGTCGAGCCGCGTTTATTCCCAACAGGCAGAGTATTTCGTCCCGATCCCAGCCCGCTGCTCATCCCACAGCGCCGGCGGGTCCACCGCCAGATCGAACAACGTGATGTGGTTCGGCAGTGCGTCGTCCAGGATGGCCGCCACGATGTCGGGCGCCAGCGTCGTCAGGCCACTCTCTCCTGGCCATTCCTCGCTCCGACCTCGCTCCCTGAAACTGGCCCGAAGTCCGCAGAGACCCCAACACGGCCCCCTAACAGATCAAAGAGTTACGCGCGGACGAATCAAGCGATTGGATTGCTCACCCCATCCATGGGGTTCGCCCCTGCGGGGCCGACTTCGTCGTCCAAATTCGCTCCTGGCGAATTTGTGCAGCATCGGGTGGCGAAGGAAACGCTGCGGTTGCGTTTCGTCGGTAGTTATCGGGGACTACCGACATATGGCAACGCGGAAGTACGTGCTTGGATGGTGGCCAAGACAAGAAACTCCTTGTCAGGACAATGTCCGGACGCCTACAATAAGGGCATCCAAGATCAGTCCGGAGGGGCACCATGAGCACCCCGAATCTTTCCAAGACCGAACGCATTGACGTTCGCGCCAGTACGCCAGTCAAGCAACTGCTGCAGGAAGCCGCACGCGCCTGCCACAAGAACGTCAGCGAGTTCCTGCTCGACGCGGGCGTGACGGCGGCCGCGCAGACGCTGGCAGATCGTCGTCAGTTCGTACTGGACGACACACAGTGGCAGGCGTTCCAGGAAGCGCTGGACCGCCCGGTGCAAAGCAAGCCGCGCCTGAAGAAGTTGCTGCGTGAGCCCGGGGCGCTGGGTTGAGCGCTGACTACTCACCCGTTCGCAAGCTCGCGGCAACGGATCAGGTCGATGCGTTCGACTGCGGCCAGGTCGCGCTGAACCAGTTCCTGCAGCGCTACGCGCTCGTCAACCAGAAGGCCAACAGCGCGCAGACCTATGTCTGCTGCCAGGGTGACGTGGTGGTCGGCTTCTACAGCCTGGCCGTTGGTAGCGTCGATCCGGAAGCCGCGCCGTCGAGAGTGATGAAGGGGCTGGCGCGCCACCCAGTGCCGGTCATGATCCTGGCCCGGCTCGCGGTGGACAAGGAACATCAGCGCAAAGGACTGGGCCAGGCCTTGCTCAAGGACGCCCTGCTGCGCACGGCACAGGCTGCCGACATCGCCGGCATTCGCTGCCTGTTGGTGCATGCCAAAGACGACGCAGCGCGACAGTGGTACGAATCGTGGGAATTCGAGCCCAGCCCGACTGATCCGTACCATCTGTTCCTGATGCTCAAGGATCTCAAGGGCATGTTGAGCTGAGGTGGCGTTTCCACCTCAAAGCCCGACTCTCTCCCGCTGCTCATCCCACAGCGCTGGCGGATCGACCGCCAGATCGAACAGCGTGACGTGGTTCGGCAATGCGTCGTCCAGGATGGCCGCCACGATATCGGGGGCTAGCGTGGTCAGATTCACCATCCGGCTGACGTAGCTGTTGTCGATGCCTTCCCGTGTGGCGATCTCCTTCAAAGACTTCGCTTCCCCCGATTCCAGCATCGCCAGCCAGCGGTGCCCCCTGGCCAGCGCCAATTGAATGGAGGTCGGTGCAACGTCCCACGGTCTGACCGGTGCAGTCTCACCGTTCGGGAGAGTGACCAACTTGCGGCCACTGCGGCGCTTGATCTGGATCGGCACGGACAGGGTCAGCCTGCCGTCGCTGGTCTGCAGGATGTCCGGCTCGCCGGTCTTCTGGATGCGGATGTCGCTCATACCAGCGCCTCCGCTTGTTGCTCGACGGGCTCGGGACGCAGCTCCAGCACCAGCCGTTCGATGCCGTTGGCGCGCAGCCGCACCTCGAGGTCATTGGGCGACACGACCACCTTCTCGACCAGCAATTTCACGATCCGTGTCTGCTCCGCCGGGAACAGTTGATCCCAAATCGCGTCGAGCCGGGTCATGGCCACGGTGATCTTCGCCTCGTCCAAGGTTGGATCGAGCTTGATCGCTTGCGGCAGCATGTCGCCGAGCAGATTCGGGGCACGCAGGATCGCGCGCAGTTGGTCAAGCACCGCCGATTCGAGTTCCGCGGCCGGCAATCGCGGCAACCCCGAGGCGCCCGCGTGTTCCTTGGCGTCGCGCTGGGGCACGTAGTAACGGTAGCGCCGGCCATTCTTCTTGGTGGTGTGCCACGGCGACAGTGCGCGCCCGTCGTTGCCGACCACAATCCCCTTGAGCAGATAGGGAACCTTTGCCCGCGTCGTGTTGCCCCGCACTCGGCCATTCGTCTCCAGGATCGCGTGGACGCTGTCCCACAATTCGCGGCTGATGATGGGCGGGTGTTCGGCCTGGTACCACTGGTCCTTGTGCCGCAACTCACCAAGGTAGGTTCGGTTGCTGAGGAGCTTGTAGATGTGGCCCTTGTCGATCGGTCTGCCATCCCGGGTCTTGCCGTCTTGAGTGGTCCACACCTTCGACGTTACGCCATCCAGCTTCAGCTCCTTGACCAAGGCAGTACTGGAGCCGAGTTCGACGAATCGCTGGAAGATGTGCCGGATCAGTTTGGCTTCGCGCTCGTTGGGCACCAACCGCCGGTTCTTGACGTCATAGCCCAGCGGCGGTACGCCGCCCATCCACATGCCCTTGCGCTTGCTGGCTGCGATCTTGTCGCGGATGCGCTCGCCGGTGACCTCGCGCTCGAATTGGGCGAAAGACAGCAGGATGTTCAGCATCAGCCTGCCCATGGAGGTCGTCGTGTTGAACTGCTGGGTGACCGACACGAACGACACACCGTAGCGCTCGAACACTTCGACCATCTTGGAGAAGTCCGCGAGGCTACGTGTCAGGCGGTCGATCTTGTAGATGACGACCACGTCGATTTTGCCGGCTTCAATGTCCGCCATCATTCGCTGGAGCGCCGGTCGTTCCATGTTGCCGCCGGAAAAGGCGGGATCGTCGTAATCGTCGGCGACCGGTATCCAGCCTTCGGCGCGCTGGCTGGCGATGTAGGCGTGACCGGCGTCGCGCTGGGCGTCGATCGAGTTGTATTCCTGGTCCAGCCCTTCATCAGTGGATTTGCGCGTATAGACCGCGCAGCGCATGCGGCGCTTCAAGACTTCGCTCATCGTCCACCTCTTTTCTTGGTGGATGGCTTGGTCTTAGTGTTGGATGGCGGCTTGAGGCCGAAGAACAGCGGACCCGACCAACGCATGCCGGTGATTTCGCGGGCGATCATCGAGAGGCTCGGGTACATGCGCCCCTGGAAGTCATACTGGCCGTCGGCGGTCGCGATCACGCGGTACTCGATGCCTTTGTATTCGCGGACCAGCACCGTGCCTGCGGCCGGGCGGTAATCGCGGTCGCGTTTTTTCACCTTGCCGGTTTCGACCAGAGATTCGATGCGGCGCTGGTTGCGATCCAGCAGGTTGGCGTCGACCTTGCGGAACTCCAGCTCCTGCAGCCGGTAGGCAATCCGGCGTTCGAGGAACTGGCGGTTGTGGGTGGGCGTGTCGCCACCGACCAGTTTCTGCCAGAGTGCCCGGATCTCTGCCATCGGCATCTCGGGCAACCTGGCGATCTGCGCCGCCACCGATGGCGGCGTGGAAAACGATGGTATTTGCGTGCTCATTTCGACTCCGTAGTTGTCTTGTTGACGGGGTCTGTATGAACGCGCTGGTTGCCAGAGAAGCCAAGCTCAAACCCGCTCGCTCCGGCCATATCTGCGGACTCTTCTGCGTCGGTGATACGCAAGCGTGCCAGGCCGTTGGCCAGCAACGACGCGATCTCGTGGCGACGCTGTTCCGGCGTCATCCGCTCCGGTGGTAGATGGTTGATTTGATGCATTGGTGGCGGTCCTCTCGGTCAAACTCACATGCAGTGAAATTGTCCGGATGGACTGCCGCCGACACCATGAGGGAGTTTCGGAGTTGTGCGAACCGATGCGGGTTGCTGCGAAAAGCTGGTCCAGTTTAGTTCGCCAGATGACGGGCAAGGATGGTCGTCATCAACGAATTGCCGGGCTGGGTGCTGGCGATCATGTCCCGGATCTGCTCGTTGATCTGCGGGACTGGAACACCTGCATTCACTGCCGTCTGCGTGACTGCCGAATAAGCATCGAGCACATCCGCGCCGGTGATCTCATAGCCGTGTCCAAGAGAGATCCAGCGCAACGCGGCCAAGCCGGCTGAGAGCGCGAATGCTGGCTGCTTTTCGGCGTAATCACGGGCAGCGCGGGTCAGCGTGCGCGGATCGGTCGGGCTGCGCGTAGCCAGTTCGATCGCCACATCAAACAAGCCCGCATCCTTCGCAGCAGCGAACCATTTGCCCTCGGCGCCAAGCGTGCTGGCCACCAGGTCGCGTAGGATCTCTTCCAGTTGCTTGTGGGGATACTTCTTGGCGATGGCGCGAAACGTCGCCAGATTCGTTGTGCCCTGATTTGCCTCGATGGCATAGCGGCGGTAGGCCTCGTCGTGCAAACCGGAGGACAACAGGATCTCTTCGCAGGACTGAGCAATCTGCCAGCCAGGATCATTGAGGCCGCGCGACTCCTCGGCGTAGCGGATCGCCTCCGCCTTCTTGCCCATCGCTGCCAATGCCTTCACGCCCCAGCGTCGATCGTGCCACCACTTGAACCGCGCCTTGTCGAGTAACGCCAACAGTTCCTGGTGGCGGCCCGCCGCGTACATCGATGCCAGGCAGGCGCTGGTGCCTTTGAAGAATCCATGTCCGGAAGCCTTCGGGCTCCACACGCTCTCGACGACCGGCAAAAACTCATCGGCCCAGTGCGACGCCAGTTCCGGCGTCACGCACAACTCGCCCCAGTAATCGCCGAGCAGTTCGATGTAGGACATCTCGTCATCCTGCAGCGCTTGCCACAAGCGTTCGAGCCAGCGTTGTCGCAGCTTCGGCTCGACATCAGCCTTGACGATGATGGGCACCAGGGTATCGATGGCCTTGTTGACGGCCGAACCCAGTGCGCCCGATGAACTGTCCACCTGTTCCAGCGCCGGCGAGAGTTTTTCCAGCAGGGTAATGGCCCCCTCAGCTGCGAGCACGGGCTCCTTGCGGGCGACCTGCTTGATCTCCGTGATGGCTTCCTTGATCCGCTGCACCGGCGTGTCGGACCGCCAACCAAAGGAATGACGGCGAAAGCGGGAAGCGAATTGCCACTTGTGGGCGCTCATGATCGATCCGCCATCAGCTATCGAACCGGGTACTGGCCATTGCGGATGAAGCGGTCGTAAGTGTCTTCCTCCGGTTCCTCATCATCGTGCCGCGCTCCCTGCCACTCGGCCTCAGGCAGCAATAGCAGTGTCAGCGTGTAGTCGTACTGACCCGCGACGCGCGTCATCTCCGTGACCGGCATGCTGGCGGGTTCACGGACAAACCAGGACTGGGCACGCCCTGTCTGGCTGTCGGCCATGCCAAAGGCGTTGTAGCTGTGCGCCAGCGCATCGTGCGGCAGCTCGATGGTGTTCTTGCGCGTCGCGAAGTAGGCGCCGGACCTGAGCGCTGCCTTGTTCGACTTGGCCCAGAGCATGTGATCGTCGCGGCTGGCCACCAGTATGGCGCGCTTGGGAGCGATCTCGGTCCAGCGCAGGGCGGCAGCCGTCAGCGAGACCCCGTAGCGATCGGCGCAGTGACCGAGCAGATCGAAGCTGATCGGTTGCCCGTCGACCTGGCGCCGAAAGTCGTCCAGCGGCATCAGCAGGGTCGAAGCGAACAGATCCGCCTCGGCCTCGATGTCGCGCTCGTTGTTGTCCCCAGTCTCGATGTCGTCGTCGCCGCATTCGAACAGGTCTTGCTGGTGGCGGTGCAAGATGTAGTGACCGAATTCATGCGCGATCGTGAAGCGCTTGCGGCCTTCCGACGGGGTGGCGCTGTTGTAGAGGACCAACCACTTCGAGCGCGCCTTGTTGGCTTTCAGCAGACCATCGAAACCGTCGAGATCTTCGCCCTGGACCTTGTCGATCGGCGAGTCTGAGAAGCACTGGCGGGAATACTCCAGCGCCAGCTCGTCAACCTTGACCGGAAAGCGATCCGCACCGAGAACCGTGTTGAGCATGGACGAGATGCGATTGGCCTCGGCCATGGGCTTCTTCGCATCCGTCATTCATCTTCCCAGGCATCGAGGATCTTGCGGATCTTCTTCTTGTCCGGCTCCGACATGGTTTTGTACTTGCGGAAGAAAGCCTCATCGAGCACTTGCTCGTCCGGCGTGGCGGCCGATTCGGTCAACAGGAACTCCGTGGTGACATCGAGGACGGCGGCGATCTTGCCGATCTTGTCGGCCGATGGTTTCGGATCGTCCTTGTTCTCCAGCTCCCAGATGTAGCTCTTGCTGGAGTCCGTCAGCTCGGCCAACTGCTCCAGGCTGAGCTTCTTCTGCTTCCGCAATGCGCGGATCTTGTCCCCCAGGGGCGATGGCACCGTTATCTCCTCATGTGTTCGCGTCAGGCCGAAAATAATACCACTACGCCGAACGAATTCGTACCTGCTTGACAAACCCCTAACCGCTCCGAGACAATCACAATCGTTCGGTACACCGAACGTCATCGGTCTGCACACCCCAACAAGAAGAAGGGGCCGTCGGGGCTGATACCAAGCCAATCCAAACCTTTTGAGGGGTATGTAGATGAACGATGCAGAAAACCTGAGCAAGCTCCTGGGCCACCTGCCGCCGGCGGTGTTCCGTGAATTCATGGTGGACGAGTTCAGTCTGGCCATGCCGGATGTGGACGCCAAGAAGCCCAAGAAAGAACAGCGTGAACAGATGGAGGCTGTGCTCGCGGCTCTTGGTGTGGGCGAGCGGCAACGGATCGAAGAAGTGGCCGAACGGATCGTGCTGCTGTCGGACGGCGCCGGCCAGGACGTCATCGACGGCTTCAAGGACGACATCTTTGATGACGCCGCCCGGGAAACCTTCGCCGCGATCCCGAACCAGTACCAGCGGGCGCTGTGGCTCCATGTCCATGAACCCGCACTCTTCGAGGAAGCGCTGAACGCCCGGCAGGCCGACGTGTTTCGGCAAAGCGCCTCCTGCTACTCCGGTTTCATGGCACCTGCCAACCTGGCAGTACTCGACGACGCGACGGCCAAGGCGGCGTTCCACCAAACCGTCGCCCAGCAACTCGGGTGCTCCGATGACGCGGTCGCGATCCAGATCTTCAAGCGTCTGCGGCCCGACACGCAGACCGGCGAGGACGTGGATCTGTACCAGATCAGCATCCATCACAACCGCCCACCGGAAATCATCGACTGCGTGCAGGCGAGCGAACTGGTGTCCCAGGAGGTGATCCGGGCGGTGTCTTCGCACATCACTTACGAGCCGGCCAATGGGCACCTGGAGGTGCTGTCGAAAGATACGGCGGGGCGGGAAGCATTGGCGCGCATCGTGGCCGACTCCCTGCTGCAATCGCCCATCACCGGCGAGAAGATCCCGCTCAAGCAATACGACTACCAGAGCTTGGCGGCGCTGCGAAATTTCGACTTATCCGGCGAGCCGGTAGCGTTCGTCAAGGTCGTTGAGCTCGGCTACGCCGCTGGCAATGGTCGGTCGCTCCTGGTGAAGATCTGGACCAAGGACGTCGATGACATCTACGCGGCCGCCCGGTCGTTGATCGGCCCCACCTTCGACTTCCGCGATCACCACCTCAACTACGCCAAGCTGTCCATCAAGCTGAAAAAAGTCGGCAAGGACCGCGCACGGACGATTACCGTGATCCTGCGCGACGACAACAAGTGCAACATCAAGACCAAGAGAGAAAAGGACCGGGCGCTGTGCGACCGACTGCTGGCCAAATGGCATCTGGTGAAGGAGATCGGCCATGTCGTCGAAGCCCCTGCCGACACAGTCGCTGCTTGATCTGATCGACCTGTTCGAACAGTCTGGGCAGCCGATTGCCGACGGCGACGGACAGCGGCTTCGTGGGGTACCCGGGTGGAGTGTCCTTCGGCGGACATCTTTGACGCCGAAGCTGCTGGAGCAGTGGACCGACTGCGTTGGCTACGCCGGGAGCTACCCAGCATCGCTTGATGATGATCTCGTTCAAGTCGACCTGACTGAAGATGACCAAGCTGATCGGTATCGCTACCGCTGCCCTGAGACCTTTCGGTGGAAGTCTGTCCCCGCTGCCGAGGTCGCCATCTACAGCGTTCGGCCAGCTGCAATCCTGAGCACCATCGCCGATCTCCTGGGTATCGCGCAGGCTTTGCGAAAAGGAATTGATGCGCCGCTGCTGGACGATGCCCTTTGGCATTTGGGAAAGGCACGAATCGGGCACGCCTTGACAGACGTCTGGCTCGTTCGCGGCTTGGCGCACTCCATCGAAGAGGTTTTTCGCCACTTCAGCCAGACAAGTCTTCCTGACCAAGGCCTGATTTTGTCGTCTGGCGGTGTGTTGCCGCAGTTTGTTCGCCCACCGCGCAGCTACCGCTTTGCGTCGCTTCGAGAAGCAATCGTCAACTATGTCGCAACGCCATGCATCGACATGGATCTGCTGCACCGCATCCTGGTCGCACCACCCGATGGCGCGATCCGACCCGTGTTGCCGGTGCACTTTGACGAATACACCAACACGCTGACTATCCGCACAAAGACTAAGCCCTGGACGATCAAAGGCGAGCGCCAGGCTGCGGCAGTCCGCTACATGTTCGAGCAGGCCATCAACGACAGGTGGATTCTCCCAGCCGCTGAAATTCTCGACGCAGCCTATGCAGATAAGAAGACGGCGCGCAGTCAGCGCATGCAGAACCTGTTCAGTGGCAACACCGACTGGGAGGACTACATCGACAACCCTGAAAAGGGGAAGTATGGCTTCCGCCGAGATTGACCGGCCACCAGTTGGCAGCACCACGCACAACCGCCTTCGGGCGGTTTTTTGCTTTCTGGGCCCCGCTTTTCCCCGCAGAAGCTGCGCCCGTACATCAGCCCGTACATGGCGGCGGCAGACGCCCGCACAGGCCGACTTCGAAACTGACCTCACGAATTCGCAACAACCAGAAGGAGTGCATCGTGAGTGTCAAACATCTGAATCAAGGCCAATTGGCCGAACGTTGGGGAGTCAGCGAAGCCACGCTTGAACGCTGGCGCTCCGAAGGTATCGGCCCGGTATTCCTGAAGCTGCAGGGTCGTGTCGCTTACCGCATCGAGGACATCGAAGCCTACGAGGCCGAGAGCCTGCGCAAGAGCACCTCTGAACGCGTCAATGCGGGAGGTGCGCTGTGAACCGCATCTCCCCCGACGAAGTCCTGACCACCCCGGCCGGCGAACTAGCTGCGCTTGCCAGCGAGTCCCTGTTCCAGCTCAAGAACGACGCTGCTGATCTTCTCGCCGCTGCCAAGGCGATCGTCGAGCACGTCGATCGCGCACTGGACCTCAAGTACGCCGACCGCGCCCACCAACTCCGCCTGGCAGCTGGCAAGGATACCGGCGTCGTCCATTTCGACGACGGGCACGTCCGCATCACTGCCGATCTGCCCAAGAAAGTCGACTGGGATCAGAAGCGGCTTGCCGAGATCACCCAGCGCATCGCCGCCAACGGTGACGACCCGTCCGAGTACGTGGAGATCAGCTACCGGATTTCGGAAACCAAGTTCAACTCGTGGCCCGAGTCGCTCAAGAACGCCTTCGCCCCGGCACGCACCCTCAAGACCGGCAAGCCGGGCTTTCGTCTCGCTCTGCTTCAGGAGTAATCACCATGAAAACCAAACCTACGCTACTCGAACTGCTGCGCAAGCAGCCCGAACTGTATCTCCGTGATCTGCCTGAAAACATCCGCATCCCGGCGCTGGACGGCAATCGCCCCGACGAAGTCGTGCGTCGCCTTGAGGACGCCACCATCGATGACCTGGCATTCGCGATCCAAGGCATGGAGTCGGAATCCCGTCTGATCCATCGCCGTCTGAGTGGTCTGCGTGACCTGTACGAGATGGCCCGCAAGCGTGGCGCGCTCGGTATGACCACCGTTGCTGACGCGTTCGCCAGCATCAGCACCGAGGAGGCCGGCAAATGAG
The DNA here is from genome assembly GCA_937883885.1 of uncultured Aquincola sp. Next base: position 18,194 of record CAKZXL010000499.1, on the reverse strand, counting down.
CCTCCCCATCATTACTGCAGACCAGCGTCTGGCCGAGCGCCGTGGCGTGAAAGGCGTGCTCGTCGGCAAGAGCGGCATCGGCAAGACCTCGCAACTCTGGACGCTGAAACCCACGGCCACTCTCTTCTTCGACCTTGAAGCTGGAGATCTGGCTGTCGAGGGCTGGGCGGGCGACACGATCCGTCCGCGCACCTGGCAGGAGTGTCGTGACTTCGCGGTGTACATCGGCGGACCGAACCCGGCGCTGCGTGACGACCAGCCGTTCAGTCAGGCCCACTTCGATGCCGTGTGTGCGCGCTTCGGCGATCCGGTCGTGCTGGACAAGTACGACACCGTGTTCGTCGACTCCATCACCGTGGCCGGTCGCCTGTGCCTGCAATGGTGCAAAGGCCAGCCCCAGGCCTACTCCGAGAAGACCGGCAAACCCGACAGCCGGGGTGCGTATGGGCTGATGGGCCAGGAAATGATCGCCTGGCTGACCCACCTGCAGCACACGCGCGGCAAGAACGTCTGGTTCGTCGGCATCCTCGACGAGCGCCTCGACGATTTCAATCGCCGGGTGTTCTCGCTGCAGATCGACGGCTCCAAGACCGGCCTGGAACTGCCCGGCATCGTCGATGAGGTCGTCACCCTGGCCGAGCTGAAGGCCGATGACGGCGCCAGTTACCGCGCCTTCGTCTGCCACACGCTGAACGCATGGGGCTACCCCGCCAAGGACCGCTCCGGGCGGCTCGATCCGATCGAGGAGCCACACCTCGGCCGCCTCATGGAAAAGATCGCCGGCCCGGCCAGGCCCGCTACCGAACGGCTCGATTTCGCGCGCCCCGCGCCCGCTGCCATCCCCGAATCCACTTCGACTCAGGAGTCCTGATCATGACCTACTTCGATTTCAATTCCGCCTCCGAACAGACCTCTTTCGACCTTATCCCCAAAGGCGCGCTGGTGCGTGTCCGCATGACCATCAAGCCGGGTGGCTTCGATGATCCGTCGCAGGGATGGACCGGCGGCTACGCCACCCGCAACGACAACACCGGCTCGGTGTACCTGAACTGCGAGTTCGTCGTGATGGAGGGTGAGTTCGCCCGTCGCAAGATGTGGTCGCTGATCGGCCTGCACAGTCCGAAAGGCCCTGAGTGGGCCAACATGGGCCGCACCTTCGTCAAGGCGATCCTCAACTCAGCGCGCGGCGTTCATCCTGGCGACAACAGTCCTGCCGCGCAGAACGCGCGCCGCATCAGCGGGTTTGCCGATCTCGATGGCATCGAGTTTCTCGGCAAGGTCGACTGGGACAAAGACCAGAACGGCCAAGACAAGAGCGTGATCAAGGCCGCGATCACGCCCGACCACAAGGACTACGCCGCCCTCATGGGTGGCGCGCAGGGAGCGGCGAAAGCGCCAGCACCCGCAAACGGGTCGAACGCGTATGCCCAGGCCACGGGCCGTGCCTCCGTGCCGGGTCGCCCGAGCTGGGCACAGTAAAGGGGACGCCGCCATGATGCTCCGCCCCCGCCAAGCCCTGCTGGTCGAGCGCTCTTTGGCGGCGCTCGCCCAACACGGCAACACCCTATCTGTTGGCCCCACCGGGTCGGGCAAGACCATCATGCTGTCGGCGGTGGCCGGCAGCTTGTTGGCCGAGCCAGATGCCAAGGCCTGCATCCTCGCTCATCGCGATGAACTGACCGGCCAAAACCTGACCAAGTTTGCACGGGTGAATCCGGGCGTCAGCACCTCCGTGTTCGATGCCAAGGACAAATCCTGGTCCGGGCGCGCCACGTTCGCGATGGTGCAAACGCTGTCGCGTGACAACCATCTCGCTGCCATCCCGATCCTCGATCTGCTGGTGATCGATGAAGCGCATCACGCAGCCTCGGCGTCGTACCGCCGCGTAATCGACCGCGTGTTGGACAAGAACCCGCGCGCCCAGATCTTCGGGGTGACGGCGACGCCTGCCCGCAGTGACGGCAAGGGACTGCGGGAGGTCTTCAGCAACGTCGCGGATCAAATCACCCTCGGCGAGCTGATCGCCTCCGGCCACCTCGTGCCGCCACGCACCTTTGTCATCGATGTCGGCGCCCAGGAGCAGTTGACGCGGGTCCGGCGCACGGCCACTGACTTCGACATGACGGAAGTCGAGGCGATTCTCAACAAGACTCCTATCACCGATGCCGTGATCCGTCATTGGCGTGAGAAGGCCGGCGACCGCAAGACGATCGTGTTCTGCTCGACCGTCGCCCATGCCGAATGTGTGCGCCAGGCGTTTCAGGATGCCGGTGTATCCGCCGTGATCGTGCACGGCGAGCTGTCTGATGCTGAGCGAAAGGCACGCCTGGCCGAGTACGAATCCGGCAGCGCGCAAGTCGTGGTCAATGTGGCTGTGCTGACTGAAGGCTACGACTTCACGCCCACCTCCTGCGTGGTGCTGCTGCGACCCAGCTCGCACAAGTCGACGCTGACTCAGATGATCGGGCGCGGCCTGCGCACCATCGATCCTATCGAGCATCCCGGCGTCATCAAGACCGACTGCGTGGTGCTGGACTTCGGCACCGCGACCTTGATGCACGGATCTCTGGAACAGGACGTCAATCTCGACGGACACCAGCATCACGGCGAAGCGCCCACCAAGGACTGCCCGTCCTGTGAAGCCACCGTCCCGCTCGGCTGCCGCGAATGCCCGCTGTGCGGCTTCGTCTGGGAGAACGAGAACACCGAAGAAGGAGATGCGCTGGCCGATTTCGTGATGACCGAGATCGATCTCCTCAATCGCTCCAACTTCCGCTGGTGCGACCTGTTCGGCTGCGACGACGCATTGATGGCGACTGGCTTCAACGCCTGGGGTGGCGTGTTCTTCCTGAATGGGCGCTGGCACGCCGTGGGCGGAGGTAAGGATCTGCAGCCACGCTTGTTGGCTGTCGGCGACCGCACGGTTTGCATGGCCAAAGCCGATGACTGGCTGAACGACCGCGAGTCGGCTGACTCCGCGCACAAGACCCGTCGTTGGCTGAACGAGCCGCCGACCGCGAAGCAACTCCAGTATCTGCCGCAGGCGCTGCGCGCCGACTTTGGCATGACCCGCTATCAGGCCTCGGCGCTGCTGTCCTTCCAGTTCAACAAGTCGTCGATTCAGCGCCTCGTGGTGGCTGCTAACGATGCCCACCGGGAGACCGCGTGAAATGTGCAGTCTGCTCCCGAAAAGCCAAGGGCTTCGGCTACTTCAATCCACGCCTGCCGCGCAGCGATCCACGCCGTTACTCGGATCGCTGGGTGTTCTGCTCCATGCGCTGTCAGAACGCATTTTCACGGCTCATGGAAAAGACGGGAGGTCACATGATCGACCCGAGTGACATGGAGCTGGCTGCCATGGCGTCCTGCCTGGCCCCGCTGGGTGAGTATGTGGGCTCCATCGGCATGCAGCGCCCGCTGGCGGACTACAGCAAAGACGAAGTGCTGATGCTGATCGACGTGGTGGTGACCGCCTACCAGGAACACATGCTCGTCGAGCACGAGCGGATGGCGGAGAAGGACCGCGCTTTTCTTGAGGAGCGACTCGCCCGCCAGGGTAAGCCTGCTTCGACGGGGGTGCCGTTCTGATGCTGGACTTCAATCACCGCCCCAAGATCCATGAGCAGATCGGCGCGCTCATCGACGCCGCACTGAGCGCCGAACGCGACAACCAACCCCGGCGCAACTATCTCGGTGCGTCTCGCTTGGGCGTTGCCTGCGAACGTGCACTGCAATACGAGTATCTGCAGACACCGGTCGATCCTGGCCGGGACATGCCAGGTCGCGTTCTGCGTGTCTTCGAAGTGGGCCATGTCCTCGAAGAGTTGGCCATCCGCTGGCTGCGCATGGCCGGATTCGATCTGTACACGCAAAAGGCCAGCGGCGGTCAGTTCGGCTTTTCTGTCGCGGGCGGTCGCATCCAAGGGCACGTCGATGGCGTGCTGAACGGTGGCCCCGCAGAGCTAGGAATGAGCTATCCGGCCCTGTGGGAGTGCAAGACCATGAACGACAAGTCCTGGCGGGACACGGTCAAGCACGGCGTCAGCAAATCCAAACCGGTCTATGCCGCACAAATGGCCATCTATCAGGCCTACATGGAGACCAGCATTCCGGGCATCTCTGCGAACCCGGCGTTGTTCACTGCCATCAACAAGGACTCCGAGGAGATCTGGTTCGAGCTGGTGCCGTTCGACGGCGGCCTAGCGCAGCGTATGTCCGATCGCGCGGTTCGGGTCATCACGGCAACGGACATCCAGGAACTGCTGCCGCGCCATGCAACCACGCCAACGCATGTCGAGTGCAAGTTCTGCCCCTGGCAGGACCGCTGTTGGAGTTCGACATGATGGCCGACAACATCATCTGGCTCGACTTCAATGACGCGCCCGAGCAGCGCGACGAACTGACCTCCGACACCGATGCCTTGCGCGCTGGCTTGCTGGATCGACTTGAGGCCGTCCTCCACTACCTGTTTCCGCAGGGGCGCATTCGGGGTGGCAAGTTCTACGTCGGTGATGTCGATGGCAACCCGGGAAAGAGTCTGGTGGTTGAGCTGGACGGACCACGGCGAGGCCTGTGGAAAGACTTCTCCACCGACGAGGGCGGCGACATCATTGATCTGTGGGCGCGCTCGCAGGGCCGCTCCGCCCGCAGCGACTTCCCACGCATCGCTGGAGAGATCCGGCAATGGCTCGGCATTGCTGTCCCGGTCGGCACGCCGATGCGCCGTGATGTTCGCAGCATGCCGATGGACGACCTCGGCGCCTACACCGGCAAATGGGATTACCTGACTCCCGATGGCGAGCTGATCGCCTGCGTCTACCGGTATGACCCGCCGACAGGCAAAGAGTACCGCCCCTGGGATGTGCGTGCCCGCATGTGGCGCGCACCCGATCCCAGGCCGCTCTACAACCAACCGGCCATCGCGAAAGCGCGAGAGGTCGTCCTGGTCGAAGGCGAGAAATGTGCGGCTGCATTGGTTGCTTGCGGCATTGCGGCCACCACGGCGATGAACGGCGCCAAGGCACCAGTCGACAAGACCGACTGGCGTCCACTAGCCGGGAAATCCGTGGTCATCTGGCCGGACCGGGATGCCCCCGGCTGGGACTACGCCGAGAGCGCAGCGCGCGCTTGCGTGATGGCGGGCAGCGCATCCGTGGCCATTTTGGTGCCGCCGACCGACAAGCCGGCCAAGTGGGATGCAGCAGACGCTGTCGACGAGGGCTTCGACTGCGCGGCATTCATCGCCCAGGGTGACCGACGGATCGTAAAGGCAGCGGCTCCCTCTCTGCCCACCTTCACGCTCGGCGAACTGCTCGATGACAACTCGCCGCTGCCGCCCGATCTGATCGCTCCGCGCGTGCTGACACCGGCTGGCATGTTGGTGTTCGGTGGCGCACCGAAAGTCGGCAAGAGCGACTTCCTGCTGTCTTGGCTGGCGCACATGGCTGCAGGCGCTGTATTCCTCGGCATGCAGCCACCCCGTCCGCTGCGCGTGTTCTACCTGCAGGCCGAGGTCCAGTACCACTACCTTCGCGAGCGCGTGAAGGATGTGCGCCTGCCATCACACCGGCTTTTGGATGCCCGCGCCAACTTCGTCGCCACACCGCAGTTGCGGCTGGTGCTCGATGACGCAGGGCTGGCGCAGGTGATCCCGGCAATCGCGCAGGCTTTCGGCGGCGAGCCTCCCGACATCATCGCCATCGATCCGATCCGCAACGTTTTCGACGGCGGTGACGCCGGTGGCGAGAACGACAACGGCGCGATGCTGTTCTTCCTGTCCCAGCGGGTGGAGCGCATTCGCCAGGCAGTGAATCCGGACGCCGGCGTCATCCTCGCCCACCACACCAAGAAGCTCGGCAAGAAGCAGTTCGAGGAGGACCCGTTCCAGGCACTGGCCGGCGCGGGAAGTCTGCGCGGCTACTACTCGACCGGGATGTTGTTGTTCAGGCCCGACGAGACCAGAACGACCCGCCAGCTCATCTTCGAGCTGCGCAATGGCGCGGGTATCCCGCAACGGCACGTCGACAAGATCAACGGTGAGTGGCGTGAGGTCGATGCCAACGAGCGGCTGGTGATGAAGGACTACGGCGAGCGACTGGATGCCGAGCGCCGCCGCAAACGCGACGCGATCCTTCAGATCCTGTTCGAGGAGGCCGGCAACGGGCGCTGCTACACCGCCAACCAGTTCGCGGAGTCCTTCGAGGGCAAGGCTGGCCTGGGCGGCGAGCGCACCATCCGCGAACGCGTCTCCGCGCTCTCGACGCAGGGCTACATCAAGTATTTCCGCAACTCGGCTGACTACGGTCTGCCCTCCAGCGGCCGCACCAAGTTCGGCTATCTCTGCGTAGAAGGCATGGTGCTGCGCTTGCCAGCTGGCGATGTCGACACGGCCACCGGCGAGCTGCCGATGCGCGAGCACACGGTGCTCCCCACCCACTACAAGTGCCCGCATTCCGGCGCCTCGATGCCTGTCGAGAACCCCGACGTGTGGGTCTACCACGACGAACTGAACGACCCGGAGGCCTCATGAACATTGCCCAATCGGCAGTTGGCAGCGCCGTTGCCAACTGCACCCATTTCCTTGCCAACTACCCGCAGTTGGCAAACCTCTGCCAACTGGAAGTCCAGGTAAATCAGGGTGTTGCGGGAAATTACCCGCAGTTGGCAGATGGCAACGATGCCAACTTGCCAACTGGCGCAAACCCGCGTGGTTGCTGGACTTTCTCCCATTCTCCAGTTGGCGAAAACTCCCCCTCCTACTACGTAGGAGAGGGACCAGATGGCCCCTCCACTCTACGTAGGGGGCTTGCCGGCCACCCGGGATCAGATCATCGGCGGCCATCCCTGTCCTCGATCCTGGCATTGGATCTCGGCACACAGACAGGCTGGGCACTGCGCGACCGCGATGGCGCAGTGACCAGTGGATCGGAATCCTTCAAGCCGCAGCGCTTCGAGGGTGGCGGCATGCGCTACCTGCGATTCAAACGCTGGCTCACCGAGATCAAGCAGTCCTGCGACGGCATCGACGCCGTGTACTTCGAGGAGGTGCGCCGCCACGCCGGGGTCGATGCGGCACACGCCTACGGCGGCTTCATGGCCCACCTCACCGCATGGTGCGAGCACCACCAAATCCCGTACCAGGGCGTTCCGGTGGGCACGATCAAGAAGCACGCCACCGGCAAGGGCAACGCGAACAAGGATCAGATGATCAGCGCCGCCCGGTTGCGTGGCCACGCACCGGCTGACGACAACGAAGCCGATGCCATTGCGCTGTTGCAGTGGGCCGTCGAGACACAGGAGGTGTGAGATGAAGGTTCCGACTCACGCCTACCGCTGTGCCCTGGCTCGACTGCAGCCCGATCCGCGCCCCGATCCGGAGCAGATCAAGCGCGAAGGATGGCGCGACCAGCAGATCCTGGTGATCTCGCCCGACGACACGCGACTCGACTGGGTCGAACGCGAACTGCTGCGCCGGATCGGCGATCGGCTGTACGGGTCGAAGGAGCGTCGACATGGCTGAGTGGACGATCGAAACCGTGGCCGACCGGTTCATCGAGGCCGCACGAACTGCCCACCGCCTTCCTCCGGTTCGCGTGCAGGGCTACTTCAACTGCTGGCCGGCGATCAAACGCATGCCATGGGAAAACCTCGGCGCAGAGCCACCGGTCTACCGCTTTCCTCCCGACCCTGCGGCCATCGACCGGATGCTGGAGACCATGCGGTGGGTCCAGTGGCTTGAGGAGGAACAGCGACACCTCGTCTGGATGCGGGCACAGCGGTACCCGTGGAAAGATATCTGTTGCCGCTTCGCCTGTGACCGGACCACTGCCTGGCGTCGCTGGCAGGCAGCACTGGCGATCGTGGTCGAGCAGCTGCAAGCGGCGAAGAGACAGGCAGCGGTAGCCAATTCGCGCTGACGTTGCGTGTAGTTGCGAGCCGTTGCAAAGCCAATCTGAATCCTGCGGACCGCTGAGGGTTTTGACGACTTTTCGGCGTGCAACATCTGGAGAGTTTTTCGCTAGTATTACGGCTAATCTCGCGAGCGAAGTACGTCTGAAGGCCACAGCACAGTCTGTGGCCTTCGTCGTTTCCAGCCCGCGATGGCCACGCCCCATTGCCACGGGTCCTTCCTGGCCAGAAAGCAATGCGGGAGGCGCGAGCGCGGCGCTTTTTTAGCGTCTGGGTGCGAACCAAGGTTCGCACGGTTCGCAGTTCGCATGCCGCCAGTTCGCACTAACCCCAAAACCCGCCCACGGCTTCGTCGGCGGGTTTTCTATTTTCAGGACATCATCTTTGAACACGCTCAACGTCGAGTACCGCAAGGTCGAGGCGCTGATTCCCTACGCCCGCAATCCGCGCACGCACGCCGAGGGTCAGATCGCCAAGATCGCGGCCAGCATCGTCGAGTACGGCTGGACGAACCCGATCCTCGTCGACGGCGACAACGGCATCATCGCCGGGCACGGGCGTCTGGCCGCTGCCCGCAAGCTGGGGCTGGATCAGGTGCCGGTGATCGAACTGGCCCACCTGAGCGTCGCGCAGAAACGCGCGCTGGTGATCGCCGACAACCGGCTGGCGCTCGATGCGGGCTGGGACGAGGAGATGCTGGCGCTGGAGTTGGCCGACCTGTCCGAGGCCGGGTACGACCTTGCGCTGACGGGTTTCGAGGATGCCGAGATCGAGGCGCTGCTCACGGGTGAGGTGACCGACGCCGGTACCGACCCGGAGCCTGATGCCGACGAACCGGATGCGGCGGACGACGTACCGGATACCCCTGTCGTGGCGGTGTCCCGTCCAGGTGATGTCTGGGCCATCGGGTCGCACCGCCTGATCTGTGGCGACGCCACCGACCGGGGCGTGGTCGAGGCACTGATGGACGGCAATGCCGCTCGCCTGTGCTTCACCTCGCCGCCCTACGGCAACCAGCGCGACTACACCTCGGGCGGCATCACCGATTGGGATGGCCTGATGCGCGGCGTGTTCGCGCACCTGCCGATGGCGGCCGACGGACAGGTGCTGGTCAACCTCGGGCTCATCCACCGCGACAACGAAGTGATCCCGTATTGGGACGCGTGGCTCGGCTGGATGCGCAGCCAGGGCTGGCGGCGCTTTGCGTGGTACGTCTGGGATCAGGGGCCGGGGATGCCAGGCGACTGGGCGGGTCGATTCGCGCCGAGCTTTGAGTTCGTTTTCCACTTCAACCGCGAGAGCCGCAAGCCGAACAAGATCGTGCCCTGCAAGCACGCCGGGCAGGAATCGCACCTGCGCGCCGATGGCTCGTCCACGGCGATGCGGGGCAAGGACGGCGAAGTCGGTGGCTGGACGCACAAGGGCCTGCCGACGCAGGACACCCGCATCCCCGACAGCGTAATCCGCGTGATGCGCCACAAGGGCAAGATCGGTCAGGACATCGACCACCCCGCTGTGTTCCCGGTCGCACTCCCGGAGTTCGTGATCGAGGCCTACAGCGACGCTGGCGACATCGTGTTCGAACCCTTCGGCGGCAGCGGCACCACGATGCTGGCGGCCGAGCGCACGGGCCGAGTCTGCCGCAGCGTGGAAATCGCGCCGGAGTACGTGGACGTCGCCATCAAACGCTTCCAGCAGAACCACCCCGGTGTGCCGGTCAGCTTGATCGCCACCGGTCAATCCTTCGAGCAGGTCGCCGCCGAGCGCACCACGACCTCTGACATCGAGGTGATGGTATGAACTGGCTGGCCGACAAGATCGAGCAGTGGCCGACCGCCAAGCTGCTGCCCTACGCCCGCAACGCGCGCACCCACTCCGAAGATCAGGTGGCGCAGATCGCAGCGAGCATTGCCGAGTTCGGATTCACCAATCCGATCCTGGCGGGCAGCGACGGCATCATCGTTGCTGGCCACGGTCGGCTGGCCGCCGCCCAGAAACTCGGGCTGGAGATCGTGCCCGTGGTCGTCCTTGATCACCTGAGCCCGACCCAGCGCCGCGCCTTGGTCATCGCAGACAACCGCATCGCGGAGAACGCTGGCTGGGATGACGCGATGTTGCGGATCGAGCTGGAGGCCCTGCAGCTGGAAGGTTTCGATCTGGACATCACCGGCTTCGACGCCGACGCGCTGGCCGAACTGATCGCGGGCGACGAGCCGGACAATGAGGGCCAGACCGATGAGGACGCGGTACCGGAGGTTGGCGAGACACCCATCTCGCGCCCGGGCGATGTCTGGATCATGGGCCAGCACCGACTGCTGTGCGGCGACTCGACCGTGACCGAGAGCTACGAGCGGTTGATGCAAGGCACAGTGGCAGACATGGTCTTCACCGACCCGCCGTACAACGTGAACTACGCCAACAGTGCGAAGGACAAGATGCGCGGCAAGGATCGCGCGATCCTCAACGACAACTTGGGCGATGGTTTCTACGACTTCCTGTTGGCAGCATTGACGCCCACCGTGGCGAACTGCCGGGGCGGTATCTATGTGGCGATGTCATCCAGCGAGCTGGATGTGCTGCAGGCCGCCTTTCGTGCCGCCGGTGGCAAGTGGTCGACGTTCATCATCTGGGCCAAGAACACCTTCACGCTGGGCCGTGCCGACTACCAGCGCCAGTACGAACCGATCCTGTACGGATGGCCTGAGGGTGCGCAACGCCACTGGTGTGGTGACCGCGATCAGGGCGACGTGTGGGCTATCAAGAAGCCGCAGAAGAACGATCTGCATCCGACGATGAAGCCGGTGGAGCTGGTCGAGCGAGCCATCCGCAATTCGAGCCGCCCGGGTAACGTAGTGCTCGATCCGTTCGGTGGTTCTGGCACAACGCTGATTGCGGCCGAAAAGTCGGGGCGCGTCGCGCGGCTGATCGAACTCGATCCGAAGTACGTGGATGTGATCGTGCGCCGGTGGGAGGACTTCACCGGCCAGACGGCTATCCGCGAGGCAGCAGACCAGGAATTGTGCGCCATTTGAATGGTTGGCCGGGCTGCTTGGCATCTTCTTCCTCGGCGATGCGCCGCAGGATTTGTAGGGTGGTGAGATCGCGCGGCAGTGCCATGCACATGACGCGCACGGCCTGCTCGATGGAGACGTCTGGACGCCGGTTGGCAATCAGCCAACGCAGCGCCTGCTCGCGTTCGGTGGCGAGCGTTGTCATCAGGCAGCCATCTCTTCGCAGATTTCGCAGTGGATCACAAAGCCTGTCAGGTAAGGCAGGCCGCGTGGGATGCCGTACTGCTTGCTGGTCTGGCGGCCAATCGTCCAGCCCATCCAACGTTGGGTGGCGGCCTTGATCGCATCCTGCAAGGCTTGGCCTTGGTGCAAACCGTTCTGGACGTCGTCGGCAAAGTGACGTCCGTGGCGACTGTCGAGGAAGATCCGCACCGATTCGAGGGGCTGGTGGGTGGCGTCCGAAATGGCGTTCATGGCCAGGGGCCATGCGGCGCTGGCGTGTTCGTTCATCGTGCCCCAAAAACCCCAGGCTTCGTTTTGGGTGGTGGGGATCTGGTTGGTGGTCATGGTGTGTTCTCCGGGTTGATCGTTGCGACACCTGTAGTAACGCGCTGTTCGATTGAGAAGCCAAGCTGTTCCTGGCCTCTTTCTCGATCAATTTCGCTTACCCGAGACGGGCTACGTAGCGGGCGTAATCACCGCCCTCGGGATTGACGTAGAGGTAAGGGCGTCCGGGAGCCGTGACCTCGACGCAGAGGTAGCCGTCGCCAGTGCCGCCACCCTTGCCACGCAGCCAGTCGCGTGACACCAGCAGGCTGCGCCCAAAGGCGTCGAATTCGGCAGGGGTGAGCTCCTTGGTCTCGGTGACGTAGACCTTGTGCTGGTCGCTCCCGCCCAGTTCGCCGAGGTCGGCAGGTTTGCGTGCAAACGGTAGGCGGATGCTCAACTCTTCGACCTGGAGGCTTTGGCCTGCGAACTGCAGAGTGCGTGGGGTACGTTCGATGGTGATGGTCATGGTGCTCATGGCGGTTTTCCTGGTTTGGCGTCGTCAATCACGACATCTGTATGAACGCGCTGGTGGGGAGAGAAGCCAAGCTATTCATGGCTCCTCTCGCCATCTTTTTGCCTTCGCCGAAACTCGCTGTGCTCGTTTTCAGGCGATGCGGTAGATCCGCTCGCCACCCTGCGGCTTGTCCGAGACGATGTTCAGGCCGAGCTTTTTCTTGAAGGCTCCGGCGAAGGTGCCGCGCACCGTGTGCGCCTGCCAACCGGTGGCGGTGCAGATCTGGCCGATGGTTGCGCCCTCGGGGCGTTGCAGCATCCGGATCACTTCGGCCTGCTTGCTGTTCTCGCGGGTGCGCGGCTTGACCCACGTTGCTTCTGCGGCGGTAACAAAGGCTTCCAGTTCGGGATCGCTCGCGGCCGCAGGCGCGCCTTCAGCGTTGGCGATGATCCGGTCGAGATTGGCTTCGAATTGACCGATGCCTTTCCTGTTCACGTCGGGACGCGGAATGCCCAGGGCGTCGTAGCCCTCCGCAGCGACAAACCAGTCGGTGCCGTCGGTGGTGATCAGTGCGCGGTTAAACAAGCCGTCGAGCACTTTCTTGCGCGCGCCGCCTTTGATGTTGTCAGGGAACCAGTCGATTTTGCCGCTGGTGTGCTCAACAGCGTGGGCCAGGATCGCGTGCTGTGCCGGGGTCAATTGGGTGGTGGTCATGTCTTGCTCCTTCGATGGGGTGGACGGTGAAGTGATGAACGCGCTGTTCCCAAGTGAAGCCAAGCGCTTTCTGCTTGGATTGCAGGGTTAGCAATCAGGTGTTGGCCTTTTCCGACTGCGTGGCTTTGCGGCCCTGCTCGACACCAGCGTTGAAGGCTGCTTCGAGCGCATCGCGCAAGCACCAGACCGCCACGTCGTGGAAATCGAGGCTGTCCGAGCGGCGGGTTTCCAGGGTTTCGATGCCCAGCTTGTTTTGCGCGATCTGGGTCAGGAGTTGTTCGAGCTTGCTCATGTCCGTGTCCTTTCATGGTGTTGATGACGAACGTATGAACGCGCTGTTCCAGATGGAAGCCAAGCTCAATCCGCAGGAATGACGAACAAATGATTGAAGGTGCCCCGAAGGGGAAATATGGGTATTTCGATTCGTGCCTACGCACGCCACCGAGGGGTGTCCGATGCGGCGGTGCGCAAGGCCATCGCTGCGGGACGGATCACGCCGGAGGCAGACGGAACGATTGATGCCGAGCGCGTCGACCGCGAATGGGCGCGCAATTCCGATGCGCCGCGCAATGGCACAGCCACCCGCGCGGTAAAGGTCGCCGTGGCGGAATCCAGTGGCACCACGGGTGATGGGCCAGCGGCATTGCCAGCAGGCGGCACGTCCTTGCTCCAAGCGCGCACGGTCAACGAAGTGGTCAAGGCGCAAACCAACAAGGTGCGCCTGGCCCGTCTCAAAGGCGAGCTGGTAGATCGGCCACAGGCCATCGCCCATGTTTTCAAGCTGGCGCGATCCGAACGCGATGCGTGGCTCAACTGGCCCGCGCGCATCTCAGCACAGATGGCAGCCAAGCTCGGCGTCGATCCTCACACGATGCACATCGCCTTGGAGGCGGCGGTGCGTGAGCACCTGCAGGAACTGGGCGAGATGCGCCCGAGGGTGGATTGATGGACATGGACTACGAAGGCGCTGCCGAGATCGAACGCGCATGGCGCGAAGGACTGACGCCAGACCCGCTGCTCACCGTGTCCGAATGGTCGGATCGCCACCGGATGCTCTCCAGCAAGGCGTCTGCCGAGCCCGGACGCTGGCGCACCAGCCGCACGCCGTACCTGAAAGCGATCATGGATTGCCTGTCGCCGACCTCGCCGGTCGAACGCGTGGTGTTCATGAAAGCGGCACAGCTTGGCGCGACCGAGATGGGATCGAACTGGATCGGCTATGTGATCCATCACGCACCCGGGCCAATGATGGCGGTGTGGCCGACAGTGGAGATGGCCAAGCGCAACTCCAAGCAGCGGATCGATCCGCTGATCGAGGAGTCGTCCGCACTAGCTGAACTGATTGCACCGGCGCGCAGCCGGGATTCCGGCAACACCATCCTGGCCAAGGAGTTCCGGGGTGGCGTGCTGGTGATGACCGGGGCCAACAGCGCGGTCGGCCTACGCTCGATGCCGGTGCGGTATCTGTTTCTCGACGAGGTCGACGGTTATCCGTTGGACGTCGAGGGTGAAGGGGACGCAATCTCGCTGGCCGAGGCGCGTACACGCACCTTCGCGCGGCGCAAGATCTTCATCGTCTCGACGCCGACGATCTCAGGGGCATCGGCTATCGAACGCGAGTACGAGGCCAGTGACCAACGTCGCTACTTCGTGCCGTGTCCGCATTGCTCGCACCGGCAGTGGCTGCGTTTCGAGCAGCTGCGTTGGGACAAAGGGCAACCGGAGACCGCTGCCTACATCTGTGAGTCATGTGACACCGCGATTGCCGAGCATCACAAGACGTGGATGCTGGAGCACGGCGAGTGGCGCGCGATGATCACCGATGGCGCGGGTAAGACGGCTGGCTTCCACCTGTCGTCGCTATACAGCCCGGTAGGCTGGCGTTCGTGGCGTGAGATCGCCGCTGCGTGGGAAGCCGCCGTCAGTAAAGAGTCGGGATCGGCCGCTGCTATCAAGACCTTCAAGAACACCGAGCTGGGTGAAACCTGGGTCGAGGAAGGCGAAGCCCCGGACTGGCAACGGCTGGTCGAGCGCCGCGAGGACTACCGCGTCGGCACGGTGCCACAAGGTGGTCTGCTCTTGGTAGGCGCGGCCGACGTACAGAAGGATCGAATCGAGGCCTCGGTCTGGGCCTTTGGGCGCGGCAAGGAGTCGTGGCTGGTCGAGCACCGCGTGCTGATGGGTGACACCGCCCGCGACACGGTGTGGAAGCGCCTCGCTGAAATGCTGGCCGAGACCTGGACACATGCTTCGGGCGCATCGATGCCGCTGGCGCGCTTTGCACTGGATACCGGGTTTGCAACGCAGGAGGCCTACGCCTTTGTGCGGGCTTGCCGCGATTCGCGTGTGATGGCGGTCAAGGGTGTGCCTCGCGGTGCAGCCCTGATCGGCACGCCGACCGCCATCGATGTCTCGCAGGGTGGCAAGAAGCTGCGCCGGGGCATCAAGGTGTACACGGTGGCAGTCAGCATCGCCAAGCTCGAGTTCTACAACAACCTGCGCAAGAGCGCAGATGTTGGCGAGGACGGATTGACCCCGGTGTTTCCCGCCGGGTTCGTCCACTTGCCCAAGATCGACGCCGAGTTCATCCAGCAACTCTGCGCGGAACAACTGATCACCCGCCGCGACCGCAACGGCTTCCCGGTGCGGGAGTGGCAAAAGATGCGCGAACGCAATGAAGCGCTCGACTGCTACGTCTACGCCCGCGCGGCCGCATCGGCGGCGGGCCTGGATCGCTTCGAGGAACGCCATTGGCGGGAACTGGAGCGACAACTGGGGTTGGCCAGTCCGCCAGCCCCTGAAACACCAACCGAATCAACCAACGAGGCCACCCAACGCGGTGGCCTCGCTGTTTCTGGCAACCGCAACACCGGTCGGCGCGTGATCAAAAGCCGCTGGCTGTCCTGACATCCCAAGGAGAAAACATGAGTCTTGCTACCCGTATCGAAAGCCTGGTCATCCGCGTCGCGCAGGAATTCAACGACGTCCGCGCCAAGGCAGGCAACCTGGCCAACCTCACCACCACCGACAAGTCAAATCTGGTCGCGGCCATCAACGAACTGAAAGCCGCCGTGGTGTCGTCGGCGGTGATCGACGATGCGCACGTCGCGGCCACGACCACGTACTCGTCCAACAAAATCGTCTCGCTGCTCGATGCGCTCAAGACCGAGATCTTGGGTGGTGCCGATGCCGCCTACGACACGCTGGTGGAAATCCAGCAACTGCTGCAGAACGGCACCAGCGGTCTGGATGCGCTGCTCGCTGCCGTGAACAACCGCGTGCGCTTCGATGCGGCGCAGTCGCTGACCGTGGCCGAGCAACTTCAGGCACGCAGCAACATCGGTGCCGTCGCGGCCAGTGATGTCGGCAACACCGACACCGACTTTGTCGCGGTCTTTGTGGGTGCGCTGGTCTGATGAGCCTCGCATCGCGCATCAGTGCGCTGGCCAGTCGTGTCGGGCTCGAGGTCAAGACCAAGATCGACGCAACCCACCCCGGTCTGGCCCGGGCGTGGGTGTGCTTCGGCTACGTCGGCAACCAGATCGTCGTGCGCTCCTCGCACAACGTGGCCAGCGTGACCCGGACGGCGGCGGGCCGCTACCGCGTGAACTTCACCGTTGCCATGCCCGACGCCAACTATTGCTGGACGGCGCTCGCCCGTAGCAGCACCAACAGCGGCACGCAGCGCATTGCGATCGTGCGATCCAGCACCGACCAGAAGACCGCTCAGTACGTCGACATCAGTTGCGCCACCACGTCCGCATCCTTCGACGACTCCTCCGAAATCAACCTCACGGTGTATCGCTGATGGCCTACACACAAGCACATCTCGACGCACTGGAAGCGGCGCTGGTCAAGGGCGAAAAGCGCGTGACCTTCGGCGACAAGACCGTCGAGTACCGCAGCGTCGATGAACTCCAGGCCGCCATTGGGGCGGTCAAGCGCGACCTCTTCGAGCAGGCCGTGGATACCGGGCTGTGGCCCGGTGCGCCACGCCAGATCCGGGTCACCACCGGCAAAGGGTTCTGAACATGCAATGGTTTGACCGAATGCGTAGACGCGTCGGCATGAGTCTGCTTGGCGGCACCCCGTTCTATGACGGTATCGGTGGCGGCCGCCGCGCATTGGCGTGGCAGGTCGGCAATCCAGGCGCAGTCGCAGCACTGGCGTTCACCCAGAACGAATTGCGCGCCAAGAGCCGCGATCTGGTACGCCGCAATGCCTGGGCAGCGGCAGGCGTTGAAGCCTTTGTCTCGAACGCCATCGGCACCGGCATCAAGCCGCAGAGCATGCTGGCCGATCAGTCCTTGCGCGAAGCGATCCACAGCCTGTGGTGGGACTGGTGCGAGGAAGCCGATGCCGCCGGACTGACTGATTTCTACGGCCTGCAGGCCTTGGCCTGTCGCGCCATGCTCGAAGGCGGGGAATGTCTGGTGCGGCTGCGCTATCGCCGCCCGGAAGATGGCCTGCCGGTGGGCCTGCAGTTGCAGTTACTCGAACCCGAACACCTGCCAGCCACGCTGAATCAGGAGTTGGCTTCAGGAAACGTCATTCGTGCGGGCATCGAGTTCGACAAGCTCGGACGGCGGGTGGCTTACCACCTGTATCGCTCGCATCCGGGTGACGGCTCACTGGCCCCGATGTCAGGCACAGGTGGCGTGGTGGGCGGTCTCGACACAGTGCGTGTCCCGGCCAGCGAAATCATCCACCTGTTTCGTCCCTTGCGGCCCGGACAGATCCGGGGCGAACCGTGGCTGGCGCGCGCGCTGGTCAAGCTCAACGAACTCGACCAGTACGACGACGCCGAGCTCGTGCGCAAGAAAACCGCCGCGATGTTCGCGGGCTTCATCACGCGCCTGTCGCCCGAGGACAACCTGATGGGTGAAGGCTTGCCGGATGCCAGCGGAGCGGCATTGGCCGGGCTGGAGCCGGGCACGATGCAGATCCTGGAGCCCGGCGAGGACGTGAAGTTCAGTCAGCCTGCCGACGTTGGCGCGAGCTACGCCGAATTCCTGCGCATGCAGTTCCGGGCGGTGGCAGCGGCGATGGGCATCACCTACGAGATGCTGACCGGCGACCTGACGCAAGTGAACTATTCGTCGATCCGGGCCGGGCTGCTGGAGTTTCGCCGCCGCTGTGAGGCCATCCAGCACGGCGTGATCGTCCACCAGCTGTGCCGCCCGATCTGGCGTGCCTGGATGGAGCAAGCGCTACTTGAAGGCGCGCTGGCGCTGCCGCAGTTCACCGAGAAGAAGCGCGACTACTTCGCGGCCAAATGGATTCCACAGGGTTGGCAGTGGGTCGATCCCAAGAAGGAATTCGACGCGATGCTGACCGCCATTCGCGCCGGGCTGCTGTCTCGCTCGGAAGCCATCTCGGCCTTCGGCTACGACGCCGAGGACATCGACCGGGAGATCGCCGCCGACAACCAGCGTGCCGATGCGCTCGGTCTGGTCTTTGACTCCGACCCGCGCCACGACAAAGCGTCCCAACCATCGGCATCGGGCGCTCCCATGAATGCGGCCGCCACGGTGGCCGTGCCGCAAGACCAACAGGAC
>CAKZXL010000498.1 GCA_937883885.1 uncultured Aquincola sp. | reverse complement strand
TGATGAAGCGGTTCTTCAGCACTGCAGCCGACGTCGTGGAGGAAGGCACCCCGGCCCTCGCCGAGAAGTTGCGGCAGGCCACGCCGCACTGGACGAGGCACACGCATGCCACGCACCTCCTCCAAGGTGGCGCCGAGCTGACAACGGTGCGCGACAACCTGCGACACGCCTCGCTGGCCACGACCTCGATGTACCTGCACACCGACGATGCGCGGCGCGCCAAGCAGGTGGTCGATCGGTTCGCGGCGCCGCGGTCGTAGCCTACAGTCGGCCTGCCTCCTCGCAGATCACCACCCATGCAGACCATCATCTGCGACGCCTGCCATCAGCCCACGCCCGCCCACGACGTCGTGAATTACGGTTCGATGGAAGGCGGCTACAGGAAGCTCTGCGGCCGATGCTTCAATGGGGCCGCGGCCAGCCGCCTCGGGCTGCAGGGGTTTGAGCACGTGGTCTTCGAACCTGTGCGCATGGTCGACGGTCGCGGCGCCGAGCACGAGTTCCGGTTTCGCATCTGGCTGTGCGGCACCGGATTGGCGATCGACGCGTTCGAGTTGCGCGATGGCAGCCCGGCGGGCTATCGGTTTCAGGTGATCGGGGAGCCTGACGACGACCCACTGGAGTTGCTGGGCAAGCTAATCGGCAAGATGCGCCGAGCATTGGCTCTCACGCATCTGGAGGACACCGACCTCGGACCGCAGGTGAGCGATGGCTTGGTGCTGCGGGGGACCGTCGACAGCGATCCCGAGGAGGATCATGGTGTGCCGATGGTCGTAGTCGATGGCAGTGAGCTCTCCTGGGACGAACTTGGACGGATGGTTGCGACCTTCGAGGGCTGGCAGTTCAAGCTGGAGTTTCGCGACCGGAGCGACGAGGTCTGACCGGGCTGATCGCGTGAGACCGCGTGGTCCGGCCTCGCAGGGGTGCCCGAGACGAAGCGCACCAATCTGCACGAAGAACCCGCAGCCCTCGCAAGAGCCTGAATCGTAAGTGCTTGTCGTGCAACGGGTTCTCGGAGCAAAGCGCACCAACCTGCACGAAAAGTACGACTACGCCACAATGTAGAACGAGAACGGCCCTCGAGGGAGGAAACGAGCAATGCGATACGTCTATCTTGCGCTGCTGCTGGCGTTGGCCGCGGTGGTGTTCCTCTTCAAGTTCCAGAACC
This sequence comes from uncultured Aquincola sp., assembly GCA_937883885.1. Next base: position 8,198 of record CAKZXL010000498.1, on the reverse strand, counting down.
TGGAGACGGTGACGGTCCAGTTCCTGTCGGCCAGCCTGACGCTGCCGCTGTCGCTGCTTCTGCTGGGCGTCTACGTGCTTGGCATGCTCACGGGCGGCGTGTTCCTGTCGTTGATCCGCAGCTGGGTGCACGGCGCCACGACAAGACCGCCGGTCCGCGGCTGACGTAGCGCCCGGCCCGCCATGTCGCTGCTGCTGTTCCTCGGCGGTCTCGTCGCCCTGGTGGCCGGCGCCGCGCTGCTGGTGCGCGGGGCGTCGCTGCTGGCGCTTCGCCTGGGTTTGTCGCCGCTGGTCGTGGGCCTCACGGTGGTGGCCTTCGGCACCAGCGCGCCGGAGATGGCGGTGTCCACCGGCGCCGTTCTGTCGGACCAGGGTGGCCTGGCGGTGGGTAATGCCATCGGCAGCAACATCTTCAATGTGCTTTTCATCCTGGGGATCGCCGCGCTGATCACGCCGCTGGCGGTGCACCGGCAGGTCATCCGGCAGGAGGCGCCCATCATGATCGGAGGCGCCGTGCTGCTCATCGTGCTGGGTCTGGACGGCACGCTGGGCCTGTTCGACGGGCTGCTGCTGCTCGGCTCGCTCGTGGCGTACACCGTGTTCCTCGTTCGCCAGTCGCGTGCCGAGCCGGCCGCCGCCGGGCACGACGAGTTCGCCGACGAGTTGCAGCCCGCCTCGGCCGGTCGCTGGGATGCCAGGCTGCCCATGCAACTCGCCCTCATCGTCGCCGGTCTGCTGCTGCTTGTTCTGGGCTCTGAAGGTCTGGTGCGCGCCGCGGTGAGCTTCGCGCGCGCGCTCGGCTTGTCGGAAGTGATCATCGGGCTGACCATCGTTGCGGGCGGCACCTCATTGCCCGAGGTCGCGGCGTCGGTGATGGCCAGCCTCAAGGGCGAACGCGACATCGCGGTCGGCAACGTGGTGGGCAGCTGCATCTTCAATCTGTTCGGCGTCGTCGGGCTCGGTGCGCTCGTGGCATCGTCCGGGGCCGGCAGTGCGCTGCCGCTGCCGCCGGACGTGGCGCGCTTCGACCTGTGGGTGATGCTCGCCGCGCTGGTCGCGTGCCTGCCGGTGTTCCTGACCGGTCGCGAGATTGCGCGCTGGGAGGGCGCTCTGTTCCTCGCGTACTACGTCGTCTATACCGCCTATCTGGTGCTGGCCGCGCAGCGCCACGACGGGACGCAGGCCTTCGGCGATGCGATGCTGGGTTTCGTGGTGCCGCTGACCATCGTGACGCTGGGCGTGACGATGCTGCGGCGGGCAGGGCGCTGACCATGGGACAGCCGGTGCCTCGTCCCGCCACAGCAGTGGCGCATGCGTCGGCCATGGGGCTCGCCGCACGTGTCGGCTTCGTGCTGCTGCCGCTCACCGCGCTTGCCGTCGTCGCAGCGCTGCTGGCGCGGTTCGATCTGCCGCTGGCCGGGGCCATCGAATGGGTGCCGGCGCTGGGCATCTCGCTGGCCTGGCGCATCGACGGCCTGGCGGCGCTGATGCTGCTGATGATCACCGGCGTCGGCAGCGCGGTGTTCGTCTATGCCGGCGGCTACCTCGCCGGTCACCCCGGGCAGCGGCGGCTGTACGTGCTGCTCACGCTGTTCATGCTGGCGATGATCGGCTGCGTCACCGCGGACGATCTGTTCACGCTGTTCCTTTTCTGGGAGGCCACGAGCGTGCTGTCGTTCCTGCTCGTGGGTTTCGACCACGAGCAGCCGGGCAGCCGCAAGTCGGCACAACAGGCGCTGCTGGTCACGGGCACCGGGGGCCTGGCGCTGCTGGCCGGGTTGATCCTGGTCGGGCAGGCGATGGGCACGACCTCGATCAGCGCCATCGTCGAACGCCTGCCGGCCACCCCGCCCGGCCCGGTGCTCACCGCCGGCGTGCTGCTGGTGCTGGCAGGTGCCTTCACCAAGAGCGCTCAGTTCCCGTTCCACTTCTGGCTGCCCAACGCAATGGCCGCGCCGACGCCGGTGTCGGCCTACCTGCACTCGGCCACGATGGTGAAGCTGGGCGTCTACCTGCTGGCGCGGCTGGACGCCGGGCTCGACGCCTGGCCGCTGTGGCAATTGCTGCTGCAGGCGGCCGGCTCGATCACCGCCGCCTGGGGCATGGTGCTGGCGCTGCGCGAGCGCGATCTCAAGCGCATCCTCGCGTGGTCCACCGTGGCCACGCTGGGCACGCTGGTGGCGCTGGTGGGCATGCCGGGCGAGGGCGCCGCGGTCGCGGTGGGCGCGCTGCTGCTGGGGCACGCGCTGTACAAGGCGCCGCTGTTCTTCGTTGCCGGCAACGTCGACCACGGCACCGGTACGCGCGTGATCGATCGACTGGGCAACCTGCGCCACGCGATGCCGTGGACGGCCGCGGCGGCGTTACTGGCCGGCATGTCGATGGCGGGCATCCCGCTGTCGTTCGGCTACGTGGTCAAGGACCTGATCGGCGACGCCAAGGCCGCGGGCGACGTGCTCGCGTTTGCGCCGCTGGCCAACACGGTGTTCTCGGCGATCGCGGTGGCGGTGGCCGGCGTCGCCGCGGTACGCGTGTTCTGGCGCCACCCGGGCGCCAACGAAACGCCGCAGGCCCACGAGGGCGGCGCGGCGCTGGTGCTGCCGCCGCTGGTGCTGGCCGGGTTCGGCGTCGCCCTGGGACTGTTCCCCGTCTGGGCGCAACCGATGGTCGAATCCGTGGGCGTGGCGATGACCGCCGGAACGGATCCGGTGCTGGCGCCGCTGGCGCGCGTGCTCGGGCCGGAGTTGCTGTCGTTTGCCGCCACGTTCGCGATCGGTGCCGTGGTCTTCCTGCTCTGGGACCCCCTGCACCGCCTGGTGGACGCGTTGGCATCGCGGCTGGCCGTGTTCGGCCTTGCCGCGCAGTACGAACGCTCGCTGGGCTGGATACCGCACGTCGCCGCAGTCAGCACGCGCTGGCTGCAGCATGGCCGTTCACCGGGCTACATGGCCGTGGCCGCGGCCGTCGCCGTGCTGGCCGTCGGGCTGCCGCTGGCGATGGCCGCGCCGGCGCTGGCGTGGCCGGCGTGGTCGGCGCCGCCGCTGGGCGTGGCAGGCGGCGTGCTGCTGATCGCCGTCGGCGCGCTGGCCGCTGCCATGCTGAAAGAGCGGCTCGTGCTGCTGCTCGGCGCCGGGCTCGTGGGCTACGGCAGTGCGGTGCTGTTCCTGTTCGCCGGGGCCCCCGATGTTGCCTTCACGCAGGTGGTGGTCGAAACGGTGTTCGTCGTCGTGATCGCGGCGGTGCTGCTGGCACTGAAGCGTCGCGGCAAGGCGATGAGCGTGCCGGAACCCGGCGCGCGCCCGCTGGCGCTGCTGCTGTCGCTCGCCTTCGCCACCGTGCTGACGGCGCTGCTGCTCGCGGCCGTGGCGGTGCCGTTCGACGACACCCTGTCGCGCTGGTTCGGCGAGCAGAGCGTGCCGGCAGCACAAGGACGCAACGTCGTCAACGTGATCCTGGTCGACTTCCGTGCACTCGACACCCTGGGAGAGATCACCGTGGTGATGCTGTCGCTGCTGGCCGCGGTGCCGCTGCTGCGCGAGGTGCGGCGCCGGCGCGGGGCGGAGGCCGGCCGATGAACCGCCGGCTGGTGATCCTCGAGGTGGTGGCGAGGCCCCTGTACTGGGTCATGCTCGCCGCGTCGCTGGTGGTGCTGCTGCGCGGGCACAACGAGCCCGGTGGTGGCTTCATCGGCGGCCTGCTGGCGGTGACGGCCAGCGTGCTGTGGGCGGTCGCGCATGGACCCGATGCCGCCACGCAGCGCCTGCCGCTGCGCTCGCCCGTTCGGCTGGCGGCGCTGGGCGTGCTGGTCGGCGCGCTGTCGGGCCTGCCGGCCTGGGTGCTGGGCAAGCCCTATCTCACGCACCTGTGGGCCAGCGTGCCGCTGGGCTTCACCACGCTGCCGGTGTCGACGGTGCTGGTGTTCGACGTCGGCGTGTACCTGTGCGTGTGGGGCGCGCTGGGTGGTTACGCTGTCGCGCTGCTCGGCAGCGACGAGGCGGACGATGGCGCGGATGAAGGCGCACCCGAAGCGCCGAACGGGGGCGCGCGATGATCTGGGCCGTGGCCTGTGCGCTGTGGATCACGCTGGCCGCTGGGCTGTACCTGGCGCTGTCGCGCGATGTGTTGCGCTGCGTGGTGGGCCTGGCGCTGCTGGGCAGCGCGATCAATCTGCTGCTGCTGGCCGCCGGCCGCCTGGGGTCGGCGCAGCCGGCGGTGATCGAGGCGGGCGCAAGGGTGCTGCAGGATGCGGCCAATCCGCTGCCGCAGGCGCTGGTGCTGACCGCCATCGTGATCGGTTTCGCGCTGTTGTGCTTTGCGCTGGTGCTGGTGATGCAACTGGTGCGGCGCGTCGGCACCGACGATGCGCTGGCACTGCGGTGGGTGGAGCCCGAGCCGACCGATCCGGTGAAGCCGCCGCTGGCGGACGATGTCGCGCGCGAGCGCGCTGCGGATGATGCCGGATCGCGGAGGGCGCCCACGTGAGCCTCGTGGCCACCGCGCCCGTGCTCGTGCCGTTGGCCACCGCGGCCGTGACGGCGCTCGTCTCGGGCCGGGCCCGCACGCAGCAGGCCATCAGCTTTGTCGGCGTCCTGGGTTTCCTGGCTGCGGCGGTGATGCTGGTGGCACAGGTGAGCGCCGGTGCGCCGGCCAGTGCGGCCTTCGGCGACTGGGTGCCGCCGTACGGCATCCAGTTCCAGCTGGACGGCCTGTCCAGCGTGCTGGTGCTGGTGACGGCGCTGATGGGGCTGGCCTCGCTGCTGTTCCTGGCCAGTGACGCCGACCCCGGCCTGCGCCACCCGCTGCTGCTGCCCCTGGTGCACGGCACGCTGGCCGGCGTGGCGGGTGCGTTCAGCACCGCCGACCTGTTCAACCTGTATGTCTGGTTCGAGGTGATGCTGATCTGCGCACTGGGCCTGATCGCACTCGGCGGCCGGCGAGACCAGCTCGACGCCGCCTTCAAGTACCTGGGCCTGAACCTGTTCGGCACGCTGCTGCTGCTGGCTGCGGTGGGGTTGCTGTATGCCGCGACCGGCCACCTGAACTACGGCGCGCTGGCGGTGGCGGCACGCGAGGTCGACCCGGCGCTGCTGCACGTGCTGCTCGCGGCGTTGGCGGTCGGGCTGCTGCTGAAGTCGGCGGCCTTCCCGCTGTATGCCTGGCTGCCGGCGTCGTACCCGACCCTGCCGGCGCCGGTGCTGGCGCTGTTTGCCGGGCTGCTGACCAAGGTCGGCGTCTACGCCGTGCTGCGCACGCTGGGCGACGTCTTCATGCCGGCCGGCGCAGCTCTGTTCGAGGTGCTGGGCTGGGTGGCGGCAGCGACCATGGTCGCCGGCGTGCTGGGTGCGGCGTACCACTGGGACATGCGCCGCATCCTGGCCTTCCACATCGTCAGCCAGATCGGCTACATCCTTCTCGCAGTGGCGCTCGGCGGCGCGGGCGGCAACGCCGCGGCGCTGTTCTACACGGTGCACCACATCGTCGTGAAGGCCAACCTGTTCCTGATCGCCGGCATGGTGGCCACCCTGGCCGGAAGCTATGACCTGCGGCGCATCGGCGGCATGGCCGCTGCGCGGCCGGCGCTGGCGCTTCTGTTCGCGGTGCCGGCGCTGTCGCTGGTGGGCATTCCGCCGCTGTCGGGCTTCTGGGCCAAGCTGCTGGTGCTGCAGGAGGCGTTCGCGCAGGGTCGATTCGCCTGGGGTGCGCTCGGCCTGGCGGTGAGCGTCCTCACGCTGTACTCGATGATGAAGATCTGGCTCGAGGCGTTCTGGAAGCGCCACCCGGATGCCGGTGATGCCGACGTGGCCTGGCAGCCCCGGCGCGTCGCCCTGGCCCCCGCGTGGCTCGCCACGTGCATGCTGGCCGCCGTCACGTTGGCGATCGGCCTGGCGCCGCAGACGCTGATCGAGTTTGCGCGGGACGCGGCCGCCACGCTGGGGCGGCGATGATGACGAGCATCCAGCATCGGAAGGAGTACCTCGCATGAACAGGCTCGTCGCTGCCTTGGTGCTGCCTGCGCGCGTCGGCTGGGCCATGGTGACTTCGGGAGCGCAGACCATCGGCGCCATCGTGCGCCAGGGGCTCGCCATCGGCACGCCGCCGCCGGCGTCCTTCGTGCGCATCGACTTCGCGCCGATGAGTGCGCAGGGTGCGGCGCTGCTGGGCTGCATGATCTCGCTGACGCCGGGCACGACCGTGATCGACATCGACATGCCGCGGCGGCAGATGGTGCTGCACATGCTCGATACGCGTCAGGCGGCCGCCGCTGTCGAGGCCATCCGGCGCGAGTTCGAGCCGCCGCTCATGGCCTGGTTCGGAGAGGCAGCATGATCGGGCTCGACGACGTGGCCACGACGGGCTGGGCCACCGCAGTGCTGGCAACGCTGGCCGTTCTGGCGACGTTGATCGCCTCGGTGCGCATCGTGCGCGGCCCGCGCCATGCCGATCGCGTGGTCGCGCTCGACATCTTCCTCGCCGCGGGCGTGGCCTTGTGCGTGGCGGCATCGCTCGGTACCGGTCGCACGGTGTTCCTCGACGTGGCGATCGGCCTGGCCCTGGTCGGCTTCGTGGGCACGGTAGGCTGGGCGCGCCTGATCGAACGCTCGGCGCACTCCGGGACTCCGGAGACGAAGTCATGATCGCTGCGTTGGGGACTCTGCTGGTCGCGACAGGGGCCGTTGTGCTGCTCATCGCGGCCTGGGGGGTGATCGTGCTGCCCGATGCGCTGGCCCGCCAGCATGCAGCCACCAAGGCGGGAACGCTGGCGCTGGCGCTGGTCTGCGTGGGGACGATGCTCGTCGTGCGCGATGCGGCCTGGACATGGCGGCTGCTGCTGATCCTTGTCTTCCTCCTCGCGACCCTTCCCGTGGCATCCCCCCTTCTGGCGCGGGCCGCGGTGCGCGAGGCTGGGCTGGATCAAGAGGTGGATTCAGCGCCGCCTGCTGGGCGGACGCCGCTAGAAGCTCGCGTGAAGCAGAACTCCGGGCGCGCAGGCTGAACGTTTGAACTGGCTCGCGGTGAGTAGTGCTCAGCTCACTGAGTTGACATAAACATTAAAGTCGCTCATCCAGCCTGCTTGCGACCGTTGCGCCGAGGTGACGCCAAGTGGCGGTTGCGTTCTCGGCTCTCTCTGGCCAAAGACGTCAACGCCACCGCTGTCGTGGGCCGCGCCGCCTCTCAGGCGGAGGCGTCGAATCGTAGGGCCACGAGTTCCGTGGCCGTCTTGGACGACTGGCGATCCGAGCCGCCATTCTTACTGAATCGCGCCCCCGCCGGATACGGCCGTTGCGCCGGGTCAGTCAAATGCACATGATGCTTCCATCTTGAGTGCGATGGAACCGTCGCCAAGACTTGACCACCACCGTGAACGACATGGACCCCCGCGACGCCAGCCAAGCCGAACTGATGCGAACCGGCCATCAGACCGCAGCTCACAACCGATGGCTCGCAGCCGAGATCCAGGACGCGCTGGACGATCCGCGTCCGGGTCTCTCGTTCGACGAGGTCATGGTCGCCCTGGACGCCGAGATCGGCGCGGCCGAGCGCGAGCGCGCCGCCGATCGCTCTCGCGCGGGACGTCATGTCCCTTCCAGCGCTCCGCGACAGCGATGAATGACGGGAAGTTGTTCGCTTGGTGAGGTTTACTGCGGGAGGTTTGCGCGCCATGATTCGTGGAGGAAACAAGCATCCGACTTCGGCACGAGGCGGCTTGGCGGCTGCTGAGGTTCGCGGTGCATCGGCGCGAGCTCAGTGGATCAGGGAAGGGCTGGTTGTCCTCGGTCCGCAACTGACGCAAGCGTGGGGGATTCCCCAGGAGGCATTGGCGACGAGCTCGGCAAGCGGCGAGGTGGTCAGCATCCACATCGACAACTGCCAGTACTACCCCGCGGCATTGCTGTGCATCGATCGCTTGACCGCAAGCGCGATCTGCCGCGCTCTCCGGCACCTCCACGACACCGAGAGGGTGATGTTCTGGCTGCGCGATCACGGGGCCCTTGGAGGCAGAACGTGGCTTTGGCATTGAAGGCTGGAACACCGACGGCCAGGGTGAACGCACTGGCGGAAGCTTGGGCACGCGAGCGGACGTACGCCAGGAGCTTAGGGCAGTGCTTACATGGGCGCCTCCCGGATAGCAATCGACGTCTTCGCATGGTGAAGCAGGAGGCAGGGCTGCAGTCTTACATTCGGCCTGTGGTGCAGGCT
>CAKZXL010000497.1 GCA_937883885.1 uncultured Aquincola sp. | reverse complement strand
GATGCCGAACAGGTTGTGGGTGCTGCTGCCATCGGCCGCGCGCAGCGGGCGCTGGCCCCAGCCCGATTCGAGCGCGGCATGCGCGGCCAGGATGTCGGGCGCCACGCCCAGCTGCTGCGAGGCTTGTTCCGCCCAGGGGGTGATCTGCCCCAGGAAGGCCTGGCGGTCGGGCGAGCCAGCCTGGCTGTCGGCCAGCGAGCCGCTGCCGGGCAGTGCTGCCACCGTCGCGGCGGCCGGCGCGCCGGTGCCGGCATCGCCGGCCTGCATGCGGGCCAGGTAGGCGCGGGCGGCGCTGCTCAGCGCGGGCACGTCGCCGCTGTCGCGCGAGCCATGGGCGATGTAGTCGCGAATCTCGCCGTCGAGCTGCCTGAAGGTCTGGCTGAAGCGGGCGCCGCCACCGGGCAGCGAGGGCGCGGTGGGGGCGGTCGGCGCCGTGGGCGCTGCGCTGCCCAGCAGGGCGATGTCAGGCCGGAACATAGGTATCGGCCTCCCCAGCCAGTACACGTTGCATCAGGGCGTGCTGCTCGGTCAGCAGCCGGCAGTTGCGGCTGTTGAGCTGCTTGCACTCCACCACCAGGGCTTCCAGGCCCTGCCACAGCTGCTGCAGCGGGCCGCGCATGGCGGGCGCGAACAGGTCGATCACCTGCGCCATCGTGGCCGGCGGGCGGATGTCCAGCAGCGTGACGCCACGCATGCGCTCGCGGCGGCGGCCATCCAGCACCGCCACCAGCGCGGTGATGCGCTGGCCGAGGTCGGTGAGCGTGGCGGTGTCGTGGCGCAGCGCGGCCTGGAACTGCTCGGCCAGCAGGCCACGCAGCGTCTGGTAGTCGGTCTGGTCGGCATGCACGCCGGAGACCAGCGCACGCAGCACGTCGGAGCGTTTCATCAGCCGCGCCCTCCGTGAAAGCGCTGGATCAGGCCGGCCAGCTTGGCGGCGTCGAACTGCAGGTCGCCGCGGGCGATGGCGTCGCGCAGCTCGGCCACCTTGGCATGGTCGATCTCGGGCATCTGCGCCATCGCGGCCAGGGCCGGGCCCAGCACCGCCGACTGCAGCACCTGCGGCGCCGCACCAGCCTGAAGGGCGCCCGACTCGCTCAGCGCACCCAGGGCGCCCAGGCTGCTGGTGGCGGCCACCTTGCCGGCACCGGCCGCACCGCTGCGCACCGGCCCGCTGCGGGAGGAAGACGTCTTGGAAGAAGTTCTCATGGCGTGTTCGTCCGTGGTCGTCAGCGGCCGCCGGCGACCGGAGTGGCCGTGGCGTCGCGCCCGGCCAGCAGTTGCGTGCGCAGCGCGGCCACGCCGGCTTCGGGCTTGTTCGGCAGGGCCGAGAGGCTGCCCGGCACCAGCGCCTGGCTGCGCGTGGGCATGCCGTACATGGCGCTCACGTTGCGGGCCTGGTCGGGCGTCAGCACCATCAGCTCGATGCGGCGGTTGACGTCGGCACGCGGGTTGTCGGGGGTCATCGGGGCACGGTCGGCCATGCCGGTGACCTGCAGCACGCTGGTCTCGGGCATGCCGCCCATCAGCAGGTGGGTGCGGGCGGCGGCGGCCCGGTTGTTCGACAGCGACCAGTTGGAAAAGGCCGTCGGGCTCTTTTCCACGTAGGGCAGCGAGTCGGTGTGGCCGACGATCATCAGCTGGTTCTCGATCTGCGCGAACAGCGGGCCCAGGGCCTGCATCAGCGCGCGAAAGCGCTCGGTGGGAATGGCGCTGCCGCGCTTGAACATGCCTTCGCGGTCGGTGTCGTGCAGCATCACGCGCAGGCCGAAGGGCGTGATCACCGCCTGCAGGTTGTCTTCCAGGCCGGCGCGGCGGCTGACCTCGGCCATCACGCGGGCCAGCTCGGCCATGTCCGATTCCGACTCGTAGCGCGACTTGCTCAGCTTGGGCGTGGGGCCGGCGCCCTGGCCGGACTCACGCGCGCCCACGGCACCATCGCGGTTCTGCGAATCCTCGCCATGCGAAGGCACCGGCTCGCGCGAGATCAGGCTGCCCAGCGGATTGCCCGGCTCGCCGGGAATGCGCCCGCCGCCGCCGCCTTCCATCGGGCTGCCGCCTTGCGCCATGCGCAGCTGCTCGGCGGTTTCCTGCTGCTCGCGCGAGGCCATCAGCCACAGCACCAGGAACAGGCACAGCAGCGCCAGGCAGAAGTCGGCGAAGGCCACCTTCCAGGCGCCGCCATGGTCGTCATGGTGGCCCTTGCCGGAGACCCGCTTGACGACGGTCTCTTCATGGTGAGCCTTGCCCTTGCCTTCAGGCTTCGACACGCTTGTCTCCCGCCCGGCGCTGCGGCGTGGCATCCGGGTCGCCGGCGTTCTGCATCTTGTCGATCCAGCCTTCGAGCACCGCGAAGCTGGGCTTGATGTTCAGCTGCACCAGGCGGCGGCCGGCGTCGATGGCCAGCAGCGGCGGCTTGCCGGCCACGTGGGTGCACAGCACCACCTTGACCGATTCCAGCGCCTGCATCTCTTCGGCCACCAGCTGCTTCATCATCATGCTGATGGGGTCGAGCAGGCCATAGCACATGAAGATGCCGATGAAGGTGCCCACCATGGCCGCACCCACGCGCACCGCGATCTCGCCGATGGCGGCGCCGTCGGCCACGACGTTCATCGTCATCACGATGCCCAGCACGGCTGCGAGGATGCCGAAGCCGGGCATCGCCTCGCCGATCTTGGCGAGCGACTTGGCCGGCTGCATCAGCTCCTCGTGGATGGCCTCGATCTCCTGTTCGAGGACACCCTCCAGCTCGTGTGCGTTGATCTTGCCCATCGCCATCAGGCGGAAGTTGTCGACGATGAAGTGGAGCAGCTTCGGCTCTTCCAGGATCAGCGGATAACGCTTGAAAAGAGCGCTTTCATGCGGCGCTTCGACGTGCGCGTCCAGCGCCTTCAGGCCGCCGGCGGCGGTCTGCAGCAGCTCGTACATCAGCAGCAGCAGCTGGCGCTGGAAGTCTTCGCCCGGCTTCTTGCGCAGCATCACCTTGCGCACCTGCAGCCACAGCTCCGACAGCACGTGGCCGGGGTTGCCCAGCACCAGCGCGCCGGCACCGGCGCCGACGATGATGACCAGCTCCACCGGCTGCCAGATCATCGACAGTGCGCCGCCGTGGAACACGAAGGCGCCGAACACGCAGCCCAGGATGATGAGGATGCCGATGATGGATTGCATGGAAGACTCGGTAATGCAGGAGGGTCAGGCGGGCTGCAGGAAGCTTTTCATCTTCTTGAGCGCGCCCTTGTTGATCTGGCAGATGCGCGCCTCGGTGACGTCCAGCACCGCGGCGATTTCCTTCAGGCTGAGTTCGAACTCGTAGTACAGCTGGATCACGCGCTGCTCGCGCACGTCCAGTGCGCGCAGCGCCTGCTCCAGGCTGCGGCGCAGCACGTACTGCTCTTCGGGCGATTGCTGGTCGCTGGGCACCAGGCTCAGCTCGGACACCAGCTCGTCAAAACTGGACAGCGCCTCGGCGTTTTCGTCCAGCTGGTGCTCATGCCACTGCTCGGCGCTCAGGCCCAGGGCCTTGATCACCTCGGCGTCGGTGGGCTCGCGGCCCAGCTGGCGCGTCAGCGCGCGCACGCCGTCGCGGATCTTGTGGCTGTCCTGGCGCACGCCGCGCGGCCGCCAGTCCTGGCGGCGCAGCTCGTCGAGGATGGCGCCGCGCACGCGCATGGCGGCATAGCTGCCGAACTTCTCGTCCGGCGGGCCGTAGCGGCGCAGCGCATCCAGCAGGCCCATCAGGCCCACCTGCTCCATGTCGTCGCGGCCCATGGTCACCGTGACCTGGGCATTGAGCTGGCGCACGATGCGCTTGACCAGCGGCGCATAGGCCATCAGCTGCGCGCCTTCGTCCAGCGCGCCCTGCAGCGCGGCGGCCGGCGGCGCACCCCAGGCCTGTTCACCGTAAGCGGCGACGTAGCTCATGGGCCGCCTATTCGATGATCAGCTTGCCGATCATCGCGGTCTTGAAGGGCATCTCGCGATGCTCCTCTTCATAGTTCTTCGCGAAGGCGGCGTTGAGTTCTTCGGTGTACTGGTCGATGGTCATCTTGCCGGCCGTCTCCAGCGTGTGGGCCGACAGCGCCTTGACCGCCACGCTGCGCAGCAGCGGCAGGTGGTCCTTGAGCACCTTTTCCTGCTCGGCCGGTGTCTTGAACACCATGTCCACCGCCAGGTAGTGCGACAGCGGCTCGCCTTCGCGGCCGCGCAGCATCACCAGCACCTTGTCCAGGTTGACGTACTTGTAGACGGTCTTGTCGACCTTCGGCGCTTCTTCCGCATGGGCGGCCTTGGGCTTGAGGTACCACCAGGCGGCGGCACCGCCGCCCCCCAGCACCAGCACCGAGGCCACGCCGGCGATCAGCAGGACGTGCAGTTTCTTCATGGGTTACTCCAGGCTGGACGCCATCGAGAACGGGCTGCCGCCGGCGCCGTGCTCGGCTTCGGCCAGGGCACGGCCGGGGCGTTCTTCGGCCTGCGGCTGGCCGCCCTGGCGGCGGCGGCCGTCGGCATCGCCCGGCTGGGCGGCCACGTTGACCGAGACGTCGGTGTACTGGCGCTGCGACAGGTCCTGCCGCAGCGCATCGCTGATGCCTTGCAGCTGGCGCTGCACATCGGGGTGGCTGGCGCTGAGGTGCACCTGCAGCGCGCCGGCTTCATGGCGCAGCACGATCTCCACGCTGCCCATGGCCTGCGGGTCGAGGCGGATGACCGCATGCTCGCTGCGCTGGGCGATCTGCACCTGCAGCCGATCGCCCAGGGCCTGCAGCAGCGCCGGGCCATGCGCGGGCACCGGGCGGCTGCTGGCGGCCACGGCGCTGGCCGAAGCGGTGCTCTGCACGGTCGCGGTGCCGGCATCGGTGCTGGAGGCGGCGACCAGCGCGGCCACGTCGTCGCGGCGCAGCGGCTGGGCCGGTGCGCTGCGCTCGGCGGCGCTGGCGGGCTCGCGCAACGCGGCGGCAGAGGCGCCGGGCGTGCCATCGGCGGCCAGGCCGGCCAGCGAGGCGCGGGCGTCGGCGCCCGGCGCGGCGGGGGTCGGCTGGGCCTGCTGGGCTGCGGCCTGGGCGCTCAGTGGCGCCATCTGTTGGGTGCTTCGCTCGGTGCCTGCATGGGCAGCGGGCTGGGCCGTCTGTGCGGCGGGGCGGCCGGTGCGGGGCAGGCCGTCGGCCGCGGGCGCGCCGCCCAGGCCGGCGATGGCGGCAAGGGCATCGCCCTCGGCGCGGCTGCCGCTGGCGGCGCCGGCAGTGGCATCGGGCGCGGTAGCGGCCGGCGCTGCGCTCGGCATCACGGCGGCCATCGGCAGGCTGGCCATCAGCATGGCGGTGTCCTGGCGCCAGGCCGGGGTCAGCTCGGGCACGGGCTGGGGGCTGGGGTCGCCGGCCCCGGGCAGCGGCGTGGGCAGCGTGGCCGCGGCATCACCGGCCGAAGCCTCGGCAGGCTCGTCGCCGGTGGCCTCCAGGTCTTGCGGCGCGGCGTCCAGCGTGGGCAGCAGGCCCAGGCTGGCCAGCAGCGCATTGAAGGCACCGGCCTGCGCACCGTCGGCCTCGGCCGCTGCGCCGTCCGTCGAAGGGCGGGGGGTGGCCGCGGCCACGGGCGTCGTGGCCGGTGGGCTGGCCGGCGCGATCGCGGGGCCGGCGTTGGCCGCGGCGGCTGCGGGCAGCGCGGCGTCCAGGGCGGTGGTGGTGGGCAGGTTCATGCGGTTTCCCAGGCCTGGCCATCGGCGTAAGCCAGCCAGCCTTCACGTTGTTGGCGCATGCCGTCGAGCTGCTGGCCGGCGGCGGCCAGGGCTGCAGCGCAAGCCCGGCGGGCTTGTGCATGGCTGGCCTGCAGCTGCTGCAGGGCCCGGCGTTCGGCGGCCGACCAGGGGCCGGCGGCGCGCAGCGGCGGCAGGCCGGTGGCCAGCGCGCGGTCGGCCTCGTCCATGGCGGACCAGTCCTCGCTGTGCAGGGCCGCTTCCAGCCGCTGGCGCCAGCCGAGCAGGGCGGCCGTCCTATCCATGGCGCGCCTGCAGGCCCAGCCAGCCTTGCTTGAGCGTGGTCAGCAGGCCCGAGACCTCGTCGATGATGGCCGGCTCGAGCTGCGTGCCGGCGTGGTACAGCCGGTCGGCGCAGTAGTCGTACAGGCGGTCGAGGTTCTGCACGATGTCGCCGCCGTTGTCGAAGTCGAGCGAGCTGGCCAGGCCGTGCAGGATGTCGATGCACTTGTCCAGGCTGCGGGCCTTGAGCTCGTAGCGGCGCGCCACCACGTGGGCGCGGGCGCGGGCCAGCTCTTCCAGCAGGCCATCGGTGAGGATGAGCACCAGCTGCACCGGCGAGGCCTGCGCGGTCTGCGCGCCCAGGTTCACCGCGTGGTAGCTGCGATAGCCGTCTTGGTTCAGGTTCATGGGTGTGTCAACTCGACAGTGAGGTGAACAGGTTGGTGGTCTCACCCATGCTCTGCTGCAGGTTCTGCAGCTTGGTGAACTGGGCGAGGTAGCGCTTGTAGAGGTTGTCGTACTGCGTATCGAGCCGCGTCTGCTGCGACGTGAGCGACTTCTGCGACTGCGCCACCGAGGCCTGGCGCGACTTGATCTGGCCGTTGGCGCTGTTGGTCCACTGCTCGAGGTACTTGTCGAGGTCGCCGAAGATGCCGCTGGGCGCGGTGAGGCTGGCGCTGCCGAACAGCGTGTCCAGGCCGGTGGGCTTGGCGGCCAGCGCCTTCTCGAGCTTGGTGGTGTCCAGCTGCATCTGCCCGCTGCGGTCCAGCGTGATGCCGAAGTCCGACAGCTTCATGCCGCCCACTTCCTGGCGCACCATGCTGCCCAGCCGGCTCATCATCGAGCGCACGCTGGCGTCGCTGGCAAAGGCGCCTGCGGCCGTGCCGCTGTCCTTGTTGGCCGTCTTGGTCAGGTCGGTCAGGGTGCTGCGCAGGCTGTTGTAGGCATCGACGAAGCTGCGCACGTTGCTGGCGGTGCCGCTGGCGTCGTTGGCCACGGTCAGCGTCACCGGCGCATCGCCGGTGGTCATGGCCTTGGTGAAGGTGATGCTCACGCCCTGCACCGCGGTGAAGGTGTTGGACGACTGCTGCATGCGCACGCCGGTCGTCTGGTCGCCCAGCCACACCACCGCGTCCTGCGCGGGCACCAGCGCGTTGCCGCTGGACAGCTGGGTCTTGAGCGTGCTGCTGGTCAGGCCGCTGGTGTTGAGCGACACCGCCCCGCCCGCGCCCGACTTGCCCGAGGTCAGCACCAGCTGGGTGGAGCCGCCGCTGGTGACCACGCTGGCCACCACGCTGCCCTTGTTGTCGGCGTTGTTGTTGATGGCACGCGCCATCTCGGCCGGCGACAGCTGACCGCTGCTGTCGGCATCGGCCCCTGCAAAGCTGACGTTGAACGTGGTGCCATCGGCCAGTGACAGGCCCAGCGTGCCGGTCTCGGCCGCATCGGTCATGTTGGCAAAGGCCACCTGATGGGTGGTGGCCAGCTTTTCCACGAAGAAGGAGTAGCTGCCCGGCTGCGCGGTGGCCGAAGCGGTGGCCGTGCCATTGGCCGTGGTGTTGAAGGTGGCCGAATACTTGATGACGCTTTTTTTGGTCGACAGGCTGGCGATCGCGCTGTCGAAGCTGGTGAGCGACGAGCGCAGCTTGGTCAGCGCCGTGGAAGTGGCCTGCGCCGCCTTGGTCTTGCTGGTCAGCTGCGCCTGCGCATTGGTGGTGTAGGCCGTGGCCAGTTGCTGGGCGGTGCTTGCGGGGTCGAGGCTGGTGGTCGTCACGGAGTGCTCCTGAAAGGCAGAGTGGTTGCCTGGTCAAGGCGACCGGCAGGGGTGACGGCTGAAATGGGCACGAGGACGATCACGATGCACGCCCCCGCAGCCACACCTGGGAAGCCAGGTCGTCGTTGACCTTCTGCTCACGCACGCCTTGCGCGCGCAGCAGCGCGAGCGACTGCTTCTCGGCCACCTGGCGCAGCACCTCGTGGCCGCGGGCGGCCTGGTGCAGCGCTTGCCGGGCCACGTCCATCTGGGCCTCATGCGCGGCCAGGTCCTGGGCATGCGCATCGACCATGGCCAGCAGCGTCTGCTTGTAGGCGCCGTTGTTCAGCGCCAGCACACCGGCGGCCTTGCCGGCGGCCAGGCCGGCGCTGGTGTCTTCACACAGGCTGCGCATGCGGGCCAGGTTGTCCAGGTAGCGCTGGCGCAGGGCTTCGCGGCTGGCGAAGTCGGCGCTCAGGCGGTCGACTTCCTTTTCGCGCAGCGCCACCAGGCGATCGAGCGGGATCGGCTTGGAACTCATGCCACCACCTCGGCCAGCTGGGCCACGCTGGCGGCCAGCGGCGCCGCCTCGCGCACGCCCTGGTGCAGGAACTGTTCGATGCGCGGCCAGGTGTTCACGGCCTTGTCGGTCACCGGGTCGGCGCCGGGCACGTAGGCGCCCAGCGGCAGCAGGTCGCGCACCTGGGCATGGCGCGAGACCATGGCCTTGAGCGTGCGGGCGGCCAGCTGGTGCTCATGCGTGGTCACCAGCGCCATGCAGCGGCTGATGGACTGCGCGATGTCGATGGCCGGGTAGTGGCCGCGTTCGGCCAGCTCGCGCGACAGCACGATGTGGCCGTCGAGGATGGCGCGCGCGGTGTCCACCACCGGGTCCTGCTGGTCGTCGCCTTCGGCCAGCACGGTGTAGATGGCGCTCATGCTGCCTTCGGCGTTCTCGCCGTTGCCGGCACTTTCCACCAGCTGCGGCAGCATGCTGAACACGCTGGGCGGGTAGCCGCGGGTGGCCGGCGGCTCGCCCAGGGCCAGCGCCACTTCGCGGCGGGCCATCGCATAGCGGGTGAGCGAATCCACCAGCAGCAGCACGTCCTGCCCCTGGTCGCGGAAATGGGCTGCGATGGCGTGGCACAGCTCGGTGGCGCGCACGCGCATCAGCGGCGATTCGTCGGCCGGGGCCACCACCACCACGGCGCGGGCCAGGCCGGCTTCGCCCAGCGAGAGGTCGATGAACTCGCGCACTTCGCGGCCGCGTTCGCCGATCAGGCCCACCACCACCACGTCGGCCACGGTCTGGCGCGTGATCAGGCCCAGCAGCACGCTCTTGCCGACGCCGCTGCCGGCCATCAGGCCCACGCGCTGGCCCTTGCCCAAGGTGAGCATGCCGTTGATGGCGCGCACGCCCACGTCCAGCGGCTCGTCCACCGGGCGCTTCTTGAGCGGGTTGACGCGCGGCGGCTGGGTTTCCAGCACATGGTCGCCGCCCAGGCGGCCCAGCCCGTCCACCGGCTCACCCAGGCCGTTGACGATGCGGCCCAGCCATTGCGGGCCGATCTGCAGCGCGCTCTGGTCGGGCTGCGGCAGCACGCGGGCGCCGGTGCACAGGCCTTCGGGCTGCTTGAAGGGCATCAGGTACGAGACGTCTTCGCGAAAGCCGATCACCTGCGCATCGATCCAGCCGCCGGTGCCGGTTTCGATGCTGCAGCGCTGGCCGATGCGCAATGCGCAGCCCACGCTTTCGAGCAGCAGGCCGGAAGCGCCGACCAGCCGCCCGGTGGGCGTGGCCACCGGCACGCTGCCGAGCTGGATCTGCCGAAGCGCGGTGCCGATCACGCCACCACCTCCGTGGCCGCGGCCTTGCGGCGCGCAGCGGGCGCGGGCTTGTCAGCGGCCTTGTCGGCCACCGGCTTTTCGGCCACGGCCTTGTCGGCAGCGGGCTTGACCGGCTTCTCAGCCTTCTCAGCCTTGGCCGGCTTCTCGGCCACCCCCTTGGCCTCGGCCTTGGCCGCGGACTTTGCGGCGGGCTTGGCCGCCGGTGCGGGCGCTGCCGCTTCGGCGGTGGTGGCCTTCTTGCGCGGTGCGGCGGGGGCTGG
>CAKZXL010000496.1 GCA_937883885.1 uncultured Aquincola sp. | reverse complement strand
CTGGCGTGGCTGGACTACATCCTCAACGGGGTGGAGCACGCGAACTTCTTCGAGGCGCGCGCCACCGAGTACGCCAACGGCTCGCGCACCGGCAGCTGGGGCAACGTGTGGGCCAGCCCTACCGCCGACGACATCGTCGGCCCGGCGTCGGACATGGCCGAGGAGTTCCTCGGGCGCCTGTCGGCGCGGCCGCACCGCGAGCTGCGCGACCTGGTGGCCGAAGGCGCTCAGCGCTGACACCCACCACCCGTGAGAAGCCGGCTTCGAGCCGGCTTTTTCGCGCGGTACGTCACCATGCCGAAACCCCGTCGGCTAAAACACATTCTCGGCCAGCCCGCAAGGCATTCGCCTTGAAGAACGCAGCGTATCCGATATACTGTGTTCTAATGCACCACGATTGTGCACCCCGAACAACCTAACTGCACGCTCTATGACGACCCAACACGCCGCTCCCGCCGTCGGTTACAGCATCCTGCGCACCGGCTCAGCGGACGCCTTCGAGGCGTGCATCGTTCTGCCGCATGTGGAGCAGCCCCGGGCGCTTCATTTCGACCCGATTTCTCGCCGCTTGGAAGTCATCGCTGGCGTGGCGTCCGTCTCTCTGCCGGAGATTCCCTCGGACGTCGCCCACCTGCTGGCCAATGCGCCTTCTCGGGTGACCGTGGTGACCACTGACTCGCTTTCGGCTGTGCGCTTCTCGGCGCGCGCCGATGAGCTGGTCGCATCCCAACTCCACTGACCGCGCACCAACCACATGAGCAATCGAAAACTGCCGATGCAGCGTAGCTCGACAGCTCCTGCGAGCTTGTTCAACGAGTTCCTCACACGCGCCGTGAAGAACGGCGAGCTTGCGGTGGAGCACCGCCGGGTGCTGGCCCGGCAGCCGGACAACGAAGTGTTCGTGCGCAAGGCTTTGGTGGCGATGCAACGCCTCGCTCCCGAGGCGACGGTGCGCGCCACCGCAGTCGAGCTGACTTCAGGTTACAAGCGCCATGGGCGTGGCGTCCTTGCTGATGTCGCCGCGCAGCAGTTGCGTTCCGTGCCTGAACTCGCCAACTACACAGGCACTCCCCAGCCTGGGCGGCGCCTGCCGCGGCCCAGCTTGAGCGCGAGCTCGCTGTTCAGCCTGCTGCACACGTACTCCTTCCAGGAGTTGAGTGGCGCCTTGCCCGCCGCGCCTGGCTTCGGCCTGGGTGCGGCATCGGTCGCGGCCGGGCTCTCTGGGCAGACCGACCGCCTTCGGCCGCGCGTCAAGGATGCCGTGGACTCGGTCTACTCCCAGTCCTTTTCGGATGTCCACGCCATAGCGCTGGTGGCGGCCTTCAACGGCAACGATGTCGCCCTCGAAGTCCTGGCCGATGTGTTGCGCCGCCGCGAGGCCGGCGGCGATTTCTCTTCTTTTTCGCTGGCCCCGCTGTCGCAGGACTCGCTTTCAGCGTTGGAAATCCTCCGCTACGAGCTCTCGACTGGCAAGGACTTCTCGACGATGAGCCGCGAGGAGCTCTGGGGCCATGCAACCTGGGTTGCATCCGAAGGTCTGGGCGCTTGGCTACAGAAGCACGGCACGAGCCCGCGCGCAGCCGCCGGTGTCGCCTTCGCACTGGAGGCGGCGAGCCATGTCATCGCTTCTGCCTCAGCGGCGTTGCAGCTCTCACCCAAGAACGCCTTCGTTCATCGGCCCTCTTGACACCTTTGGCGCCCGGCGCCATGTGCCCCGCAGCGTGAGCTCCGGGGCAGTTTCATACCCAGTGACCGTCGGTGTCATCGTGTATATGACATCCTGCGGACACGTTGTGCGTCGGTTTGGCAGCCGCCATCGACGCGCGCCACGCAATCGCGTGAGCTGTTTTCGATTCATCACAGCTGCGCGCCATGCAAGAGCCCAACTTCAACCTGGACGCCATAGAGGCGGATGACGCTGTGCTCGACGGCGCCGCCGCTGGTATTGCCGCTGGTCACGGCGTTCTGGCTTCAATGCTCAGTTGGATTCGAGGCGCGCTGGGCCGCGGCCCGAGCCAGAGTCGCCTCGTTGCCGGCGTACCAACAGCTGAGCTCCCTCATGTTGACCCGAAGGCGGTTGTCCATCCAGAGCGATTCGACCCAGCGCTCCTGATGGGCGCCCTGATTCGGTACGGCCAGCGCTACGAGCATCAGCTCCACGGCGCCGGGCTCCTGCTCGGTATCGGGCAGCAGTTGCCTCCGGCCGCATTCCCCATCACCGAGGGCCTGGCCCGGTTTGGCGGCCCGCTCGATACCGACTCCTATCGAATCGAGGACTACGAGGACCGCGACGCCGCCATCCGCGCCATCGAGACGTTCCGGTTCACCGGCGACAAGACCAGTGGGCAGCTTGGGTGGCTCGTGAATGCTGCAATGCTGCGCGCAGCGGTCTCGATGGCTTGCTTCGTCTACGCCAAGCCGCGTCTGGAACTCGGCGCGCCACATGACAAGCACGTCCTGGCCTTCGATCACCAGGGCAAGACCACCTACGTCAACATCGATTCCAACTCGAGCCCGTTGTCGCTGCACCGGCATGTGCGCCTGGCCATCCAGGGCATCTGGCGAACCAGCCTTGCCGCGGAGACCGCTCGTGTATCGAGAGAGTTCGTCGCCGCGCTGCGCGACCAGAGGCTCCCGGCTGCGCTCGTCGAGACCATCCGGCTTGAGCTGGATGACGTCCTCCAGGGCTTCAAGCCGCTGCTGAAGATGCGTCACTCATCCGACGCCTTCATCAACATCAGCGCCATCGCGAAGGCGTGCACGGATTTCGCAGAGCGCGTCGACCGGTTGGCCGCTCGCAATGCGCTGCGCCACAGCACGCAAGGCCTGCAATGGGCCAACTACCTAGTTCACCTGGATTCTGGGTTCAAGGCAGAGATCGCCGAGCATGAGCCGGCCGGCGCCCTTGCGTACGCCAACTACTCCCCGCGACTGCTTGAGGCCCTCTGCAAAGCAAACGGTACCGACCGGACCGTCCACTCTCTGAGCCTCGGTCCGGCGTCAGGTGGGCTCGGCACCGTCTGGGGCGGCTCGAGCGCGGAGGTTGCGTACACCGGCCACTTGACTTTGCGCTTCATGCAGTCGCTGAACGGGAACGTGAGCCCGGAGGTTCGCCGGGCCTTCTCGGCCGTCTCGCCGCGCTACCTGTGCGTCGTTGCTGGCGGGCACCCCATGACCCCTTCTTTCGAGAAGCACCTGGGACAACAGCAGTCCCCAAGTGCCGACCAGGGCGTGGCCGCACGACTCGCTGACGCGGCTGGAAGGCGACTGGCTGCCGCCCTGAACCAAGTGGCCGTTGATACCGACTCCGGCCGCAACATCCTGCCTTGGACTCGCGTCCTCAGCTCGAGCTCGTGCTACGAACTGCTGATGACTTCTGCGGAGTCAGACGAGCGGGCTGTCACCGGCTTGGTCAACCTCATCTCCTACGCTAACGCCCTCCGTGCCAAGGGGGCCCGTGCCAACGATGAAGCCCGGTGCCTGCCGGAGGCCGAGGACTGCATGAGCGCCCCAAAGGGCAACGCCGTTGCATCGCTCATAGGCATGCGCGGCGCCACCGTCTCCAGAAGCTGGAACCAGTACGAGAAGGCGGCTCTGCACCTGGTCCGCGACCTGGTCGCCTCCGTGGAGCCTGTGACCACGCAGCACATCCAGTCAGACGGCGCTTCTTCCCGCGCCCTCAAGTGGGTCCCGGAGCTAGCGGTCGTGCGAAGCGCATCGGTCCACGAGAAAGACCTTGCTGGGGGCTTTCGCTTGGCTTTGCGCAACCCGGGCACCCGCAAGGGTGGCACGTGGACCTTGCTGGACGTGACCGCCCGTAAGGGCGACGATGCAAACCCCGTGAGGGGGTTTCGCATCGACGCCGAGTCGAATTCCTTCGCAGTCCGCGGAAAAGGCACACCGGAAGGAGTGGCGCCGCTAGTCATGGAGGTGCGCATGCAGGAGCCGACCCGCTTCCGCGCGATGGCCAATCGCAAGGTAGGTCCGCAAGGCTGGTCCCCGCTGGAAATGCAAGACATCTCCGGGTGCGGACTGACCAACCCTCACATGGCGACGCGCGTCTCCGAGGCCGACCGGCAAGCCATCCCGCGGATGAACGTACACGCGAATTCGGCCATGGCTCATTGGGCGGACCGACTCCGCACGATGCTTGCGCGTCAGCCATTCCACAGCGCCGCAGCATTCCCGGCCGTCGCACGGTTCCTCTGGTCCGGCGGCCGCACCGCAGACGACCAGGCGATTCGCCAGGTCAGTGTGGCAACGGCATTCAAGCTTGCCAGGGCCTGTCTCGGCTCGACTAACCCTTACGGGATGGGCCTGCTGTGCCGCTACGTAATTCGGCCGGAGCACCGCACGGCCAGCGGGGTGAGTCTGCTGGACATCGCCCTGGACTCGACGGACTACCGCGTCGCTCAAGGGGCGCTGGAAGGGCTGCGCAAAAACAGCAGGCTGGCACAAGAGCCGGGCGGCCTGGCGGGCCTGGTGCAGGCGAGCATCGGAAAGCTCATCGAGCGCCACCCAGAGCTGATTCCGATGGCCTTGAAGCTGGGCGCCAAGGCGGACGAAACAGCACTCCTGGCTTGGTCACACCTCCATCCACAGCGCCGCAGCCCTCATCTCGAGGCATCCATCAACGAGGCCGTGATGCGCGGGGTCATTGAACGGGAAGACCAGGCGCGCGCCGAGGCACCGCAACCTGAAGCCACCGAAACGCAACCGTCGGCTGCCGCGCGCCCGCGCCGGCGAGTCGGCGCAATCTAGACACGACACCTCAAGGAGATCGCCCGTGAGCACTTCCGCCGCACCCCGCATCATCCAGCCTCGCCACCAATACACAACCGCGCACGCGGCCCACGTCATCCTCGGCGGCACCGACACCGAAGCCTACTGGGGCTTCACCTTTGGCGAGTTCGTGGAGAAGCTGCAGTCGGCGATGCTCAAGCACATCGGCAACCCTGCCGACGCGCCGTGGCGCAGGCACATCGACTACACAACCAGCGACTACCTTGAGTTGCAGCAGCTGCTGGCCGGGATGGACTTCGCCAAGGACCCGGCAGACAACCTGGACAAGTCGTTGGCAACGGCCTTCCTGCGACGCTGCGACGTGATTGGCATGCACGGCGGCATCAATGGCATCGGCGTCGGCAAGGATACCGTGGCCAGTGCGCTCAACCCGCATGGCTTCATCGCCATGGCGTTTGCGGACACGCTCAAAGCCTCGCTGTCTATGGCCTACGGCGTGCCGGTCCGGTACTTCTACGACCGCGATCTCAAGGAGGTGCCGCTGCCCGGCTCGGGCCCGCAGGTCACGCCGCGCCGCCTGATGCAGCTCTGGGGCACCGAAGTCGTCCGCAGCATCGAGCCGAAGGTCTGGCTACAACGTCACCAGTTGCGCGTGGCCTCGGCCATGCTGGACCTGAGCAACATCGCGCGCCAGCACCCCGAGCGCATCTCCAGCCACAACGGCATCCGCGTTGCCGTGCCCGACGTCCGCACCGCCGACGAGTCAGCTTACATCCACGAGATGGGAGGTTTCAACGCCTGGATTTCGCGTCCGAGCTTGGCCAACGAGAACTTGTCCAACGGGCATGTCACGGAGGCGGGCATCCCTAAACACCCCACAGACCTGTACCTGGTCAATGAAGGCTCGCTCGAGGAGTTCCAGGCCCACGCGTCTCGCATGGTCCTGGCGCGGTTCGCACCGGCCGAGGCCGCGACTGCCCGGCGCACGGCCAAGCCCTGAGAGGAGCGGCCGCTTCAGACGTCCGATTGCCGCCGTTTGGGGGGCATCTTGACGGGCGGCGCGCCCTTGGCGATGACCTTGTCCATGGATAAGCGGCGCTCGCCGGCGTCTATCAGGCTGCTCATCTCGGACTCAGCCAGCCCCTTGCCGAATCGGCGCGCATACCAGGCGGCGCCATGGCCCCTGGCGTCGCGCTGCTGGTAGTTGGAACCAGCATTGACGAGCGAAGTGGACGCCAGAGGCTTTCCCCACCAGTAGGCCAGCATCAGCGGCGTGCGCTGCGCCTCATCCAGCGGGTGGTGAGCCCCAAGCAGCGCCACAAAGTCGTCACCTCCCGTCGCAGCCATGGCTTCGATGGCGTTGCCGTCGTCCGCCTCGATGGCGCGCATCAAGGATTTCCAGATTGTGGGGTCGAGGAGTTGCATTGGCGCTGTGTATGAGATATACTGTACCACGTTACGCAAAAACCGTCACCCCGGTCTCGCCGCTGAGCATGGCGAACGACCACCCAGGTGCGCATCGGCATTCACTCTAGCTCCGGCAGGCTGCTTGCAGTCCAAGTCCGGGGTCCGATTCAACCAAGCCACCGACGCACCCCGGAGAACCCATGTCGAGCAACACGGCCGCCCACGACCCGTTCGTCAATTTCACGTCCGACCAGGCGCGTGACCACCTGCTGCTGGACATCGCCCGGCGCTTCAAGGGGGTCGACCCTGAAATCGACAAGCGTATCGACGTCGCTGCCGAGCGCATCGCCGGCCGCCCAGGCATCAAGCGCATCCCGGGCGTCAACAAGGGCGAGCCCCGCGTCCCGTTCTACATGGAAGGCGAGCCGGGTGTCGGCAAGACGACCCTCATCCGAGCGGCCATCCTGGAGTTCTGCAAGCTTACGGGCCTGAACTTCATCGAGAACCCGGCTGACGGCTACCAGTTCGGCCCGAACGACTTCTACTACGTCACCGTCAACCTGTCGGGCAAGACCAATCCGATGGACATCGGCGGCCTGCCTTCCAAGGGTGAGCTCGAGGTCAAGCAGGGCCTGGATGCTCGCCGACGCTCGACCGATGCCGGCGAGTGGCTCATGAGCGAGCTCGCCTCGCGTGTGAAGATGGGCGGCGGCATGGCCCGGCTTCAGGTCATCGAGGGTCAGCGCTACGACAACGGCAGCCTGAAGTCCTTCGACATGACCCTCAAGGGCGAGAAGGATCAAATCGACCTGGTGACCAACCATGTCGTGCGCCAACTCGGCGATGAAGTGAAGAAGGTCCATGGGGTCGGCCTGAACCTGCTCAAGGACGGCGAGTCGCCGATGGACGGTCGCCTCTACGTCCAGGTGAAGAACGGCACCGCTGGCACCCGCATCACCGTGTCGGCGCCTCCCCCGATGGCGGCCGACGTCGAGTACGTCGCCGAGATGCTGCCCAACCGCCGCTTCGCGATGGCGACCAAAACGCGCTTCGCGCTGTTCAACTTCGACGACGTGGCCAACGCGTCGGAGTCGGTGCGCAACGTGCTGCTGGAAGTGGCGCAGAGCAACCGCTACTCGGGCGTGATGGACATCGGCAACGCCATGGTGACCTTCACCGGCAACATGGGCGCCGAGGACAACACGAACACCCAGTCCGAGCAGTCCGACGCGGAAGTGACCCGCGTGTTCAAGGTCCGCGTGCGCGACACGCCCAAGGACTGGGCACGTCGCGTCGCCGGCAAGTACACCGAAGTCGGCGACTGCATGTTCTCCTCGTTCATCCACCGTCACGGCAACGAGCCGGGCGTGTTCCGTGACGCGATCGGCGACATGCGCACAGCTCGCGGCACGCCCAAGCCGAACTCACGCTCGCTCGAGAACGCGCTGGCCAAGGTGCTGCCTTACTTCCAGATGGCCAAGGAGTCCGGCGTCAGCCCGACCGTCTTCGCCGACGAAATCGAGGTGATGGTCAAGGGCACCACCGGCCCGAACGTTGCCACGCGCTACATGGGCTACATGCGCGCCATGCTGACAGAGGCCATTCCCCTGGCCGAGCAGCTGATGAAGACGGGCAAGCTCGACGAGGCCAAGTTCGACAAGCACATGGGCGCGGGCGCCAAGGCCTCCGAGCAGGACTTCGCGTTCCGCTTCGGTACGGCGCTGGCCGACTCGTTCGTCGACCGCATCGCCTTCTCGGACGACGCTCGCGCCGCCAGCGCGAAGCCTGAAGCCGTATCCGAGCTCATCGCCGCTTCGACCGACCGCATGTGCACAGGCCTGGCCTCGATGGAGCCCGGCGTCATGAACTACGCCCTGTCGCGCGTCATGAGCCGCCTGGGCGGCATCGCCAAGCTCGCGTCGCATGACGGCGTCGAGGTGAAGCTGCAGCAGCCCACCTTCATGGCGATGGCCGAAGGCTTCTCGCGCTCGAAGACCCGCGGCGTCTGGCCCGATGCGGACTCCGCTCAGAAGGACTTCACCTCGGTGGTCGCCGGCTCGAACCTGAACGGGTCGTCCAAGCCGAAGGCCTCGAAGCCCTGATCCGAAACCCAGGGCGGCGCCAGTCCCCGCCCTGGTCCGCGTGCCGCACGCGTGTATAGAGTATTTCCTACAACGCTGCGCTGCACTCGACAACGAGTACGGTCCGCTCTACGCACCCTAGGCACCTCGATGAATCCGACACTCCCCGAAGAAGCGGTACAACCCACGACCAAGAAGGCGCGCACTCCCGCCGTCAACCCGAACCAGCTCAGCCTGTTCTCGGACGACGTCATGGGCGCCATCACGGTCATGGAGATTGCTGACGAGGCAAAGGCTTCGGTGGATATCGCCATCGAGGCCAACCCGACCATCCTCCCTCCGGCGGACGAGCAGCCGGGGGCCCGGGACGACTTGGACTATGCGCGGTTCATGCGCATGGCGGGCGTCCCGGATGGTGAAGTCAAGACCTCCCTGGAGCAAGTCGGCGCCGACCCTGTTGTCGTGATGGCGCAGCTGGCCCAGGTCGAGGCCGAAGTGGGTGCCGAGTACCCGGACGAGACGGTCGATGAGCTCACCGACATCGATGAAGTCGAAATCCGTGACCGAGAGTCTGGCGAGTCCGACTTCGAAGGCCCCGAGCGTGAAGTCGACCCGGTTGAGGTCGCCGCCAAGTCGGCCCGCGACGAGTCGTCTGCCAGCTCGCTCGCTGCGCTCATGAAGCGCATCCGCGGCCGCCGCTACGAGCCGCTGTCGGTCGAGCAGGAAACTGCGCTGGCCGGTCGCATTCGCGCCGCCGAGGCGGAGTGCGAAGCGGCCCAGGGCGACCTGGACAAGGTGCTTGAGGGTGGTCCCCAGCTTCCCGGAGTCACCAACCCGCTTTTGCTTCGCCGCGCCAAGGCGGATGCCGCCTACACGGCCGTCCGCAACGAGCTCGCCGACCACAACATGCGCTTCCTGGTCATGATGGCCAAGCGCTTCCGCTACACCGGCCGCCCGCTGGACGAGCTCATTTCTGCCGGCACCACTGGTCTCATCGCTGCAGCGAAGAAGTTCGATCCCGAGCGCGGCCGCTTCACCACCTGCGCCCAGCACTGGATTCGCCAGTCCATCCAGCGCAGCTTGCTGACGGACAGCCTCATGAAGACCCCGGCGTACATGCCGGCCAAGGAGTCCAAGCTGCGCAAGGAGGCCGAGGCCG
>CAKZXL010000495.1 GCA_937883885.1 uncultured Aquincola sp. | reverse complement strand
TGGCCGAACTCGTGCAGCAGCGTCTCCATCTCTTCCAGCGACAGGCCCTGGCGGTCGAGGTTGACCACCAGCGCGGCCATCGGCTGCCGCCCGCTGGCGTTGGACACGCCGCGCAGCGGCCACACCGCCGCATGGTTGTACTTGCCATCGCGCGGGTACAGGTCGATCAGCAGCGTGGCCAGGCGCTGGCCGCTGTGGGCATCGACCACCGCCCAGGCCTGAGCGTCGGGGTGCCACAGCTCGGCGCCTTGAATGCGTTCATGCCGCACGCCGAACATGCGCTCGGCCACCTTCATCACGAAGCGCAGGCTCTCCTGCGGCGGGAAGTAGGGGCGGAAGGCTTCCTGGTCGACGCTGTAGCGCTCGCGGCGCAGCCGCTCGGTGTAGAAGAAGACGTCCCAGCGGTCCACCTTCGTCTCGGCCAGCGGGCGGCCGGTGCGCGCGGCCTTGGCGGCGCGCAGCTCTTCCACGTCGGCCAGCTCGCGGGCGGTGACGGCGGTCTTCACCTCGTCCAGGAAAGCCTGGGTGCGCTCCAGGCTGCCGGTCATGCGCCGGCGCAGCACAAAGTCGTCGTAGCTCTTGTAGCCGAACAGGCCCGCGTACTGCGTGCGCAACGCCACCAGCTGCTGCAGGCGCTTGAGGTTGGCCGGCCCGCCTTCGGTCATCTTGGCGCGGTACATACGCTCGCGCGAGGCGGCCGACTCGGCGTTGTTCAGCACCGCCAGGTAGCTGGGCATGTCCAGGCCCAGCACCACGCGGCCTTGGGCATCGCGCGGCGCGTTTTTCCAGTTGGCTTCGGGCACGCCCTTCAACTCGTCGGGCGTGAAGGGCACGCGCGTCTTGGTGTCGCGCACCG
Source organism: uncultured Aquincola sp. (assembly GCA_937883885.1). The sequence goes on along the minus strand of CAKZXL010000495.1, from coordinate 3,309 downwards.
CCTTGTCGAAGGCCAGGCCCAGCTCGCCGATGCGGTCGCTCAGCCGCTTGGCCTGCGGGCGCAGCGCCTTCGGCAGCGCCACGCCGGAATCTTCGAAGCCTTCCAACGCCAGCGCGCGGGCACGCTGGTCGATCGCGTCACCCGGCGGCAAGGCCTTCAACGCCTGGTAGATCTTCTCATTGAGGCCGTAGCTGGAATAGAACGATTGCCAGCGCTGCTCGCAGGCCTGCATCGCATCGCGCACCGCGCTGTCGGGGTGCACGTTGGACTGGAAGCCGATGGGGTAGTACTGGTCTTCGATGTAGGCGTTCAATGCGTCGGACGCGGCCAGCCAGCCGCCGTCGGCCGGCCGCTGTTCCAACGCCTTCAGCCGCTGGCCGGCACCGGCCAGGCCGCTGTCGCAGGCTTGCTGCACCTGGGCCACGGTCTGGAAGCGCGGGAAGTCCACCGCACCCGCAGCGCCAGTTGCGGCCGCGGTTGGTGCGCCTTGTGCGGCGGCCAGCGCCTTCTTCGGGTCGATCAGCACCCGGCGGCCGTCGGGCGTGCGCTCGGCAGTGCCCACGATCAAGTTGATCAACTGCTGCGGCTTGAGCGCCGGGTTCACCGCCAGCAGCTTGCCGGCCAGGTTGGCCACCTGCGGCGAGGCCATCGAGGTGCCTGACAGCGCCACGCGGTCGCCGCCCGGCAGGAAGCTTTCCACCTGGTAGCCGTTGGCATGCACCTTCACCGTGGGGCCGTAGCTGGTGAACGGGGCTTCGTCGCCGGCGCGGTCCACCGCGCCCACCGTCAACAGATTGGGCAGCACGATGCCGGCCGGAATGTCTTCCACGAAGCTGGCGTCGCTGTTGCTGTTGCCGGCCGCGGTGACGAAGAGGATGTCGGGCGCGCTGGCGAAGGCACGCGTCAGCGCGGTCTTGCCGATCTCGAAGTACTCGCGCGCGGTGGCCTTGCGCTCTTCGGGCGTCTTGCCCAGGCCGCATTGCTCCAGGTCGTTCTCGATGGCGCTGACGTTGCCGCCCCAGCTCATGTTGACCACCCGCACGCCCTGCTGCTTGAAGTAGTCCACGTACGACTGGTAGGCCTGCGCATCGCGCTCGGTCTGCTCGCGGCTGGGGCAGGGGTCGGGCTTGAGCGTCCAGCCGAATTCGATGCGGCCCACCACCAGCCGCGCACCCGGGTTGCCGGCCAGCGCGATGCCGGCCACGTGGGTGCCGTGCTCGTAGTTGCCGGCCAGGCCGATCTGCTCCACCGCGGCCTTGTACTGGTCGGGCTGCAGCGTGGACAGGTAGCGCTTGACCTCGCTGGCTTCCGGGCTGTCGATGTTCGACTGCAGATCGGAGAAGCCCTTGGTGCGCGCCTTCATCTGCGGCAGTTGCGACTGCAGTTCCTTCGGAATCGGCATCAGCTCGCCGGTGGCGGGGCGCGAGTACTTGTCGAAGGCGATGACGGCGGGCTGGCCTTGCGCGTTCTTCACCACCTGGTTGGCGAACAGCGCGGTGTCGACACCGCTGTCCCACACCGCGATGGTGACCGGCTGCTTGATCTGGGCCGGCGTCAGCGTCACGTCGCGGGCAGCCCAGATGTCGGGCTTTTGCACCTGGTGGGCCGCCAGGTAGGCGGCGTAGGTGTCGGTGAGCACCGCCTTCAGCGGCAGCACCGCCAGCAGCGACAGGCGCGCATTCACCAGCCCCGGCGCAAAGTCGGAGCTGAGCACGCCGCTCTTGTCGACGATGGGCTGCATCACCTCGCGCACGCGGCCCAGCACCAGCGCCTCGCCCACCAGTTCCACGCCCATCTTGGCGCTCTTGATGTCGTTCTCGATCACCGCATACGGCATCGCGTCCAGCTCGCGGCGGATCTGCGTGGCCACCGCGCGCTGGAAGGCTTCGCCCTGCGGGCCGTATTGCTTGGCGGCCTGGGCCATGGCGCGCAGCCGCAGGCCGGACAGCAGCTTGTCGGCCGGCTTGTCCTGCAGCGCCCTCACCTCTTCGGCCCGGGCCAGCGCCTGGTCGTAGCGGCCGTCCAGGTAGTCCAGCGCGGCCAGCAGGCCGATCAGGTCGCGGCGGGTGGCCTTGTCCGGGATGTCATAGCCGGCCAGCACCGATTCGGTGTCGCGCCGGATGGCCGCCGCCAAAGGCGCGAAGCGGGCCGCATCGCGCACGAGGGGCTCGAGCGGGCCGCTCACCGGGTAGGTGAAGCGCGGCAGGTCGGCCGCTTTCTCGATGCGCGGGCGGGCGCCAGCGCTGCTGGCGGCCGGGGCGGCCGCTTCGGCCCCCGTGGCCACGGAAGGCATGGTGGCGCCCCCCAGGGTGAACATCAGCGCGGCGGCGGTGGCCACCCAGGTCTGCTGAAACATGCACAGCCTCGACAAGTGTTGCGAGGCCGCATGGTACGGCTGCGCGGGATGGCCGCTTGTGCCGCCCGGTTGCGCCTCAGTTGCGACTCCGTTGCGACTCAGTTGCGCATCGCGTCCCGCAGTTGCTGCAGCGCCGCCGGGTCGTCCAGCGTGGTCAGGTCGCCGGTGTCGCGGCCTTCGCACACCGCCTGGATCGCGCGGCGCAGCAGCTTGCCCGAGCGGGTCTTGGGCAGCGCCGTCAAGAAGCGCACACGCGCCGGCCGCGCCACCGCGCCCAGTTGCTCGTCCACCCGCTTCATCACCTCACCTTCCAGCTTCAGCGCGGCTTCAGGCGTGGCGGCCAGCGTGGGGTCCTTCAGCACCGCGAAGGCCACAGCCACCTGGCCCTTCAGTGCATCGGCCACGCCCACCACCGCCACCTCGGCCACCGCCGGGTGGCTGCTGATGCTTTCTTCGATCTCGCGCGTGCCCAGCCGGTGGCCGGCCACGTTGATCACGTCGTCGGTGCGGCCGAGGATGAAGAAGTAGCCGTCTTCGTCCCGCACGCCCCAGTCGAAGGTGCTGTAGACGAGGCGGTTGGGCACGCTTTGCCAGTAGGTCTTGACGAAGCGCGCGTCGTCGCGCCACACCGTCTGCAGGCAGCCGGGCGGCAGCGGCGCCTCGATGGCCACCACGCCCTTCTGGTTCGGTGCGGTGATGTCCTGGCCGGTGGCTTCGTCCACCAGCTTCACGTCGTAGCCGGGCACCGGCAGGCCGGGGCTGCCGAACTTGCTGCGCTGCTTTTCCACGCCATTGGCCAGCGCCAGGATGGGCCAGCCGGTTTCGGTCTGCCAGTAGTTATCGATGATGGGGCAGCCCAGCGCCTGGCTGATCCAGATGGCGGTGGGTTCGTCCAGCGGCTCACCGGCCAGGAACAGCGCGCGCAGCGAGCGCAGGTCGTGCTGCTGCATCGC
>CAKZXL010000494.1 GCA_937883885.1 uncultured Aquincola sp. | reverse complement strand
GCTGGCGCAGGCCGGGGTCCAGCGGTGCGGCCGCGGGCGGCACTGCAGGCGCGGGCTCGGAGGCAGCGGCGATCGGCTCCAACACTGGCGTCTGCGCGGCGGGCGGCCAGATGCCCGTGTCCACCGGGCCGGGGCTGCGCACAACCAGCGGCGGGCGGGGCGCTGGCTGGCGGGTCAGCAGCCAGGCGACCCCGCATGCGCCCAGCAGCAAGGCCAGCCACACCCACTTCTTCCGCCGGTTCGACACCATCGACCACTCCCCTGGACCGGCGCATTGGAGGCGACCTGGGCGGGCGCCGTCAAACTGGGGACGCGCAGCGCAGGCAAAGGGGCGGGGCGCGGCGCGGCGACGAGCGCCTTGCGTCCAGCGATGCAGCGCAAGCTTGTGGGAAGCAACGACTGTGTCGGACGTGCCGAGCGAACCCGCTCCGCCATCACCCCTCCACCCCCGCCCCACCCCCAAACGCCCGCAGCGCAAACGCAATGAACCCCTGCAGCTTCGGCGAGCGCTGGCGCTCGGGCGCGTACAGCAGGTGCATCGGCCGGCGCGGCAGCGCGTAGGGCTGCAGCAGCGGTCGCAGCCGGCCTTGCGCCACGTCGTCGGCCACCATCACTTCGGGCAGCATGGCCAGGCCCAGGCCGGCCAGGGCTGCGCGGCGCAGGGCCTGCGCATGGTTGACCGAGACTGGACCGCGCACCGGCACAGCCACCTCGCCGCCGTCAGGGGCTGCGAAGCGCCACTGCTGCTCGGTCCAGCGCCATTCGGTGCCGGCGGGGTAGGTGAACACCAGGCAATCGTGCGCGGCCAGGTCTTGCGGCTGTTGAGGCTCGCCGCGGCGGGCCAGGTAGTCGGGTGAGGCGCACAGGCTCAGCCCGTAGTCGCGCAGCCGGCGGGCCACCAGCCGCGGCGTGTTGAGCGTGCCCAGGCGCAGCGCGGCGTCGAAGCCTTCGTCCACCAGGTCCACCAGGCGATCCGTCAGCACCACGTCCACCTGCACCGCCGGCTGCAGCGCCAGGTAGTCGGGCAGCCGTGGCATCAGCGCCTCGGCCCCGAAGGCCGGCGTGGCGGTGATGCGCAGGGTGCCGCCGGGGCTGGCCTGTGCGTCTTCGGCCAGCCGCTCGGCGGCGTCGATCTGGCCCAGGATGTCGACGCAGCGCGCGTGGTACTGCGCGCCGAAGGGCGTGAGGCTTTGCCGGCGGGTGGTGCGGTTCAGCAGCGGCAGGCCCAGCCGCTGTTCCAGCGCCCGCAGGTGGTTGCCCACCATGGTGGTGGACATCTCCAGCCGCTGGCCGGCGGTGGTGAGGCTGCCGGCATCGACCACGGCGACGAACACCTGCATGGCTTGGTGAAGGTCCATTTTCAACTCACAGTGGATGGTGATTGCAGCACCAGCTTGTTTATCCAGTCTGGCGCACTAAACATACTGCCATGGCCTTGCGGCGCCCTCCCTTCTTCCAGGAGCCCCCCATGACCACCGACACCCTGCTGGCACCGACTGCCACCCTGTCCGCTGCCCCCGCCCTGCCCGCCTGGCGCCCCACGCCTGCGGCGCTGATGGACACCTACGCGCCCAGCGACGTCGAGTTCGTGGCCGGCCGTGGCGCCACGCTGTGGGACGCCCAGGGCCGTGAGTACCTGGACGCGATCGCCGGCGTGGGCGTGAGCCTGCTGGGCCATGCCCACCCGGCCCTGGTGGCCGCCATCGCCGACCAGGCGGGCCGGCTGCTGCATGTCTCCAACCTGTGCCACAGCCCCTGGGCACAGCAGCTGGCCGAACGGCTGACGGCGCTCTCGGGCCTGCAGCGCGCGTTCTTCTGCAACTCGGGCGCCGAGGCCAACGAAGCCGCGCTCAAGCTGGCGCGGCTGCATGCGCAGCGCCGCGGTGTCGCCCAGCCGCTGGTGCTGGTGATGGACGGCGGCTTCCACGGCCGCACGCTGGCCACGCTGTCGGCCAGCGCCAGCCCCGCGGTGCGCGCCGGCTTCGGCCCGCATGTGGAAGGCTTCCTGCGGCTGCCCTTCGGCGATCTGGCGGCGGTGGCCGCGGCCCAGGCGGCGCATGGCGACCGCATCGTGGCGCTGCTGGTGGAGCCGGTGCAGGGTGAAAGCGGCGTGAACGTGGCGCCGCCGGGCTACCTGCGCGGCCTGCGCGCGCTGTGCAGCCAGCACGGCTGGCTGATGATGCTGGACGAGGTGCAGACCGGCCTGGGCCGCACCGGCCGCTGGTTCGCGGGCCAGCATGAAGGCGTGCTGCCCGACGTGATGACGCTGGCCAAGGGCCTGGCCGGCGGCGTGCCCATCGGCGCCTGCCTGGCCGGCGGCGCGGCGGCCGAGCTGTTCACGCCCGGCAGCCACGGCAGCACCTTCGGCGGCAACCCGCTGGCCTGCCGCGCCGCCTGCACGGTGCTGGACGTGATGCAGCGCGACGACCTGGTCGCACGCGCCGCCCAGCGCGGCCAGGCCTTGCTGGCCGGCTTGCAAGCCGCGCTGGCCGGTGCGCCGCGCGTGCGCGCGGTGCGCGGGCTGGGCCTGATGATCGGCATCGAGCTGGACCGGCCCGCGCGCGAGCTGCAGCTGCGCGCGCTGCAGCAGCACCGCCTGCTGCTCAACGTCACCCATGGCACGGTGATCCGCCTGCTGCCGCCGCTGGTGATCGAAGCGGCGCAGGTGCGGGCGCTGGTGTCGGCAGTGGCCGCGTTGGTGGAGGGGATGGACGGCGCCTGAGCGCGCCGTTCAATCGCTGCGCGGCGCCTGCAGCAAGCTGATGCTGCCATCGGCCTCCAGGAAGGCGCAGCGCACCTCGTGCAGCTCGCAGTCGGCCTCGCGCAGCGCGCGTTCCATGTCGCCGCGGCTCACGCGGTGGCGGCGCATCACCGCGTGGAACAGCTGGCCGTCGCGGCCGATCAGCACCGGATCGCCCTCCACCCACCGCTCGGCGCGACGGCTGTGCGCCGTGGCCAAGCCCACCAGGCCGTTGAGCACGATGAGCGTGGCCGCCGACACCAGGCCGCCCGGAATCGAGTCGTCGCCGCCGGTCAGGGCATTGCTCACCGATTCGCTCAGCAGCATCACCACGAGCAGGTCGAACGGCGTGAACTGGCCGATGGTGCGTTTGCCGGACAGCCGCACCATCACCAGCAGCGCGCCGTAGACCATCGCCGCACGTGCCACCAGGGCCCACGGACCTTGATCGATGTCGAACATGCGCAGCGCGGGTTGTTGAGTGGCATCGCGAGCAACCGACGTTCCCGGCCACCGAAGGGATGGCGGTGTGAGGTGCATGATCGCGGCATGTCCGCATTGCCTGCTCATGACCTGATGCCCGAGTTGGAGCCCCCCACAGGCTGGCGCCTGCAGCTGGCCGACAGTGAACTGGCCGCCATGCAGGCCGGCCCGAATGCCACGTGCGTGCTGCAGCTGTCGGCTGCGGCCATGGTGTCGCCGGACGGTGTGGCCGGCTATGCGCGCGGGGTGTCGCTGCGGCTGGTGCTTGCCGGTGAAGCGCCCCTGGCGCCCGTATCCTTCGGCCGCATCCGCGAGGGCCGTGTGCACCTGCCAGGCGGCTGGCACACCGAACTCACCCTGTCCTGCACAGACCAAAGCGCCGACCGCATCGAACTGCAGCTGCCGCATGGC
>CAKZXL010000493.1 GCA_937883885.1 uncultured Aquincola sp. | reverse complement strand
GGCATGAGCTGGAACGTCGGCATCTTCCGCGCCGACAACCGCGACGACATCCTGTTCGTGGCCGACGACCAGGCCGGCTTCGGTTACTTCCGCAACTTCGGCAAGACGCGCCGGCAAGGGCTGGAGGCTGGCCTCAGCCTGCCGCTGACCCGCGACCTGACCGTCGGCGCCAACTACACCTACCTGCAGGCCACCTACCGCAGCGCCGAGGTGGTGGACGGTTCGAGCAACAGCAGCAACAGCGAAGCCGAGGAAGGCAACCCGGGCACCGAAGGCACCATCGAGATCCGCCCCGGTGACCGCATTCCGCTGATCCCGCGGCACATGCTCAAGCTATTCGCCGACTGGCGCGTGGGCAGCGGCTGGAGCCTGGGCGCCGACGTCACCGCGGTGGGCGGCTCCATCGCCCGCGGCAACGAGAACGGCCGCCACCAGGCCGATGGCACCTACTACCTGGGCAGCGGCCGCAGCGGCGGTTATGCGGTGCTCAACCTCAGTGCCGACTACGAGCCCACCGCAGCCTGGCGCTTCTTCGTGCAGGTGAACAACGTGTTCGACCGCAAGTACAGCACCGCGGCGCAGCTGGGCGCCACCGGCTTCGATGCGAATGGCAACTTCCAGGCGCGGCCCTTCCCGCGCAATGCCGAGGGCGAGTACCCGCTGCAGCATTCCACCTTCTACGCCCCGGGTGCGCCGCGCACCGTCTGGGCCGGCGTGCGCTACCGCTTCGGCTCGTAAGCGGGCAAGGGCGGCGCCCGCGGGTAAGTCCGGAGGGCGCAGCTCTTGCTGACCCAGCGGTGCATCGGCTGCCGCCGCCGCGCCTGTGCCACCGGCGTGACAGTGTGTGCCGCGCATCCCGCGCGGTGCGGCCGGTGTGCAGAGCCGCCCCAGCGGCCGAGGAAGTGCCGATGGAGCGAGACGACGCGTTGCTGAACGATTGGCGCCAGCGTGCGCTGGCGCTGGAAGCCGAGGTGGCCAAGGCCGTCATCGGCCAGCAGCGTGTGATCCGCGCGGTCAACACCGCCGTGTTCGCCCGCGGCCACGTGCTGCTGCAGGGCGACGTGGGCGTGGGCAAGACCACGCTGCTGCGGGCCTTTGCGCAGGTGCTGGGGGGTGCCTTCGCGCGCACCGAAGGCACCATCGACCTGATGCCCAACGACCTCGTGTACTACACCTACATCGGCGCCGACGGGCGGCCGGCGGTGGAGGCGGGGCCGCTAATCGAGCATGGCCCCGAGCTGGCCATCTTCTTCTTCAACGAGATCAACCGCGCCCGGCCGCAGGTGCACTCGCTGCTGCTGCGGGTGATGGCCGAGCGCAGCGTCTCGGCCTTCAACCGCGAGGTGCGTTTTCCGCACCTGCTGGTGTTTGCCGACCGCAACCGGGTGGAGCGGGAAGAGACCTTCGAGATCTCGTCCGCGGCGCGCGACCGCTTCATGATGGAGATCACCATCGACGCGCCGGCCACCGACGACGACCGCCGGGCGCTGATGTTCGACCCGCGCTTTCACGACACCGACCGGCTGGTGGGCGCGCTGCAGCCGGCCATGGTGCCTTATGCCGAACTCAATGCAGTGGCCGAAGCCATCCAGCACCAGGTGCGCGCTTCCACCGCGCTGCAGGACTATGCATTGGGTCTGTGGCGGGCCACCGCGGTGCCGGCCGACTACGGCGTCAAGCTGCCCGACCTGGACACCGCGCGCCTGATGCTGGCAGGCGCGAGCCCGCGCGGCATGAGCATGTTGATGCGCGCGACCCGCGTGGCCGCCTGGCTGGCCGGCCGCGACTACGCCACGCCCGAAGATGTGCAGGCGGTGTTCGTCGACACGCTGGCGCACCGGCTGTGCTTGCAGCCGGTGTACGAAATGCGCCGGCCCGAGATCACCGGCCCGCTGATGGCCGGCATCCTGGCCGCGGTGGCCGCGCCCTGAAGGAGCGGCCTCGATGCACGAGATCCAGTACCGCGTCGGTGGCCCGGTGCAGGGCCACTTTCCCGGCCACCACCGCAGCAGCCGGGGCGAAAGCGGCTTCGAATTCCGCGGCCATGCCTCGCTGCTGGATGCGCCCGACCCGCGCCGGCTCGACCTGCATGCCAGCCTGCGCGACCCCTTCGGCGGCTGGCGCGTGCGCATCCATGCGCAGCGCATGTCGGTGCCGGTGACGATGGTGGTGGACCTGTCGGCTTCGATGGGTTTTGAAGGCGCACGCCGCAAGCTCGACGTGGTGGCCGACTTCACCGACAGCCTGGCCTGGTCGGCCTGGCGCACCGGCGACAGCTTCGGCTTCATCGGCTGCGCCGCCCAGGTGGAGCCGGCGCTGCTGCAGCCGCAGACGCGCCAGCGCGGCACCGGCAGCGTGCTGGCCCACACGCTGCGCCATTGGCAGCCCACCGGCCGCAGCGCCGAGGGCCTGCTGCAGGCACCGCAGCACCTGTCGCGCCAGCGCAGCCTGGTGTTCCTGGTGTCCGACTTCCACCTGCCGTTGCCCTTGATCGAGCGTGTGCTGGACGGCCTGTCGGCCCATGAGGTGGTGCCGGTGGTGCTGTGGGACCCGCTGGAGTTCGGCCCCGATGCACGCCGCGGCCTGCTGACGGTGGTGGACCCCGAAAGCGGCCGCCAGCGGCTGGTGTGGTGGCGGCCCGCGTTGCGCGCCCGCTGGCAGGCGGCCCGCACGGCCCACCGCGCCGCCCTGATGCAGGCCCTGCAGACCCGCCGCCTGCAGCCCTTGGTCATCGAAGGCGGCTTCGATGCGGATGCCGTGACGCGGCACTTCTACGCATGACGGCCCGGGCCGCAGCGCGGGCATGGTGCCTGGGCGCAGCCGGGCTGCTGGTGGCCGCAGCGCCGG
>CAKZXL010000492.1 GCA_937883885.1 uncultured Aquincola sp. | reverse complement strand
TGATGTCGAAGAAGGCTTCGACCATGTCCTTGGACTCGCGCTTGTTCAGGCCCAGCCGCTCGAACAGCAGATCGGCCAGCTCCGCCTTGGTCAGCGTCGGCGTTTCCAGTGTCGGCAGGATCACTCGGTCCATCGCAGGTTTCTCCTCCATCAGCCACGCAGCCGGGCCTGCAGCCGCTGCCCCAGGCGCTCGACGATGCCGCTCACCACGCCATCGACACGTTCGTCGGTCAAGGTGGCCTGGTCGTCCAGCAGCTCCACACGCACGGCCATGCTGCGCTCGTCGGCGGCGATGTCGGCGGTGGGCGCCTTCGGCTTGTAGATGTCGAACAGCTGCGCATGGCGCACCAGGCCCGACTGGTCGTCGGTGATGGCGGCGATCAGCGCATCGTGCGGCACACCGTCCTTGACCACCAGCGCCAGATCGCGCCACACCGATTGCTGGCGGGCGATCGGCTGGTAGGCCGGCACCACCTGCGCCTTCAGCACGTCGGCGTCCAGTTCAAACAGCACCGGCGCCTGCGGCAGGTCATAGCCCTGGCGCCACTTCGGGTGCAGCTCGCCGATCCAGCCGATGGGCTGGCCATCGAGCTCGATGCGGGCGCTGCGGCCCGGGTGCAGCGCCGGATGCTCGGCCGCCACGAAGGTGGCGCGGCGCGGCGCCAGCAGCGCCTCCACATCGGCCTTGACGTCGAAGAAGTCGACCGCACGCTCGGCCGCGCCCCATTGCAGCGGCTGCGCCGGGCCGTAGGCCAGGCCCGACAGCCGCAGCGGCTGCGACACGCCGGCCACCGTGGTCAGGCTGTCGGTCACCGCGGCATCGCGCCGGAACACCCGGCCCAGCTCGAAGATGCGCACCCGCTGCGCGCGGCGGGCCAGGTTGTACTGCAGCACCGCCACCAGGCTGCCGATCAGGCTGGAGCGCATCACCGACAGCGGCGAGGCGATCGGGTTCAGCACCTGGATCGGGTCGGCGTTGCCGGCCAGCTCGCGCTCCCAGCGCGCTTCGACGAAGCTGAAGTTGATGGTTTCCTGGTAGCCCAGGCCCGCCACCGCGCGCCGCAGCGCATGGCCGCCGCGCTGTGCCTCGGGCCGCACGCGGGCGGTCACGGGTGCCAGCGGCGGCGTGTCGGGCAGCTGGGTGTAACCCAGCACCTTGATCACTTCCTCGATCAGGTCTTCTTCGATCTGCAGGTCGAAGCGGTGGCTGGGCGGCGTCACCGTCAGCACGCCATCGGCCTCGGTGAAAGGCAGCCCCAACCGGCGCAGCACGTCGGCGCATTGCACCTGCGTCACCGGCATGCCGATGACCTTGGCCGCGCGGGCCACGCGCAGCGCCACCGGCGGGCGCTCGGGCAGGCGCGGCTGCTGGTCGTCGATCGGGCCGGGCTCGCCGCCGCAAATGTCGAGGATCAAACGGGTGATGTGCTCGATGTGCGCCACCGTCTGCGCCGGGTCCACGCCCCGCTCGAAGCGATGACCGGCATCGGTGGAGAAGTTGAAGCGGCGAGACCGCCCCGCCACCGCCTGCGGCCACCAGAAGGCGGCTTCGACGTAGACGTTCTGCGTGTCGTCGCTGACGGCCGTGGCGTCGCCGCCCATGATGCCGGCCAGCGATTCCACCGCCTGCGCATCGGCGATCACGCCCACCTGCGCATCCAGCGTGATGGTGTTGCCGTTGAGCAGCTTGAGCGTTTCACCCTCGCGGCCCCAGCGCACCACCAGGCCACCGTGGATCTTGTCGAGGTCGAAGATGTGCGACGGCCGGCCGTACTCGAACATCACGTAGTTCGAGATGTCCACCAGCGGGCTGACCGAGCGCTGGCCGCAGCGCGCCAGGCGCTCGACCATCCAGGCCGGCGTCCTGGCCTTGGTGTTGACCTTGCGCACGATGCGACCGGAGAAGCGGCCGCACAGGTCGGGCGCCTCCACCGTCACCGGCAGCGTGTCGGCATGCACCGGCGCCACCGGGGTGAACGCAGGCTGCAGCAGCGGCGCGCCCGTCAGCGCCGACAGTTCGCGGGCGATGCCGTAGACGCTCAGGCAATGCGCCAGATTGGGCGTGAGCTTGAGGGTGAACAACGTGTCGTCGAGCTTGAGCACCTCGCGCACGTCCACGCCCACCGGCGCGTCGTCGTCCAGCTCCAGCAGGCCGCCGTGGTCTTCGGACAGCTTCAGCTCGCGGGCCGAGCACAGCATGCCGAAGCTCTCGACGCCGCGCAGCTTGCCCACCTTGATCTCGAAGGGCTTGCCGTCGTCGCCCGGCGGCAGCGCGGCACCCACCAGCGCCAGCGGCACCTTGATGCCGGCGCGTGCATTGGGCGCGCCGCAGACGATCTGCAGCGGGCCGTCCTTGGAATGCTCGCCGGCATCGACGCTGCACACGCGCAGGCGGTCGGCGTTCGGGTGCTGCACCGCTTCCAGGATGCGGCCGACCACGATGCGCGAGAACGGCGGCGCCACCGGGCGCATTTCTTCCACTTCCAGGCCGGCCATGGTCAGCGTGTCGGCCAGTTGCTCGGTGGACAGCGGCGGGTTGCAGAACTCGCGCAACCAGGATTCAGGGAATTGCATGACTCTTCTCTTCTCGGCGTTCTGGGGCGGGCGGGCTTACTGGAACTGGCTCAGGAAGCGCAGGTCGCCGTCGAAGAACAGCCGCAGGTCGTTGACGCCGTAGCGCAGCATGGTCAGGCGGTCGGGGCCCATGCCGAAGGCAAAGCCGATGTAGCGCTCGGGGTCGAGCCCGAAGTTGCGCACCACGTTCGGGTGCACCTGGCCCGAGCCGGCCACTTCCAGCCAGCGGCCCTTCAGCGGGCCGGAGGCGAAGGCGATATCCACCTCGGCCGAGGGCTCGGTGAACGGGAAGAAGCTGGGCCGGAAGCGCAGCGTCAGGTCGTCGGTCTCGAAGAAGGTGCGGAAGAAATCGGTGAACACCGACTTCAGGTCCTTGAAGCTGACGTTCTCGCCGATCCACAGGCCTTCGCACTGGTGGAACATGGGCGAGTGGGTGGCATCGCTGTCCACGCGGTAGGTGCGGCCGGGCGCGATCACGCGGATCTCGGGCATGCTGGCCTTGCCCTCGTGCGCCTTCACATGCTGCATCGCATAGCGCACCTGCATCGGGCTGGTGTGCGTGCGCAGCAGGTAGCCGCCGCTGGCGCCCTGGGCATCCACGTAGAAGGTGTCGTGCATCGAGCGCGCCGGGTGGTCGGCCGGCGTGTTCAGCGCGGTGAAGTTGAACCAGTCGTTCTCGATCTCGGGGCCGTCGGCCACGTCGAAGCCCATCGAGCCGAAGATGGCCTCGATGCGCTCCAGCGTGCGCGAGACCGGATGCAGCCCGCCGGTGCCGCGGCCGCGGCCGGGCAGCGTCACGTCCAGCGACTCGGCCTTGAGCTGCGCCTGCAGTTCGGCATCGGCCAGGGCCTGGCGGCGGTCGGTCAGCGCGGCTTCGATGCGCTGCTTGGTGGCATTGATCTCGGCCCCGCGGGCCTTCTTCTCGTCGGGCGGCAGCTGCGCCAGCGACTTCAGCAGCTCGGTCACACGGCCGGCCTTGCCGAGAAAGCGGGCCTTGGCGTTCTCCAGGTCGGCGGGCGTCGCGGCCTGCGCGAACTGCTCTTGCGCCGCCTGCACCAGGGAGTCGAGATCGTTCATCGTGATTCGGAAATGAAAAAGGCCGCCACCAAGGTGACGGCCTTGAAGCTTGGGAGCGCGCCGCGCGAACGGCGCGCGCCGGATCAAGCGAGCTGGGCCTTCACCTTGTCGACGATGCTGCCAAAAGCAGCGGGGTCGTTGACGGCGAGATCGGCCAGGACCTTGCGGTCGATGCCGATGTTGGCCTTCTTCAGGCCGGCCATGAACTTGCTGTAGGTCACGCCGAGCTCACGGCTGGCCGCGTTGATACGGGCGATCCAGAGCTGACGGAACACGCGCTTGCGGGTACGACGGTCGCGGTAGGCATATTGCCCGGCCTTCATCACCGCCTGCTTGGCGATGCGGAAGACGTTCTTGCGACGGCCGCGGAAACCCTTGGCCAGGGCCAGGATCTTCTTGTGACGGGCGCGTGCGGTTACACCACGTTTGACGCGAGGCATGGTTGTTGTCCTTCCTTAGAAATCAGAGACCCGCGAACGGCAACATCTGAGCCATGTGGCCCATATTGGTCTCGTGCACGTTGACGGCGCCACGCAGGTGACGCTTGTTCTTGGTCGACTTCTTCGTCAGGATGTGGCGCTTGAACGCCTGACCACGCTTGACGGTGCCACCCGGGCGAACGCGGAACCGCTTGGCCGCGCTCTTCTTGGTCTTCATCTTGGGCATGACTGCTCCTTCTTAGTGACCCCTGCAGGCGACCGCAATGGGCTTGCGGTGCTTGTTGGCCTGTCAGCGGCTTCTCTTCAAATCCCGCGGTGACCAGACCGCGGGACCGAACCTTGTTGGTTACTTGCGCTTGGGCGCCAGCACCATGATCATCTGCCGGCCTTCCAGCTTGGGCATGTTCTCGACGACGGCCACATCGGCCAGCTCGTCACGGATGCGCTCCAGCAGCCGCATGCCGATTTCCTGGTGGGTGATCTCGCGGCCGCGGTAGCGCAGCGTGACCTTGCCCTTGTCGCCGTCTTCCGCGATGAAGCGGCGCAGGTTGCGCATCTTGATCGCGTAGTCGCCTTCGTCCGTGCCCGGACGGAACTTGACTTCCTTGATCTCGATGACCTTCTGCTTGCTCTTGGCTTCGGCGGCTTTTTTCTGCTCTTGGTACTTGAACTTGCCGTAGTCCATCAAGCGGCACACCGGGGGATCGGCGGTGGCGGCGATCTCGACCAGATCGACGTCCAGCTCGCCCGACATCCGCAAGGCTTCCTGGATGCTCACGATGCCCAGCGGCTCGTTGTTCACCCCGTTCAGGCGCACTTCGGGCGCCATGATCTCGCGGTTCAGCCGGTGCTTGCGCTCCGCATTCGGAGTGCGACGGTCAAGGAAAGTAGCGATGGTTCAGACCTTCAAACGAGCCCAAGGCAAGCAACGGCTCGACAGTGATGACGGTGCGCAGCCGGTGGCAGCTCAGACCTTGGATGCGATGTCCGCCGCGAGCTTCTGAACGAAGTTGTCGAGCGGCATCACGCCGAGATCCTGGTTGCCCCGTGCACGCACAGCAACGGCCCCGCTTGCCTTCTCCTTGTCGCCAACGACGAGGATGAACGGAACCTTCTGCATGGAATGCTCACGGATTTTATAGGTGATCTTCTCGTTGCGCAAATCGACAGAAGTTCTAACCCCTTGTTTTTGCAGCGTTTTCGCAATATCGGCCGCGTACTCGGCCTGTCCGTCCGTGATATTGAGCACCGAGACCTGGGTCGGCGCCAGCCAGACGGGCATCGCGCCGGCGTGCTGCTCGATCAGGATGCCGATGAAACGCTCGAGGCTGCCGACGATGGCGCGGTGCAGCATGACCGGCGTGCGGCGCTCGCCCGATTCGGCCACGAACTCGGCGCCCAGGCGCTCGGGCATCGAAAAATCGACCTGCATGGTGCCGCACTGCCACTGGCGGCCCAGCGCGTCCTTCAGCGTGTATTCGATCTTGGGGCCGTAGAAGGCGCCATCGCCCGGGGCGATGCGGAAATCGACGCCGGAGCGGCGCAGGCTTTCCATCAGCGCGAACTCGGCCTTGTCCCAGATGGCGTCGGAGCCGATGCGGGCGTCGGGCCGCGTGGCCACCTTGTAGATGATGTCGGTGAAGCCGAAGTCGGCATACACCTTCTGCAGCAGCGTGGTGTAGGCCACGCACTCTTCCAGGATCATGTCCTCGGTGCAGAAGATGTGGCCGTCGTCCTGCGTGAAGCCGCGCACCCGCATGATGCCGTGCAGGCCGCCGGTGGGCTCGTTGCGGTGGCACTGGCCGAATTCGCCGTAGCGCAGCGGCAGGTCGCGGTAGCTCTTGATGCCCTGCTTGTAGATCAGGATGTGGCCCGGGCAGTTCATCGGCTTGAGCGCGTAGTCCCGCTTCTCGCTCTCGGTCGTGAACATGTTGTCGCGGTACTTGTCCCAGTGCCCCGTCTTTTCCCAGAGCGTCTTGTCCAGGATCTGCGGGCCCTTGACTTCCTGGTAGCCGTTGTCGCGGTAGACGGCGCGCATGTACTGCTCCACCTGCTGCCACAGCGTCCAGCCCTTGGGATGCCAGAACACCGTGCCGGGCGAATGCTCGTCCAGGTGGAACAGGTCCAGCTCGCGGCCCAGCTTGCGGTGGTCGCGCTTTTCGGCTTCTTCGATGCGCTTGATGTAGTCGTCCAGCTGCTTCTTGTCGGCCCAGGCGGTGCCGTAGATGCGCTGCAGCTGCTCGTTCTTGGCGTCGCCGCGCCAGTAAGCGCCCGACAGCCGCGTAAGCTTGAAGTTCTTGAGAAAGCGCGTGTTGGGCACGTGCGGGCCGCGGCACATGTCCACGTATTCCTCGTGGTAGTACAGGCCCATCGCCGTCTCGTCGGGCATGTCGTCGATCAGGCGCAGCTTGTATTCCTCGCCGCGCGACTTGAAGACGTCGATCACCTCGGCGCGCGGCGTCATCTTCTTGATGACGTCGTAGTCCTTGGCGATCAGCTCGCGCATGCGCTCCTCGATGGCGGCCATGTCCTCGGGCGTGAAGGGGCGTTCGTACGAGATGTCGTAGTAAAAGCCCTCTTCGATCACCGGGCCGATCACCATCTGGGCCGTCGGGTACAGCTGCTTGACCGCATGGCCCACCAGGTGCGCGCAAGAGTGGCGGATGATCTCCAGGCCCTCTTCGTCCTTAGGCGTGATGATCTGCAGCTTGGCGTCGTGGTCGATGCGGTCGCTGGCATCAACCAGGCGGCCGTCCACCTTGCCCGCGACGGTGACCTTGGCCAGACCCGGGCCGATGGACTGGGCGACCTCGGCCACGGAAACCGGGCCGGGAAACTCACGTTTCGAGCCGTCGGGCAGTTGGATGGCGATCATGAAAAATGCTCCGGAAATGAAAAAAGCGCGGGACAAGCCGCGCTCGATTCGTTCAGTGTGCGTGCACCGGCGGTGCAGACAAGGATGGACGTGACAGCGCGGCGGCTAGCCTGGGGGGGCCCAGCTCCTAGTTCGCGGTGTCATAACCGTCATGCCTTTCTCGCTCTTGTGGTGTGCAAGGATATACAGCGATTGTAGGTTACGAGAGCGCCGTGCGCTGGACCAGCCACCAGGCGGCCATGCCGAAGGCCGCCGCCGAGCCACCGCGCAGCACCGCCGGCACGTACAGCGCCGCCCGGCGCAGCGCATACAGCAGCGGCACCACCGCTGCGATGATGGCCAGCTGGCCCAGCTCCAGCCCCAGATTGAACTGCAGCAGCGCCCAGCCGAACTGCGCCGGCGGCAGCTGCAGCTCGCCCAGCACGCCGGCAAAGCCGAAGCCGTGGATCAGGCCGAAGAGGAAGGTGATCAGGCCGCGCCGGTGGCCGAAGATCGGCCGCAGGTTGTCGATGGCGGCGATGCCGATGGTGACCGCAATCGCCGGCTCGATGAACCAGGATGGCAGGCTGACCAGCTTGAGCGCCGCCAGCGCCAGGGTGATGGAGTGCGCCAGCGTGAACAGCGTGACCACGCCCGCCACCGGCAGCGCGGCCTGGCGCCAGTTCGCCACCGGCGCCCAGCCCGGTGGCTGGCCCGGCGTGCGCCGCAGCACCGCCGGCAGGATGAGGCACAGCAGGAACAGCAGGTGGTCGTAGCCGGTGACGATGTGGTGCACGCCTTCGGCGATGAAGGCGCCATGCTCGGTGGGCGGCGCGTCGGCAGCGGCATCGGAGCCCTGCCCGGCCGCTGCTTCAGGGGCGGTGGGGTCCAGCAGGCGCGGCGTGGCGCTGCCGTCGGCCGCCACCAGCTTGGCGATGCCGCGGTGGGTGGGGTCCACCTCAGCCAGCAGGCGGTAGACCATCGGCGTGGTGGCCGTGACCTGGCAAGGGGCCGTGGCCTGCAGCACCGCATAGGCGCCGTCGCTGCGCCGCTCCAGCGCATGGCCCTGCAGCTGCCACTGACAGCCGGCCACCTGCAGCCGTGGCAGCGCATAGGCATCGATGGCCGGCCAGGCCTGGCGCACTTCGCGCCAGGTGAGCTGGCGATCGTTGTCGGCGTCCAGCGTGGGCAGCGCGGCGTCCAGGTCGCGCAGCGCGATGTCCCAGCGCAGCTGGGTGCCGCCTTCGGTGGGCTGCAGCACCAGGTAGGCGTCGCTGGACTTGTGGGCGGCGGCGGTAGCGGCCCAGGCGCACAGGCCCGCGGCCACCAGCGCGTGGCGCCACGCCGGCCTGGCGCGGCGCTGAGCCGCCAAGGCGCGGCGCTCAGGGCTGGGCGAGCAGGCGGTCGAGCCGTTGGTCATGGAGGTCCATCGCTTTCTGCACTTGGGCGGCCTGGGCCAGCGCCGCGCGGTCGCCCGCCGCCGCCGCCACGCGGGCCAGCAGCAGCAGGTCGAAGGGTTCACGCTGGGTGGCCAGGTTGGCCTGGGCATGGCGCACGGCGGCGGGCAGGTCGCCTTCCACCCACCAGGCGTACAGCGCCTGTTCGCGCGCATGGCCGTCGAAGGCGCCGGGGCGCTGGGCGGCCTGGGCGAAGCGCTCGCGCAGCTCGGCCTGGTCGGTGCTCAGGCCGGGTGCGGGTGCGTGGCCGCGCTGCGGCTGAGCAGCGGCGATGAATTGCTGCGACGCCACCCGGCGCAGCAGCACCGGGTCGCTGCGCGGCTGGGTGTCCAGCACTTTCAAGGCATCGGCGCCCCGCTGCTGGTCGATCAGCAGGTCGGCCAGCGCCAGCGGCGCATAACGGTCTTGCGGGTCGAGCTTCCAAGCGCTGCGCAAGGCCTGCTCGGCGGCGGCGTTGCGGCCGGCGCGCTGTTCCAGCTCGCCCACCGAGGTGAGCAGCCAGGCCCGCGTGCCGGCGTCGGGCGCCTGCGCCAGCAGCACGCCGAACTGGCGGCGGGCGCCTTCCACGTCGCCACGCAGGGCGCGGTTTTCGGCGCTGCAGGCCTGGGCATGCAGCGCCGCCAGGTTCAGGCGCCCGAGCGCGGCACAGGACGCATCGGACTCGGCATACCGGCCCCGCAGGCGCTGCAGCGTGGCCAGCGTCAGCCAGGCCTGGGGCTGGCGGGTGTCGCGGGCCAGCAGCGCCTTCAGGCGCGCCTCGGCGGCGTCGAAGCGATGGATGTACTGCTCCACCTGGGCCAGCATCAGCACCAGCGGCGCCGGGGCGCGCGGGTCATCAGCCCAGGGCTGCAGGCGGGCCAGTGCGCGGCCGGCAAAGCGCGGGTCGCCATCGGCATGCGCCTGGGCCAGCAGCTCGCCGGCCTCGCGCACCGCGGCGGCGGGATCGGGGGTGGTGCCCTGCCCCGGCACGGCCACCACCGGCGGCGCGCGCCGCGCCGGCAGCGACTCGATGCGCTCGTCGTCGCTGGCCGGCACCAGCGGCACGGCCTGTGCGGCCAGCGCCGCCAGCAGCAGCGCAGCAGCGACCGGGCGCCGCCAGAAGGTCGGCGCCCCGGCCACCATGCCGCGGCGGTGCAGCGGGCCCAGCGGCCCGACGCGGCCGCCGCAGCCGGCCCGACCCGCGCGCCGTGCCGCGGGGCTGCCGCCGTCCATCAGCTCACCGCCTCGGGCTCGGTGGTGTCGCTTTGCGGCGGCGTCACCGCGTCGATGCCTACCGGCTCACGGTCTTCCGCCTGCAAGGCCACCAGCGACTTCAGGTAGGCGATGAAGCCACCGGTGTCGGCGCTGGCGGTGGCCGGCACCGCATCCAGCGGGCCGTTGGCGGTGCCGCCGTCGTCATGGTCGTCCGAGCCACCGAAGCAGCCGGCCAGGGCCAGCGTGCCGGCCGCCAGCGCGGCCATCCAAAGGGTTCGTTGCTTCATGGCAGACCCTTTCAGCGGTTGCCCGGCAGCGGCGTGTTGGCATACGGGAAGCTGGGCAGCAGCGTCACCCGCGCCTGGTCCACCGCGTCGTGCAGCTTCAGCGAGGTGGCGCCCAGCGGCACGTTGGCCGGCTTGCAGTCGGCACCCAGCTTCAGCGCGTTGGTGTCGCCGTTGAGCATGCACAGGCCGCCCATCACCGCCACCAGCGAGACGTCGACCACGTCGTCATGCAGACGGCGGCCGTTCGGGAAGCCCGCCGGATCGCCACCGGCCAGGCCCAGGCGGTTCTGCTGCGCCTCGGGCGTGGGCGGGGTGGCGGTGTTCAGCCGCAGCATTTCCGAGGGCACCACGTTGGCCGGCTGGTTCACACCCGCGATGCCGGTCAGGAAGGTGGTGACGAGGTCGGTGCGCGGCAGGTTCTTCGGCGCAGTGCCGGGCAGGGCCAGCACGGTTTCCAGCAGCGGCGGCAGCGTGGGGTTGGTCACGTAGTCGGCGAACTGGGCGTCGTCCTTCGGCTTGCTGGCGTTGAAGCGGTCCTTGTCGGGCAGGCCGATCACGACCTCGTTGACCAGCGGCATGCCCAGGCGCGAGACCTGCGTCCAGGCGCCGCCCGTTTTCGCAGCCACGCCGTGGCCCTTGCCCGGCGCCGGGTTGAGCAACGAGCCCTGGCGCAGGCTGGCGGTGGTCCAGCCGCCGATCACGGTTTCGTTGCCGGCGGTCAGGCAGCTCTTGTGCACTTCGAGTGCCAGCGAGGTGACGTTCTTGTCCGCCAGCGAATCCTTGCCGGCATTGATGTTGGCCGGGTCGGTGATCACCGCCACCGGTGCATTCACCAGGTCGAAGATGGTGCCCAGGTTGACGGCGAACGGATCCTTGCGCTGGCCCACGAACACCCGCGCCGGCTGCGCGCAGCCCGGCACGTTGACGGTGTAGACGTGCTTGGCCGCATAGGCCGGGTAGTCGGCGATGGTCTTGCTGCCGATGTTGTCCACCGGCTTGTCGAAGCTGGTGCCGCCGCCGCTGGCATTGGTCACCGCGGCACGGCTGCCGGTGCGGCGGTCGCCGCGCACCACGTCGAGCGAGAAGGTTTCGTTGAGGTTGAGCGTGGCGGCCTTGGGGTCGGCCACGGCGCCGGCCTGGATCAGCGGAATGGCCACGTTCTTGCCGCCCACCGGCAGGCTGATGCCCTTGAGCGTGTTCTGGAAGCGGAAGGCGAAGGTGATGTCTTCCTTCGCGTCGCCGTTGTTGTCGATGTGGATCTCGTACAGCGCGTTCGGATCCATCGAGAAGTAGTTGGGCCCGCCGTACGGGTCCTGCAGCGGCAGGTAGTCGGCGATCAGCGTCACGTAGCCGGTGCGGTTGGCCTCGTAGCTGCTGAACATGTAGAAGTCGGCGGCGTCCACCTTGGGCGTGCCGGTGATGGACGGCGCCTCGCGGTGGCTGGACGCGAAGGCGGCAGGCGCCAGCAGCAGGCCGCCCGCGCAGGCAGCGGCAATGGGCAACAGGCGCAGCGCCTGCAGATGGGTGCGGTTCTTCATGGTCTTCCTCGGCTCCTCGTTGAAGCAGCCGGGGCATGGCAGGCCGACCCCGACTGGCAGGACGGCGTGGCGGCGGCATGGGCTGCCCGCGTCGTCTGAGGGGCCTGTACGCGCCGCACCGGCGCGTGGATTCACGCGGATGAAGAACGCGGCGTCGTCCTACAAACGAGCTTTGTTGCTAGGCGAGCGGCAGCGCCTCGATCGACGGTCGGGCGGCCAGCTCCGCGAAGTCGTCGGCCAGGCGTTGCGCCTGCGCCAGGCCGCGGCGCCACAGCGCGATGCGGGCGGGCTCGTCATCGAGGAAGCGCTGGAAGTCGCTGCGGTCGGGCAGCTTGCCGCCGGGCATTTGCTGGCGCGCCCAGTCGGGGTTGGGCGCCAACAGCACCACGTTGTCCAGCCGCGCGCTGGCACGGTGGCGGTGGCGCAGCGCCTTGTCCAGCCAGCCGGGCACCAGGTGGGACTGGAAATGCGGGTACAGCACCAGGCCCTCGTCCATGGCGGCGTAGTCCAGGTGCAGGTGGTAGTCGGTGATGCCGCCGTCCCAGTAGGCGCCGGGCGGCGCGCCGGGGATGTCGCACACCGCCTTCAGCCAGAACGGGATGGAGCAGCTGGCCAGCACGCTGGGCCGCAGGTTGTCCGGCGTCAGCGGCACGGCATGGGTGCGGTAGTCGGCCAGCGGCAGCGGCAACGCGTCTCGCGGGTCATGGAACACCACCCGCTCAAGCCAGCCGCCCATCCAGCGGCGGTTGACGGCATTGCTGGCAAAGGCGCCCAGGTAGCCCAGCGGGGTGCGCAGCCGGCCTTCGCGCCGCAGCAGCGCATGGTGGCCACGGCTGGTGAACACATGCAGGCGCAGCCGGGGGTGGGTCAGGATTTCCTGCTCGCGGCCCTGGAAATGCTCGGCCAGCTTGTCGCTGAAGGCCTGGCTCACATGGCCGGGCAGCGGCGGCTTGCCGGGGCGGTGCTCGTAGTGCTGGGTGATGTAGTCCTCGGCCAGGCGGGCCAGCGCTGCGTCGGGGTCGTTCAGGCAGGCGCTGGCCATGCGCCACGCGCCGATGGAGGCGCCCAGCAGGTGCACCGGCTGGCCGGACTGTGGCAGCCAGTGTCCGAAGAGGTAACGGTCGAGCGGGTTCAGGGCCAGGCCCTTGGGCCCGCCCGCGGCGGCGGGAACCACCCGCACGTCGGCCGGTCGCAGGCCCTGTTCACGCAGGTGCTGGCGGGCCTTCGGGCCGGCCCAGATCTGTAGCGCTCTCATCGATGACGGTGCCGCCCCGGGCGGCCAGTTGTGCACAACGATTGTTGCACTGCGACATTGTTGGATACGCTATGGAGCAGCACCGCCTGCCCGAACAGGACACAGTGTCGTCATCCATGCCAAAGCACAGACGCTTCCCTCGGACAACCGCCCTCTCAGCACCGCTGACTCCGCTGCTGCGGCCCCTGGTGGCTGCGCGCGCCGCGGTGCGCCGCGCACGGTTCAGCGCCCTCTTTCTGTTGCAAAACAGCAACAACGCTCCGCACATGTTTGGCGTCCTTCACCGGCCCGGCTTTCGCCCGGACAAGCCCTGACGCCATGCATCCGCTTGCAACTTCCACCGCCGTCTGCAACCGCCTGTCCACGACGCCTGTCGTCTGGCGCGTTGCAGCTCCCACGCCTTTTGGCGGTGCGGTCCTACAGATCCGGCGCAGCCCAGCGGCCAGACTCGCACCGCACCCCGCAATACCACTGAAAAACGCAGAACACCACCATGGCTGATACCGATACACAGCATCGCGCGGCCTCCGCGCCCCCGCTGCGCCGCGGCTCGATGCCGCCGCGCCCCTGGTTTGGCGTGCTACGCGGTCTGGCGTTGGCGCTGATGCCCGGGGTGCCCAAGTTCCCGAAGGACCGCGACAGCGCCTGGCGCCAGGCCGCGGACCGCCGCCGCAGCATCTTTTTGTGGGCGGTGCTGCTGATCAGCGGCACGGCCGTGTGGCTGCTGCCGTCGACCGACGGTGAGATGACCGCGGTCGAGATCCTGCAGACCGGCCTTTTCGCGCTGCTGTTCGGCTGGCTGTCGGCCGGCTTCATCACCGCGCTGATGGGCTTCAAGGTGGCGCTGTTCGGCGACAAGCATGCGCTGACGCTGCCCGACGCGCGCATGCCGCTCGATCCTTCGGCGCGCACCGCGCTGATCATGCCCATCTGCAACGAGGACATCGACACGGTGTTCAGCGGCCTGCGCCAGACCTGCGAATCGCTGTCGGCCACCGGCGCGCTGAAGCTGTTCGACGTCTACGTGCTGTCGGACAGCAGCGACCCGGCCATCCAGGCCGCGGAAGTGGAAGCCTGGAAGCAGCTGCGCCGCACGCTGGGCGACGACGGCGAGCCGCTGGCCGGCGAAGGCCGCATCTTCTACCGCTGGCGCAAGCGCCGCACCAAGCGCAAGGCTGGCAACGTGGCCGACTTCTGCCGCCGCTGGGGCCGCAACTACCGCTACATGGTGGTGCTGGACGCCGACTCCACCATGACCGGCGAGACGCTGGTGCAGATGGTGCGCATGATGGAAGCGCACCCCAAGACCGGCATCCTGCAGACGCTGCCGCGCACCCAGGGCCACAGCACGCTGCACGCCCGCACCCAGCAATTTGCTTCGGCCGTCACCGGCCGGCTGTTTGCGCTGGGGCTGGCGTACTGGCAGCTGGGCGAATCGCATTACTGGGGCCACAACGCCATCCTGCGCGTTGAACCCTTCATGAAGCACTGCGCGCTGGCGCCGCTGGAAGGCCGTGGCGGCCTGTCGGGCGAAATCCTGTCGCACGACTTCGTGGAAGCCGCGCTGATGCGCCGTGCCGGCTACGAGGTGTGGCTGGCCCCCAACCTGGAAGGCAGCTTCGAGCAGCAGCCCACCAACCTGCTGGACGAGCTGGGCCGCGACCGCCGCTGGTGCCAGGGCAACCTGCAGAACTTCCGCCTGATCGCCGAACCCGGCTGGCAGCCGGTGCACCGCGCGATGTTCTTCACTGGTGCGCTGTCGTACGTCACCGCGCCGGTGTGGCTGGCCTTCGTAGCCGCCGGTGTGTGGCGCGCCGCCACCCAACCCGAAGCCGTGCAGGGCGACATGCCCGGCCTGCTGGGCGCCGCGGGCGGCAGTGCCGCGCTGGCGCTATGGGGCCTGACGCTGACGCTGCTGCTGCTGCCCCGCCTGTTGGGCGTGGTGGGCGTGCTGCTGCGCAAGGAACAGGCGCAGTTCGGCGGCACCGGTCAGCTGCTGCGCAGCTCGGTGGTCGAGCTCTGCCTGTCGGCCCTGCAGGCGCCGGTGCGCATGCTAGCCCACACCATGTTCGTGATCGGCGGCCTGACCGGCCTGAAGCTGCAGTGGAAGTCGCCCCCGCGGGACGCCGAGAGCCTGGGCTGGCGCGATGCCTTTACCCGCCTGGCGCCGATGCTGCTGCCCGCGTTGGCCCTGTTCGGCACCGCGATGCTGGTGGACGCCAACGTGGCCTG
>CAKZXL010000491.1 GCA_937883885.1 uncultured Aquincola sp. | reverse complement strand
TCGTCGCGCATCACCCGCTCGACGTTTTCCACCACCACGATGGCGTCGTCCACCAGCAGGCCGATGGCCAGCACCAGGCCGAACATGGTCAGCGTGTTGATCGAGTAGCCGAAGGCCGCCAGCACGCCAAAGGTGCCAAGCAGCACCACCGGCACCGCAATGGCCGGGATCAGCGTGGCGCGGAAGTTCTGCAGGAAGATGTACATCACCACCACCACCAGCAGCATGGCCTCGAACAAGGCCTTGACCACCTCGTCGATGGAAGCGCCGATGAAGGGCGTGGTGTCGTAGTTCAGCACCGGCTCCAGGCCGGGCGGGAAGGTGGGGCGCAGCTCCTCGATCTTGGCTTTGACCGCATCGGCCACTTCCAGCGCATTGGCACCGCTGGACAGGATGACCCCCAGGCCGGCACCGGGCTGGCCGTTCAGGCGCGTGCTCACCGTCAGGTTCTCGGCGCCCAGCTCCACCCGGGCCACGTCCTTCATGCGCACCAGCGCGCCATCGGGCGTGCTCTTGAGCACCACGTTCTCGAACTGCTCGACCGTCTGCAGCTTGCTGCGCGCGGTGATGGTGGCATTGAGCTGCTGGCCGGGCAGTGCCGGCAGCGCGCCCAGCTGGCCGGCCGACACCTGCGCGTTCTGCGCATTGATGGCGGTGGACACGTCCGACGGCATCAGGCCGTACTTCTCGAGCTTGGCGGGGTCGAGCCACAGCCGCATGGCATAGCCGGTGCCCAGCGTGCGGGCCTCGCCCACGCCGTCGATGCGGCTGATGATGTCCAGCAGGTTGGTGGTGACGTAGTCGCCGATGTCGACGTTCGACATGCTGCCGTCCGCCGAGATGAAGTTCATGATCAGCAGCCAGTCGCTGCCCGCCTTGGTGACGGTCACGCCCTGGCTTTGCACCGTCTGCGGCAGCCGCGACATGGCCTGCTGCAGCTTGTTCTGCACCTGCATCTGCGCCACGTCGGGGTTGGTGCCCGCGTTGAAGGTGAGCGTGGTGCGCGAGGTGCCCGACGAACTGCTCGTCGACTGCATGTAGGTGAGGTTGTCCAGCCCCTTGAGCTGCTGCTCGATCACCTGCGTGACCGAGTCTTCCACCGTCTTGGCCGAAGCGCCGGTGTAGGTGGCGTTGATCGAGATGCGCGGCGGCGCGATGTCCGGGTACTGCTCCAGCGGCAGGTTGCGGATGGACAGCCCCCCCGCCAGCATGATGACGATGGCGATGACCCACGCGAAGATGGGCCGGTCGATGAAGAAGCGGGCCATGGCGGTGCGCTCCTTCAGCGGGTGGCGGGCAGCGCAGCGGCGGCCGCTGCGGCGGCGGCACCCGCGGTGGCGCCGCCACCGGCCGGCGCGCTGGCGCCACCGGCGCTGCTGGCCGCCGCGGCCACGGCACGCACGGTGTCGCCGGGCTTGACGCGCAGCGAGCCTTCCACGATCACCCGGTCGCCGGCCTGCAGCCCGCCCGTGACCTGCCAGCGGTTGCCGATCGCGCGGTCCACCGTCACCGGGCGCCGCGCCACCTTGTTCTCGGCATCCACCACCAGGGCCGAGGCCTTGCCGGTGGCATTGCGGCTGACTGCCTGCTGCGGCACCAGCAGCGCCTCGTCCTGCACGCCGGCCTGCAGCCGCGCGCGCACGTACATGCCCGGCATCAGCAGGCCCTGCGGGTTGGGCACCACCGCCCGCAGCGTGATGCTGCCGGTGCCGGTGTCCACGTTCACGCCGGCGAAGGCCAGCTTGCCTTCCTGCGGGTACTGGCTGCCGTCTTCCAGCACCAGCGTCGTGCGCGCCTGCCCATCGGCATCACGCTGCAGCCGGCCAGCGGCCAGCTCGCGCTTCAGGCGCAGCACCTCGGTGCTGGACTGCGTCACGTCCACGTGGATGGGGTCCAGCTGCTGCACCGTGGTCAGTGCCGTGGCCTGGTTGGCGGTGACCAGCGCGCCCGGCGTGACGGTGGACAGGCCCACCCGGCCCGAAATGGGCGCGGTGATGCGCGTGAAGCCCAAGTTGATGCGCGCGGTTTCCAGCGTGGCGCGGGCCACGCCCAGGTCGGCCTCGGCCTGCTGCAGCGCCGCCTGCGACTGCTCGTTGGCCTGCTGGCTGATGGCGTCGATCTTCACCAGCTCGGCATTGCGGCGGGCGGTGGTCTGCGCCACCGCCACCGCCGCCTCAGCCTTGCGCAGGCTGGCCTGGGCGCTGTTGAAGGTGGCCTGGAAGCTGGCCGGCTCGATCAGGTAGAGCACGTCGCCGGCCTTGACCATCGAGCCTTCGGTGAACAGGCGCTTTTGCACGATGCCCCCCACCTGCGGCCGGATCTCGGCCACCAGCCGGGCCGAGGTGCGGCCGGGCAGCTCGGTGGTCACGGCCAGCCGTTCGGGTTGCAATGTAACCACGCCCACTTCCTTGGGGCCGGCCGGTGCGGAGGCTTTCTTGTCGTCGGCCTTGGAGCAGGCGGCCAGCGCCAGGGTGGCGGCCAGCAGCAGGACGGGCAGGCGGGCGCCGCGGGTGGGTGCGGTCAGGGCAGGGCAAGGGCATTTCATGCGGGCGATGCTGGCGGACGAATGTGGAGGGATGTTGAAGGCGGTTACAAGTGCGGGCCTTGCGGCGTGGCGCTTGCACCCGGCGCCCGAACGCGGTGAGATCGGCGTGGCATGAAGATCAGCATCACGGCCCGGTTGTTTCTGGCGGTGCTGGCCATCGCTGCCTTCGCCGTGCTGGCGATGGGCGTGGCCGCGCACCTGAGCTACACCCGCGGCTTCATCGGCTACCTGAACGAACAGGCGCTGCTGCGCATGGACGCAGCCGTGCCGCGGCTGGCCCGCGCCTATGCGGCCAATGGCAGCTGGGGCTTCGTGCAGGGCAACCGGCCCGAGTGGTTCCGCATCCTGCGGGTGCCGGCCAGCGACGCAGCTTCCGTGCCCGCCAACGGCAGCGGCCGCGCGCCGCCGCAGGTGTCCGACCTCACCGGCGCGCTGCTGCGCTTCACCCTGCTGGACGAACAGGAGCGCTTCGTCGTCGGCTATGGCGCGCTGGGCGCCGATTCGGTGCGGCGCGAGATCGTGGTGGACGGCGAGCGCGTGGGCTGGCTGATGATGGCGCCGTTCCAGACCGTCAGCGGCGGTGGCGACCAGCGCTTCGAGTGGCACCAGATCCGCGCCAGCTGGGCCATCGGCGCGGTGTGCGTGCTGCTGGCCGCCGTCATCGCGCTGTGGGTGGCGCGGCGGCTGCTGCGCCCGGTGCGCCAGGTGGCGGCGGCCACCCACCGGCTGGCGGCGGGTGAATACGGCAGCCGTGTGGTGGTGGATGCCGACGACGAAGTGGGCCAGCTGGCGCGCGACTTCAACACCCTGGCCGACACGCTGGAGCGCAACGAGCGCATGCGCCGCGACTTTCTGGCCGATGTGTCGCACGAGCTGCGCACGCCGCTGGGCGTGCTGCACGGCGAGCTGGAAGCCATCGAGGACGGCGTGCATGCGATGACGCCGGCCACCGTCAAGTCGCTGCAGGCCGAGGTGGCCACGCTGAACAAGCTGGTCAGCGACCTCTACGACCTGTCGCTGGCCGACGTGGGCGCGCTCACCTACCGCAAGGCGCCGGTGGACATCGTCGACCTGCTGTGCACCACGCTCGATGCCTTTGCCGGCCGCCTGGCCGATGCCGGGCTGGCGCTGCGCACCGAGCTGCCGGCCGAGCCGCCGGTGGTGCTGGCCGACGAGCGCCGGCTGCAGCAGCTCTTCAACAACCTGATGGAAAACAGCGTGCGCTACACCGACGCCGGCGGCCAGCTGCTGGTGCGGGTGCAGGCCGAGCCTGGCGGCCAGGCCGTGAAGCTCGAGTTCGAGGACTCGGCGCCCGGCGTGCCGGCGCACCGTGTCACGCGCCTGTTCGACCGCTTCTACCGGGTGGAAGGCTCGCGCAGCCGCGCCAGCGGTGGCGCCGGGCTGGGCCTGGCCATCTGCCGCAGCATCGTGGCCGCGCACGGCGGCCGCATCGACGCCGGCCCTTCGGCGCTGGGCGGGCTGGCGATGCGGGTGGTGCTGCCCACCTCGGGCGAGGCGGCGGCATGAACGGCGCTTCCGCCCGCATCCTCGTGGTGGAGGACGAACCCAAGATGGCCAGCCTGATCGGCGACTACCTGCGCGCCGAAGGGCATGAGCCGCAGTGGATCGCCGACGGCCGCGAGGTGCTGCCGGCCATCGAAGCGCAGCCGGCCGACCTGGTGCTGCTGGACATCATGCTGCCGGGCATGGACGGGCTGGCCGTGTGCCGCGCGCTGCGCGAGCGCAGCGACGTGCCCATCGTGATGCTCACCGCCCGGGTGGAAGAGGCCGACCGCCTGCTGGGCCTGGACCTGGGCGCCGACGACTACATCTGCAAGACGCCCTTCAGCCCGCGCGAGATCATGGCGCGGGTGCGCGCCATCCTGCGCCGCGCCCGCCGCGGCCCGCCGCCCATGCCCGGCCCGCTGCAGATCGACGAGGCCGGCTGGCGCGCCAGCTGGCGCGGCGTGCCGCTGGAGCTGACGCCGGTGGAATTCCGCCTGCTCAAGGCGCTGGCCGCCACGCCGGGCCGCGTGTTCTCGCGCGACAGCCTGCTCGACCGTCTGCACGACGACGGCCGCGCCGTCACCGACCGCGCGGTGGACAGCCACGTCAAGAACCTGCGCCGCAAGCTGGAAGCGGCAGCGCCCGGCCAGGACCCCATACGCAGCATCTACGGCGTGGGCTACAAGCTGGAGCTTTAGCCGCCGAAGCGGCGCTTTAGGGGGCCACGCCCAGGGCTTTGGGCGATAAGCTGGGCCGAGCATCACTCTCCCGGTCCCATGCCGCCGCAGGACTCCAGCTTCACGCTCGATCCGGTCGAGCTGCAGCAGCGCAAGCTGGTCAATGCACGTCGCGTGCATGCGGTGCAGATTCCGCTGGTCCGCTTGATCGGCTTTGCCGTGCTGTGCTTCATGGCCGTGATCAGCACGCCCGGCAGCCGCCAGCACGATCCGGCGCTCTGGGCCCTGGTGGCCGCCAACATGGGCTACGGCCTGGTGAGCTGGGTGGTGCTGTGGCGCTTGTATGGCCGCACCGGCCGCTTCGACCTGAGCCTGCTGTTCATGCACCTCGACCTGCCGATGTGGCTGCTGACGCTGCACTGGCTGGAGCAGACGCACCTGTTCTTCGGCTACCTGCTGCTGGTGCGCGTGGCCGACCAGGTGGGCTATGGCTTCCGGCGGGCGCTCTACTTCAGCCACGTGGTGGTGGCCGGCTACCTGGCCTATGTGCTGCTGCTGGCCACGCTGGGCCTGGAAGAGGGCCGCTGGGGCGAGCGTCTGGCCCTGGCCACGGTGATGTACCTGACCGGTGGGTACCTGGCCTTCACCGGCTTCGTCACCGAGCGGTTGCGGCTGCGCACCCGCACCGCGGTGCGCACCGCGCGCCAGCTGGTGGACACGCTGGAAGGCAAGACCGGCGAGCTGGAAGCGCAGGCCCATGAGCTGCGCCTGGCGCGCCGCATGGCCGAGCAGGCCAGCGTGGCCAAGTCGCGCTTTCTGGCGATGATGAGCCACGAGATCCGCACCCCGATGAACGGCGTGCTGGGCGCCACCGAGCTGCTGCTGGGCACGCCGCTGGCCGACGACCAGCGCCGCTATGCCGAGACGGCGCGGCAATCGGGCCAGGTGCTGCTGGGCATCATCGACAACGTGCTCGACCTCTCGCGCATCGAGGCCGGCCGCATGGAACTGGCGCCCGAGCCGGTGGACCTGCGCCGGCTGGTGGACGAAACCATGGCCGTGCTGCGGCCGCAGGCCCAGTTCAAGCGCCTGCGCCTGCAGGCCGAGGTGGCGCCCGAGGTGCCGCAGCAGGTGCTGGCCGATCCGCTGCGGCTGCAGCAGGTGCTGCTGAACCTGCTGTCCAACGCCGTCAAGTTCACGCCGCACGGCCAGGTGGCGCTGCGTCTGGACTGCCAGCCGGCGGCGGCCGGCCAGCAGCTCGTGTTCGAGGTGGAGGACACCGGCATCGGCATCTCGCCGGCGCAGCGGGCGCACATCTTCGAGCCCTTCGTGCAGGCCGATTCGTCCACCACCCGCAGCCATGGCGGCAGCGGCCTGGGCCTGTCCATCGTACAGCAGCTGCTGCGGGTGATGGGCGGCGAGATCCGCGTGCACAGCACGCCGGGGCAGGGCAGCTGCTTCGTGTTCACGCTGCCGGTGCAGCCGGTGCCCGGCGTGGCGCCGGCGGCGCCATCCGCTGGGCCACGGCCGGCCGCGGTGGTGCACCGGCAGGCGCCAGCGCCCGAGCCGCCGCGCCAGCGCCGCCGGGTGCTGCTGGCCGAGGACAACGAGGTCAACCAGATGGTGCTGCGCGAGATGCTCGACCGCCTGCACTGCGAGGTGGACGTGGTGGCCGATGGCGCGCAGGCCTGCCAGGCGGTGCGGCAGCGGCCCTATGCGCTGGTGTTCATGGACTGCCACATGCCGGGCACCGATGGCTTCGAGGCCGCGCGCAGCATCCGCGCCGCCGAAGCGCGCGAGCAGCCCGGCCCGCGGCATCTGCCCATCGTGGCCCTGACCGCCGCCGCCATGCCCGAAGACCAGGCCGCCTGCCGCGCGGCCGGCATGGACGACTTCCTCAGCAAGCCGGTGACGATGGCGCAGCTGTCGGCCACGCTGGCCCGCTGGGCGCCGG
>CAKZXL010000490.1 GCA_937883885.1 uncultured Aquincola sp. | reverse complement strand
TGAACAACACCAAGGTGCGCCTGCCCGGCTACCTGGTGCCGCTGGAACAGGCCGAGAGCGGCCAGGTCAGCGAGTTCCTGCTGGTGCCCTACTTCGGCGCCTGCATCCACACGCCGCCGCCGCCCGCCAATCAGATCGTGCACGTGCTTCCGCAAAAGCCGGCCAAGTTCAAGGCGATGGACGCGGTGTGGGTCAGCGGCACGCTGCAGGTCAGCCGCAATGCCTCGTCCATGGGCACCAGCGGCTACCGGCTGGAAGCGGTGACGGTGGAGCGCTACAAGCCCGATTGATCAGTGGGCACAGGTGCGGTTCTTGCCGGCGTGCTTGGCCTCGTACAAGGCTTCGTCGGCACGTTCCAGCGCCACCTCGATGCGCTCGCCCGGCCGGTAGGCGGTGACGCCGGCCGAGAAGGTGACGAACACGTCCTGGCCGTCGTGCATGAACAGGCTGGCCGTGAGCTGGCGCTGCAGCCGCGTGAGCACCTGCTGCGCTTCGGCCACTTCGGTGTCGGGCAGCAGCACCACGAATTCTTCGCCGCCGAAGCGGGCCACATGGTCCACCGGCCGCAGCGCCTGCTGCACCAGCCGGGCCAGTGATTTCAACGCCTCGTCGCCGGCTGCATGGCCCAGCGTGTCGTTGAGCTTCTTGAAGTTGTCGATGTCGATCAGCCCCACCGCCAGCGGCCGGCCATCGCGCTCCAGCCGCGCCCGCTCGGTGTCGAAGGCCTGCATCAGGCCGCGCCGGTTGGCCACCTGGGTGAGCGCATCGGTGGCCACTTCGTCGGACAGCCGGCGCAGCTCGCCTTCCAGCTCGCGCACGCGCGATTCCAGCTCGCTGGCGCGTGCATGTTCTTCGCCCAGTTGCTGGCGGGCCCGGCCCACGCGCTGCTGCACGGCGCGGCTTTCCTGCACCATCGCGTCGACCACGCCGGCCAGCGCGTCGAGCGAGCTGGCTTCGTTGATGGTGGCGGCATAACGGCCCAGGTTGTCGCTGAAGCGGCCGGTCTCGTCGCCCAGTTCACCCACCTGCTGCAGCAGGCTGTGGATCAAGGACTTGAGCGCCACCCGCGCGCGGTCGCGCTCGCCGCGCAGGGCCTGCTGCTGCGCGCGCGTGCGGGCCAGCAGCTCACCCGCGGCCCGCACGCCGCGCACGCTGAACGCGTTGCCGTCGGCATCGGCCTCGTCGGCCTGCAGCCGGGCGCGCAGCGCCTCGGCCTGGCCCTGGGCCCAGCTGCCCTCTTCGGCCAGCTCGGTGAGGCCGGCGGTGAGTTCCAGGCACAGCGCGCCCACCTGTTCCAGCAGGTGGTGGCGGTGGGCAAACAGCCGCCGCGCCCGCTCGCACACCTGGTGCACCGCCTGCGCCAGCGCCGGCGTGGCGCCTTCGGCCGCCAAGCGGTCGGCCAGCTGGCCCAGCTCGGCCGCCAGTTCGGCGGCGCTGGCCACGCTGGGCGGCAGCGCGGCGGCCACCGTGCCGTGCAGGCTGGCGGTGAGCTGGGGCCAGTGCTGCTCTTCCACGGGCGGGCAGGGGGCGGCGGTGGGTGTGGCCACCAGCGCCGGCACCGCGTCGGACGTGTCAGCCGCCGGCAGGTGCGCCGCGCTCACGGCCTCTGGCGCGGCCGGGGTGTCGGCGCTGGCCGCAGCATCGGCGGGCGGCTGGGCCGGCGCTCGGGCCGCCGACGACGGCGGGTCGGCCATCGGCAGGTCGGGTGCCCCGGCGCGGTCGGCGGCGGCCTCGTCGGCCAGCGGGTCGTCGCTCGGCATGGCCAGCTCGTCCGGCACGGTGTCGCTGTCCCAGCTGGCCATCAGCTGGCGCAGCCGCTGCTGCAGCCGCGACACGTCGCCACGGCTGCCGTCCAGCACACGCTGCAGGCTGTCTTTCTTGCGGGCGGCGGTCCACTGGCGGCCGCCGCGCTCCACGCCGCGCACGATGCGCTCGATCATCGCGGCCCAGGCCTGGCCCGCGGCGCCGGCCTGCGAAGCGCTGCGGTCCAGCGTGCGCGCCAGCTCGTCCCACTGGCCCTGCATCAGGCTGCGCACCAGCTCGGCACGGGTCTCGGCGTCGTCGCTGGCGCGGGCGGCCAGCTTGTCCAGCAGCGGCCGTGCACGTTCGGGCAGTGCAGCGGCTGGCTGGCCCAGCTCTTCGGCCCAGGCACGGGCGTAGTTCTCGGGGGTGGGTTCCTGCTGCGTCAAGGCCAGGCGCCGCAGCGCGCCCTTGGCAATCTGCGCCGGCGTGGGGGCAGCCGTCATCGTGTCAGAGGCAAGTCGATCAGGCGTGTGAGGTCAAAGCCGGCCGCCGCCGATCACGCGGGAAGGCTCGTTGCCATCGGTCAGCGCAGGGGCGATCCAGGGCGCCTTGCGCGGCAGCACCGTGTTCTGCAGCCACTTCTCGATGTCGTCGGGCGGAATCGGCCGGCTGAACAAAAAGCCCTGCATCACCCCGCAGCCCAGCCGGTGCAGCACCTCCATCTGGCGCAGGCTTTCCACGCCTTCGGCGATCACGCGCAAGCCCAGCGAGCGGGCCAGCGCGATGATGGCCGTGACCACCGCCGAACTTTGCGGCGTGATGCCCAGGTCGCGCACGAAGCTGCGGTCGATCTTCAGCTCGGAAATGGGCAGCGTGGTGAGGTAGGCCAGCGACGAATAACCGGTGCCGAAGTCGTCGATCGAGATCTCGACGCCGATCTCGTTGAGCCGGTGCAGCGACGGGATCACGTTCTGCAGGTCCTTCATCAGGCCCGTCTCGGTGATCTCGAGCTGGATGGCGCGGTGCGGCACGCCGTAGGTGCCCACCGACTGGTGGATGTGCTCGACCAGGTCGGAGCGCTCGAACAGCCGGTTGGGCAGGTTCACCGCGATGGAATCGGAAAAACCGAAGCTCACCGACCAGCTCTTGGCCTGGCGTGCGGCTTCGCGGATGGCCCATTCACTCAGCGGCACGATCAGCCCGGTTTCTTCGGCCAGCGGAATGAACTCGGCCGGCGGCACCAGCGTGTTGCCGCGTTGCCAGCGCATCAGCGCCTCGGCGCCCACCATGCGGGCGGCGCGCACGTCCACCTTGGGCTGGTAATGCAGCACCAGCTCGTTGCGTTCGATGGCCTTGTGCAGCGCGCTTTCCAGCTCCAGCTTCTCGCGGCCACGGCCCGCCAGCTGCGGGCTGTAGACCGACGCCGCATTGCGCCCCTGCGACTTGACGGCGTACATCGCCACGTCGGAGTTGCGCAGCAGGTCGGCCACCGCTGCGCCATCGCGCGGAAACAGCGCAATGCCCACCGACGCGGTGACGAAGCATTCCTGCCCGGCCACGAAGATGGGCTCGCGCATGGCTTCCAGCACGCGGGCGGCCACGCGCTCGGCATCGCGCTCGTCGGCCACCTCGGGCAGCAGCGCCACGAATTCGTCGCCGCCCAGCCGGCCCACCGCTTCCAGCGTGCGGTGCGAGCGCGAGCCTACGGCTTCCAGCGCGCCTTCCATCACCTGGTCGCAGTGGCGCACGCAGGCGCGCAGGCGGCGGGCCACCTCCACCAGCAGGTCGTCGCCGGCGGCATGGCCCAAGGTGTCGTTGATGATCTTGAAGCGGTCGAGGTCGATCAGCAGCAGCGCGGCCTGGTGGTTCAGGCGGCGCGCATGTTCCAGCGCCCGCTCGGTGCGCCAGATCAGCTGCCGGCGGTTGGGCAGCAGCGTGAGCGCATCGAAGTTGGCCAGGTGCCGGATCTTGTCCTCGGCGATGCGCCGGTCGGTCACGTCCTGCACGATGCCGGTGTAGCCGGCGCTCTGGCCATGCTCGTTGAACTCGGGCTCGGCCTCGACGTGGATGATGCGCTGGCGGCCATCGAGCAGGTTCACCGGCACGTCGGTGGCCAGCACCGAGCTGTGGGCCAGCACCTCGTGCAGCATGCGCAGCAGACCGCGGCGGTCCGACGGCGGCACCATGCGCAGCAGCGGCCGCAGGCCCAGCCGCTCGCTCGGGCTGCGGCCGAACACGCGCAGGCCCTCGGGCGAGATCACCAGCCCGCCATGGGCGGCGGTGTTGGCGCGCCGCCAGTCGAAGCTGCCCATGCGCGCCAGGTCTTGCGCGCGCGCCAGCCGGCTCTTGCTGCGCTCCAGCTCCACCCGCGTGCGCGAGGCGCGCAGCAGGTA
>CAKZXL010000489.1 GCA_937883885.1 uncultured Aquincola sp. | reverse complement strand
CAGGCGCGCGATCTCCACCGCCTCGTTGAGATTGGTGGCGATGGGCTTTTCGCAATAGACGTGCTTGCCGGCGTGGATGGCCTTGGCCAGCAGCTGCGGGCGCATCTGCGTGGTGCCGGCGTCGAAGAACACGGTGTCGGCCGGGTCGGCCAGCGCGGCATCCAGGTTGGTGCCGAAGCGGTTGATGCCATGGGCCCGCGCCAGCGCCTCGATCTTCTCGGCATCGCGGCCGATCAGGATGGGGTCGGGCATCACCTTGTCGCCGTTGCGCAGCTGCACGCCGCCCTGCGCGCGGATCGCGACGATGGAGCGGATCAGGTGCTGGTTCATGCCCATGCGGCCGGTGACGCCATGCATCACGATGCCGAGCCGTTGAGTGGCCATCTTCGAGTTCTCCGGTTTGGTTTATTGCGGGGACAGGCCGGCGGCCTTGACGAGCTTGGCGTTGGCCGCGATCTCGTCCTTGATGTACTGGTCGAACTGCTCGGGCTGCAGCGTCCAGGGGTCGGCGCCCAGCTTGGCAAAGCGCTCCTTCACCTCGGGCGAGGCCAGTGCCTTGGCCACTTCGTCGTGCAGGCGCTTGACGATCTCGCGCGGGGTCTTGGCCGGGGCCATCATCCCGATCCAGAAGTTGAATTCCGAGCCCGGCACGCCGGCCTCGGCCGTGGTGGGCACGTCGGGCAGCGCGGCCGAGCGCTTGGGCGAGCCCACCGCCAGCGCCAGCAGCTGGCCGTCCTTGATTTGGCCGATCACCGGCGCGATGGGCGAGAAGTAGTAGTCCACCCGGCCGCCCAGCACTTCGCTCACCGCCTCGGCCGAGCCCTTGAAGGGGATGTTGGTGGCTTCTATGTGGGCGGCCAGCTTGAACTTCTCGGCATTGAGGTGCGTGGCGCTGCCCTGGCCGGCCGAGGCGTAGTTGAAGCTGCCCGGCTTGGCCCGCGCCGCGGCCAGCAGGTCGGGCAGCGTCTTCACGCCCTTGGCGGGCGAGATCACCATCACGTTGGCCAGCGAGGCGATGGGCGTGATGCCCACGAAGTCGGCCTGCGTGTCGAACGGCAGCTTGGCGAAGGTCCAGGGGCTGACGGTGTGCGACGACGAATGGATGAGCAGCGTGTAGCCGTCGGGCGCGGCGGCGGCCACCATCTGCTGGCCGATGGTGCCGCTGGCGCCGCCGCGGTTGTCCACCAGCACCTGCTGGCCCAGGCTGGCGCTGAGCTTGTCGCTGATGGCGCGGGCCATGATGTCGGTGGTGCTGCCGGCCGCGAACGGCACGATCACCCGGATGGTCTTGCTGGGGTAGCCGTTGGCGCCCGGCCCTTGCGCGGCGGCCGGGCCGGCGGCGCCCAGCAGTGCGATGCCGATGGCGGTGGAGGACAGCGCCAGGGCGGCGCGGCGTACAAACTTCATCGCGGTCTCCTCGAACTTCTAATTCACCGTTTGGTGAATTGATTCTAGGAGGGCGGCGCGCGTGACGTACAGCCCGGCGGGGCTGGGAGTTACCCGGGGCTGGCAGCGGCCCGCCGCGGGCCGAAGCGGTGCTTCAGGGCAGCAGGTAGCCCAGGATCACGTCGCTCATGTGCGACAGGCGCTGCTGCAGCGCCTTGGGCGTCATCAGGTCGCGGCCGAACACCGCCGACAGCGTGTGGTTGTTCGACAGGTAGAAGTACGCCATGCCTGCGATGGACACGTACAGCTGCAGCGGGTCCACGCCGCCGCGGAAACTGCCCTCTCGACGACCGCGCTCCAGGATCTCGGCCAGGGTTTCGATCAGCGGGCTGTTGAGTTCCCGCGCGCGCTGCGAGTCGGCCAGGTGCCGGGCGCGGTGCAGGTTGGCGCTGTTGAGCAGGGTCAGGAACTCCGGGTGTTCCAGGTAGTAGTTCCAGGTGAACTCCACCAGCCGCCGCACGGCGTCGGCGGGCTTCTGGTCCAGCAGGTGCAATTCCTGTTCGGCGGCGCGGATGTCGCGGTAGGCCTGCTCCAGCACCGCGCGGAACAGCTGTTCCTTGTCGGTGAAGTAGTAGTAGATGAGCCGCTTGTTCAGCCCGGCCCGCTCGGCGATGCGGTCGACCCGGGCGCCGCCCAGGCCATGCTCGGCGAACTCGTCGCGCGCGGCGGCCAGGATGGTGGCCTGCGATCGGTCGGCGTCGCGCAGGCGCTCGTCGGTGGCGGGTGGAGACTCGGTGCTCATGGGCGCTGGAAGTGCCTGCAGTTAACTGTATGGTGAATTATCGGCTGAGCGCCTGCTGCCAGACGGCGGCAGGCGCTGGCCGATTGTCGGCGCCGCGTCGGCGCTGTCCGACGTGCGCTGGCGTGCGGCGCCGATACACGCCGGTACAGGCGGCGCGGAGCATCGGGTCTTGCACTGGCGGTGCTGTGTGCACGGCCGCCAGACCCACCCGCCGCCCAGCCAGGACCTGCCCGCATGCCCACTTCTTACGACGCCCGCCTCAGCGAAGGCACGCCGCACCCGCGTGGTGCGACCTGCATCGGCGATGGCGTCAACTTTGCGCTGTTCTCCGCCAACGCCACGAAAGTGGAGGTCTGCCTTTTCGATGAAAGCGGCCAGCAGGAGCTGGCGCGCATCGCGCTGCCCGAGTACACCGACGAGGTGTGGCACGGCCACATCGCGGGCCTGAAGCCCGGCCAACGCTATGGCTACCGGGTGCACGGCCCTTACGAGCCCGAAAAGGGCCACCGCTTCAACCCCAACAAGCTGCTGCTCGACCCTTATGCCCGCGCCCATGTGGGCGAGGTGCAGTGGCGCGACGAGCTGTTCGGCTACACCGTGGGCCATCCCGATGCCGACCTGAGCTTCGACGAGCGCGACAGCGCGCCCTTCGTGCCCAAGTGCGTGGTGGTGGACAGCAGCTTCGAATGGAAGATGCGCGAACGCGCCCGGGTGCCCTGGGACTGCACCGTGTTCTACGAAGCCCACGTCAAGGGCATGACCCAGCGCCACCCCCAGGTGCCCGAGGCCGAGCGCGGCACCTTCAAGGGCCTGGGCCATGAGGCGGTGATCCAGCATTTGAAGACGCTGGGCGTGACCAGCATCGAGCTGCTGCCTTCCCAGACCTTCCTGAGCCAGCCCTTCCTGCTGGACAAGGGTCTGAAGAACTACTGGGGCTACGACACCATCGGCTTTTTCGCGGTGCACCCCGACTACCTGTGCGAGCCCAGCGTCGACGAATTCAAGGAGATGGTCGACCGCTTCCACAAGGCGGGTCTGGAGGTCATCCTCGACGTGGTCTACAACCACACGCCCGAAGGCAACGAACTGGGCCCGACGTTGAGCTTCAAGGGCATCGACAACGCCAGCTACTACCGGCTGCTGCCCGACCAGCCGCGCTACTACATCAACGACACCGGCACCGGCAACACCGTGAACCTGAGCCACCCGCGGGTGCTGCAGATGGTGACCGACAGCCTGCGCTACTGGGTGACCGAGATGCAGGTGGACGGCTTCCGCTTCGACCTGGCCACCATCCTGGCGCGCGAGCCGTATGGCTTTGATGAAGGCGGCGGCTTCCTCGACGCCTGCCGGCAGGACCCGATCCTGTCCAGCGTGAAGCTGATCGCCGAGCCCTGGGACTGCGGCCCCGGCGGCTACCAGGTGGGCGGCTTTCCGCCCGGCTGGGCCGAGTGGAACGACCGCTTCCGCGACACCGTGCGCAGCTACTGGAAGGGCGAACCCGGCACCGCCGCCGCGCTGGCCGGCTGCGTGACCGCCAGCGGCGATACCTTCAACCGCCGCGGCCGCCGGCCCTGGGCCAGCGTCAACTTCATCACCGCGCACGACGGCTACGTGCTGGCCGACCTGGTGAGCTACAACGAGCGCCACAACGAAGCCAACGGCGAAGACAACCGCGACGGCCACAGCGACAACCGCTCATGGAACTGCGGCGCCGAAGGCCCGACCGACGACGAAGCCATCAATGCGCTGCGCGCCCAGCAGCAGCGCAACCTGCTGGCCACGCTGCTGCTGTCGCAGGGCACGCCGATGATGGTCGCGGGCGACGAATTCAGCCGCACCCAGCACGGCAACAACAACCCCTACTGCCAGGACAACGACATCTCGTGGCTGCAGTGGGAAGCGATCGACGAGCGCGGTCAGGCGCTGCAGGCCTTCACCCAGCGGCTGCTGGCGCTGCGGCGCGAGCTGCCGGTGCTGCGGCGTGGGCGCTTTCTCACCGGTCGCACCCATGAGGAACTGGGCCTGCGCGATGCCGTCTGGTGGACGCCGGCCGGCGAGGAGATGCAGCCTGGCCACTGGGAAGACGGCAACACCTTGTGCTTCGGCCTGACGCTGGACGGCCGTGCGCCCCGCACCCACCTGGAACGCCCGGCCGAGGACGCTTCGGTGCTGATGCTGTTCAACGCCTGGCATGAGCCGATCGACTTCACGCTGCCCGCGCCGCCGGAAGACGGCCGCCAGTGGGAGCTGGCGGTGGACACGGCGCAGCCTGATGCCTGCGGCGACCGCGTGGAAGGCGGCACGATGCGCCAGATGGCGGGCCGCTCGCTGCTGCTCTTCATCTCTCGCTGATGCCTGTCCCGCGCCTGCCGCCCCCACGCTTGCCGGGGCCGCGGGCACGGGCGGGAATGGCATTTGCCCCCTGTTGCGCAGGCGCATGCATTGGCAGCGGAGGTCGATATGGAGTGGCAATACGAGCTCGTCCAGGACGCAGATCTTCTGTGGCGCTGGGCGATGGTCTCGGATCAGCAGCGGTCGCTGACGACGATGGAGGTGTCGCTGGTGGCCTTTCCCACCCGGGGCGAGGCGCACGAGGACCTGCAGGTGCAGCTGGCCGGCCGCTGGGACAGCCGCGGCCACCTGCAGATACCGGCGACACATGTGCAGAAGCTGGTGCGCGGTGTGGCCTGGCACCGCCCCGAATGCGGTGGCCTGGTGGACGTGGCCATCATCAAGCACCCGCGCGACGCCACCGGCTGCAACTGGAACATCGGCCCGATGAGCGGCCTGTGTTGCGAGCAATGCAAGGCGGCGTTGATCGAAGAGATCAACGTGCTGCGCCAGTGGTACTCGGTGCCTGACGGCATCTGACTTTCCAGCGAAGGAGACCCCCATGCCCAGCACCGACTGGTCTGCCAAGCGAGAGCGGCAGTACGAGCACATCAAGACCAGCCTGAAAGACCGCGGCAAGCCGACGAAGGTGGCTGAAGAGATCGCCGCCCGCACGGTGAACAAGGAACGCGCCCAGCACGGCGAATCCAGGACCGCCAGCAAGTCGTCGGTCCACGACGTCTCCCCCAGCCACCGCGGCGGCCAGCGCTCGCACACCGGCGAGGGCGGCCGCACCTATGCGCAGCTGTACAACGAGGCCAGGCACAAAGGCGTGAAGGGGCGGTCGAAGATGAGCAAGCAGGAGTTGCTGGAGGCGGTGGGGCGGTAGGGCGTCCGGCTGTCGGGCGTCACGCTCGGCTCTCCGCGCCCCGGATGCCGATGCAGTTGCCCCATGGATCCCGGACTTGGCACATCACACGATCATTTTCGATCGCCATGGGACCGCGGTACAGGACGGCGCCCTGAGACTGGAACCAGGCCAGCACCGAGGTGAAATCGGGAACTTCCCAGTACGGCACCGTGCCCGCTGCCCCTGAGGCGACCTTGTCGTCGGCGGGCACGAACTCGAGCTGGACGCCTCCCAGGCGCAGCGTTTCCAGGCCAGGGATAGCCTGGACGTGGATCGCATCGCGGAATGCGTTCTGGTACCAGGCCCGGGCGGCGGCTGGATCTGCCGCGTGGATCATGAGTGCGATCAACTGGGTCATCGAAGTTCCTCTCGGGCACCGGCATCGTGATGGTTGGAAGGGCTGTGTTTGTACAATATTAAGTACAACGAAGGAGTGCCGCATGGACGCCATCACCTACAGCGCCGCCCGCGCCAATCTGGCCAAGACCATGGATCGGGTGTGCGAGGACCACGAACCGTTGATCATCACCCGCAACGGACAGCAGTCGGTGGTGATGCTGTCGCTGGATGACTTCCAGGCGCTCGAAGAAACCGCCTATCTGCTGCGCAGCCCGGCCAACGCCAGGCGCCTGTTGTCCGCGGCCTCTCAACTCGCTGCAGGCCAGGGCGTCGAGCGTGATCTGGCGCCGTGAAGCTGGTGTTTGCCGATGAGGCCTGGGACGACTACCTGCAATGGCAGAAGCAGGATCGCAAGATGGTGGAGCGCATCAACCGTCTGATTCAGGAAGTCAGGCGCGAGCCGTTCTCAGGTGTCGGCAAGCCCGAGCCGCT
>CAKZXL010000488.1 GCA_937883885.1 uncultured Aquincola sp. | reverse complement strand
GCCTGCGCGATCTCGTCCGGCGCGGCGATGCGGCCCAGCGCATGCAGCCGCGCCACCGCGGCCAGTTGCTCCGGGCTGCCGTTCATCTCGCGCGCCATCGGCGTATCGGTACCGCCGGGCAGCAGCGCATTCACGCGCACCCGGGCCGGCCCGGCTTCCACCGCCAGCGCCTGCACCAGGCCGATCAGCCCCGACTTGCTGGCCGCATAAGCCGCCACGCCGGCAAAGCCCGCGGTGTGGCCGACGAAGGTGGACGTGAAGATCAAGGAGCCGCCACCGCGCGCCATCAGCGCCGGCAGTTGATGGCGTGCGCCCAGGAAGGCGCTGGTGAGGTTGGTGTCCAGCGCCTCCCGCCATTGGTCGGGCGAGACCTCGGGCGTCGGGCCCATCGGCCCCAGGGTGCCGGCATTGTTGAAGGCGATGTCCAGGCCGCCGTAGGCCTGTTGCGCCTGCCGCACCAAGGCTTGCGCATAAGCGTCGTCGCGCACGTCGCCGGCCAGCGCGCACGCGCGGCCGCCGTGGCTGCCGATGTGCTCGGCCAGCGCCTGCAGCGGCGCCAGCCGACGGGCGCCCAGCACCACGGCGGCCCCATGCCGGGCGAGCAACAGGGCGGTGGCGTGGCCGATGCCGGAGCTGGCGCCGGTGATGAGGGCGACCTTGCCTTCAAGGGTCTGCATATGGGTCCTTGCTGCGTTGAAACGAAGACGCAGCATCGGCCGGCAGGCGCCTTGGCGCTCGCCGTTCCCGGACCTGTGATCAGCGCCTCGCGCGCCTCGGACGGGCCGCCGGCTTCGCCTGCCCGGCCGGCTCCACCGGCAGCGCCACCTCGGCCTTGATCTCGCGCAGCACGATGGACGAGCGCACATGCGTCACGCCGGGCAGGCGGAAGATGGTGTCGTGCAGCAACTGCTCGTAGCGTTTGATGTCCGGCGCCAGCACCGTCATCACATAGTCGGCCTGGCCGGTGGTGCTGTGGCACTGCACGATGTGCGGGCTGGCGGCCACCGCCGCCTCGAAGCGGCGCACCAGGTCTTCGCTGTGCTTTTCCAGGTTGGCTTCCACCACCACGCGCAGGCCCAGGCCCACCTTCTCGGCGTCCACCAGCGCGGTGTAGCCGCGGATCACGCCGGCCGCTTCCATGTCCTTCACGCGCTTCCAGCAGGGGCTGGACGAGAGGCCCACCGCCTCGGCCAGCTGCTGCACCGTCTGGCGTGAATCGCGCTGCAGCTCGGCCAGGATCCGCAGGCTGAGCGCATCCAGTGAAATTTGCTCCGCCATCTGCACTTCTCAGAATGATTTGCCTGCAGTATGGCCGATGCGCGGCAAATCAAGCATCGATTGCTGCGTGGCCTTGCCTATGCTGTGCCGATTCCCAGAAGTACGCGGAGACAGCCATGGCCATCCAGAGCCCCGAGCAGCACCCCATCACCCGCCCCGACTACCAGCTGAGCCACAGCCTGTGGGCCGGCAGCGGGCAGATCTTCCTCACCGGCACGCAGGCCCTGGTGCGCCTGATGCTGATGCAGCGCGCCCGCGACGAAGCCGCAGGCCTGAACACGCAAGGCTTCATCAGCGGCTACCGCGGCTCGCCACTGGGCATGCTCGACCAGGCCATCTGGAAGGCGGGCAAGCGCTTCAACGACTGCGGGCTGCGCTTTTTGCCCGCCATCAACGAAGAGCTGGGCGCCACCGCGGTGCTGGGCACGCAG
The DNA here is from genome assembly GCA_937883885.1 of uncultured Aquincola sp. Next base: position 5,564 of record CAKZXL010000488.1, on the reverse strand, counting down.
CGGGTGGAGTCGGACGCGGAACGCACCGTCGATGGCGTGTTTGCCATGTGGTACGGCAAGGGCCCGGGCGTGGACCGCGCCGGCGATGCGCTCAAGCACGGCAATGCCTACGGCTCGTCGCCGCACGGCGGCGTGCTGGTGGTGGCGGGCGACGACCATGGCTGCGTCAGCTCGTCGATGCCGCACCAGAGCGACCACGCGATGATGGGCTGGAGCATGCCCGTGGTCTCGCCCGCCAACGTGGCGGAGTACCTGGAGTTCGGCCTCTACGGCTACGCCTTGTCGCGCTACAGCGGCGCCTGGGTGGGGCTCACTGCGCTGTCGGAGGTGGTGGAGAGCGGCTCCACGGTCGACCTGGACCTGATCGCCGCTCGCACCGCCGCCTGGGTGAGTGCCGATGCCGTGCGCGCCGCCACCGGCCACCAGGCGCCGGCCGACGGGCTGCACTACCGCTGGCCCGACCTGCCTTCGCTGCGCATCGAGTCGCGGCTGGCCGACAAGCTGGACGCGGTGCGGGCGTTCTCCGCCATCAACAGCATCGACCGCCACGTGATCGAGTCGCCGCAGGCCAAGGTGGGCATCGTCACCTGCGGCAAGGCCCACTTCGACCTGATGGAGGTGCTGCGCCGGCTGGAGATCACGCCCGCGATGCTGGCCGAAGCCGGTGTGCGCTTGTACAAGGTGGGCCTGAGCTTTCCGCTGGAAACCACGCGCATGCAGGCCTTTGCGCAAGGCCTGCAAGAGGTGCTGGTGATCGAGGAGAAGGGCGCGGTGGTGGAGACGCAGATGCGCGATCTCTTCTACAACCAGCCGGTGCGCCCCGCCATCGTGGGCAAGCTCGATGCGCAGGGCCGGCCGCTGGTGTCGGCGCTGGGTGAGCTGCGGCCTTCAGGCCTGATCCAGCTGGTGGACCAATGGCTGGTGCGGCACTTCCCTGGCCAGCCGGCGATGGACAAGCGCCACCTGGTGCGCGACTTCATGCCGCCTGGGCTGCTGGCCAACGACGCCGACAGCGTCAAGCGGCTGCCGTATTTCTGCGCCGGCTGCCCGCACAACACCTCCACCGTGGTGCCCGAAGGCTCCAGCGCCCGCGCTGGCATCGGCTGCCACTTCATGGCCAACTGGATGGACCGCGACACCGCGGGCCTGATCCAGATGGGCGGCGAGGGCGTGGACTGGGTCTCGCACTCGATGTTCACCAAGGTGCCGCATGTGTTCCAGAACCTGGGCGACGGCACCTACTACCATTCGGGCTACCTCGCCATCCGCCAGGCGGTGGCGGCCAAGGCCACGCTCACCTACAAGATCCTGTTCAACGACGCGGTGGCCATGACCGGCGGCCAGCCGGTGGACGGCGTGATCAGCGTCGATGCCATCGCCCGCCAGGTGGAAAGCGAAGGCGTCAAGCAGGTGGTGGTGCTGTCCGACGACATCGGCAAGTACGCGTCGATCAAGGACCGCTTTCCGGCCGGCACCGAGTTCCACGACCGCAGCCAGCTCCATGCGGTGCAGCGGCGCCTGCGCGAGGTGCCGGGCGTCACCGTGCTGATCTATGAGCAGACCTGCGCCGCCGAGAAGCGCCGCCGCCGCAAGAAGGGCGAGATGGTGGACCCGGCGCGCCGGCTCTTCATCAACGAGCGGGTGTGCGAAGGCTGCGGCGATTGCTCGGTGCAGAGCAACTGCGTGGCGGTGCTGCCGCACGAGACACCGCTGGGCCGCAAGCGGCGCATCGACCAGAGCAGCTGCAACAAGGACTATTCCTGCGCCAAGGGCTTTTGCCCCAGCTTCGTGGGCGTGCTGAATGGCAAGCCCCGCAAGAAGACCGGTGCGCTGGCCGGCGCAGGCGCCGAGCGCTTCATGCAGCAGGTGGCGCAGCTGCCGCAGCCCGCGCCGCATGTATGGACCGGCCCTTACGACCTGCTGGTGACCGGCGTGGGCGGCACCGGCGTGGTGACGGTGGGCGCGGTGATCGCGATGGCCGCGCACCTGGAAGGCAAGAGCGCCAGCGTGCTCGACTTCATGGGCTTTGCGCAAAAGGGCGGCTCGGTGCTGAGCTTCGTGCGCCTGGCCGACACGCCCGAGCGGCTGAACCAGGTGCGCATCGACACCCAGCAGGCCGACGCGGTGCTGGCCTGCGACATCGTGGTGGCCGCATCGCCCGAGGCGCTGCAGACGGTGCGCCACGGCCGCACGCGGGTGCTGGTCAACACGCACGAGATTCCGGTGGCCGAATCGCTGAAGAACCCCGACGCCAGCCTGAAGACCGACCTGCTGCTGGCCAAGCTGGAGTTCGCGGCCGGCGTGCAGCAGGTGGAGACGTTCGAGGCGCAGGCCCTGGCCGAGGCTTTCCTGGGCGATTCCATCGTCAGCAACATCCTGGCGATGGGGTATGCCTGGCAGCGCGGGCTGATTCCTGTGAGCCTGGCCGCGCTGCAGCGCGCGATCGAGTTGAACGGCGTGGCGGTGCAGGCCAACCAGCTGGCGTTTTCGCTGGGCCGCATGGCCGCGGCCGATGAAGGCGCCTTGCAGGCGCTGCTGCAGGCGCCGGTGGATCCCACGCCGGCCGAGCCCGAGACGCTGGATGCGCTGCTGGCCCGCGGCGTGGCCCACCTCACCGCCTACCAGAACGCGGCTTACGCCCGCCGTTTCGAGGCGCGGGTGCGCCAGTTGCGTGAACGCGAAGCGGCGCTGGGCGGTGATGCCTCGCTGCCCTTCACCCGCGCGGCGGCGGCCAGCCTGCTCAAGCTGATGGCCTACAAGGACGAGTACGAGGTGGCGCGCCTGTACACCGACGGCGCGTTCAAGCAGCAGCTGCAGCAGCAGTTCGAAGGCGACCTGCAGCTGGAGTTCTACATGGCACCGCCGCTGCTCAGCCGGCCGAAGCATGGCGGCACGCCGCGCAAGCTGCGCTTTGGCAGTTGGTTGATGCCGATGCTGGGCGTGCTGGCCAAGGCGCGGGCGCTGCGCGGCGGCCCGCTGGACCTGTTCGGCTACACCGAAGAGCGGCGCATGGAGCGGGGCCTGATCAGCGCCTTCGAATCACGCCTGGACGAGCTGCTGCCGTTGCTGAGCACGCAGACGCTGCCGCTGGCCACGCAGATCGCGGCGCTGCCGCAGAAGATGCGCGGCTACGGCCACGTCAAGATCGCCAACGTGGCACTGGCCCGGGCGCGTGAAGCCGAACTGCTGCACCGGCTGGACGGCACCCGCTGGCCCAAGCCCGCGGGCACCGCCCAGGCCGGGCAGTTCCGCGGGATTCCGGTGGTGTCGGGCTGACTGGTCAGTCCCGCCGGGCCGCCCCAAGAAACTGAGCTCCCCAAGGGTCCGAAGGGCCCTCTTACAAGGGCCTGGGGGCGCGAGCGCAGCAAGCTCGGGGGCTGTATCAAATCAGTGCACGAGGGCCTCGACCCCCGCCGTGGCCAGCCGGTGGTCGGGCAGGTGGGCGTCCAGCCACTCCAGGTCCAGGTGCAGGTGCTCCAGCAGGGCCGACTGCATCAGCTGCAGGCCATCGATCACCGGCACGCCCAGTTCGCGGCAGTCGGTGATCACGCTGGCCAGGCGCAGTGCGGCGCCCATGCGGCTGAAGGGCCGCGTGGCCAGCGGATCGCAGGCGGCGGTGATCGCCATCACCAGCTGCGCCGGGAAATGCCAGTGGTGGGCCAGCGCAGCCGTCACCTCGGGGTGGCTGCAGCCGAAGAGGCGGCTTTCCACCGCCATCGCCGAATCGATGGTGCTGGCCTGGTACTGCGCCAGCACCGCATGCTCGGGGTCGGTCATCAACATCAGGATCTGGCCGGTGCGCAGCACCAGGCCGCCCAGGTAGGCCTCGTCCTCGTCCAGCCCCATGGCCCGGGCCAGCGGCTGCGTGTAGGCCGCCAGCGCCAGCGTGGAACGCCAGAAGCTCAGGCGGTCGAAGCCGATCACCGACGGGAACGCGCTGCTCATGCAGGCGGCCAGCGTCAGGTCGCGCAGCGCGCGCAGGCCCAGCGTGGCGGCCGCGTCCTTGAGCGACGAGATGTCGTGGCGCGGCGCGTAGCGCGGCGAGTTGGCCAGGCGCAGCACCTTGGCCGCCAGCACCTGGTCACGCCCGATCAGGCCGGCCACTTCGGGCAGCGACAGGTCGTCGCGCGAGAACGAGCGGATCAGCGTGTTGGCCACCTCGGGCATCGCCGGCAGCGTGCTGGCGCGTTCGACGAAGGGGGCGAGGTTGGAATGGGGCAGGGAAGACACGTGACAGGCTCCGGCGAAGAGGTTTGTTACGGTCTTTCGGGTGGGCGGGCGGGAACTTGAGGGGTGGGCGGCGCTGCCGGGCCCTCCGGCTGATCAGGCGCCCCGGTTGCGGGAGACCGGCAGGGCGCCGCCGGGAACGAACCCAGCCTGTTGAACCCGGCTCAGCAACCGGTTGCTGACAGTGATGAATAAGCATTCCAGCCCCGCCCGGTGCGTACGGCTTTCGAAGGTGGCGCGGTGCGCACGCACGCGGACATGCGTGGCGACACCGGCCAGCCGCCACAGCCACTCGAGCGTCGGTTGGACCAGCGCGCCCCAGGACATCGCAAGGTCGACCGCAGGGTCCTCACTGCCCCAACGCAAACATCGCCGCCGCCCGCCGGCTGATTTCTTCGGGCGACACGTCTTCGATGTGGGTCGCCAGGATCCAGCGGTGGCCGAAGGGGTCGAACAGGGAGCCGGTGCGGTCGCCGTAGAACTGGTCTTGCACCGGCATCGCGGCCTGGCCGCCGGCCGCGATGGCCGCAGCGTAGGTGGTGTCCACGTCGTCCACGTACAGCAGCACCGAAGCGGTGTTGCCGCCCAGCGTCTTCGGGCTGCGGGTGCCCCACTCGGGCGTGTCCTCGTGCAGCATGATGATGGAGTCGCCCACCCGCACCTCGGCATGCAGGATGCGGCCGGCGGGGTCGGCCAGGCGCATCACCTCCACCGCGCCGAAGGCCTGCCGGTAGTAGTCGATCGCGGCCGGCGCGCCGGTGATCGTCAGGTACGGCGTGGCCGAGTGGTAACCGGCGGGCTGCTTGCGGACGGCGGCGTTCATGCGGCACTCCTTCGGCTGACGGGTGCCTTTGATTCTGCGGCGCCCGCGGGCCGCCGCCAAGCGGGAACCCCCTTGATCAAACTTCCAGGTTGTCGATCAGGCGGGTGTTGCCGAGGCGGGCGGCGGCCAGCACCACCAGCGGGCTGTCGTCGCCGGCGGCGGGTTCGGCCAGGTCGGCCTGGCGGCGCACGGCCACGTAGTCGGGCTGCCAGCCGCGGGCCTGCAGCGCTTGCACCGCCGCGGCTTCCAGCGCCGGGAAGTCGCGCCGGCCGCCGCGCACCGCGTCGGCCACGCGCCGCAGCTCGGCGCTCAGCACCGTCGCTTCTGCCAGCTCGGCCGGGCTCAGGTAGCCGTTGCGCGACGACAAGGCCAGGCCGCTGTCGGCGCGCACCGTTTCGCCGCCGATCACTTGTATAGGCAGGTTCAGCTGCTCGACCATGCTGCGCACCACCAGGCACTGCTGGTAGTCCTTCTTGCCGAACAGGGCGATGCCCGGCTGCACGATCTGGAACAG